>JBDHFW010000102.1:0-10524 GCA_039590175.1 Gemmatimonadota bacterium | reverse complement strand
ATAATCCGGAGCCCGGATGCGACCCACCTCCTTGACCTTCGAGGCGTCCGGCAGATCGGTCACGTCGAACACGATCGCCCCCAGGTCGCCGTCCGGCCCGCCCGGGAAGAACTGGAAGGACTGGACGAAGTAGTATCGGCCGTCGTGCTTGAAGTACTTGGCGTCCATAGCGCCGATTCCGCGGTGCAGGTCGGCGTTCTCGATCCTCCATTCGTAGAGGACCTGCGGGCTTGCCGGATCGGAGAGATCCATGACGTCGAATCCCGCGTCGAGGAGGCGAGCCACGTAAGCATAGGGTCTCGAGATCTCCTGCTCCAGCTCCAGATCGGCCACTGTCATCGGAGCTCCCAGCGGCGTGTGCGACAGTACTTCTATGTTAGGCGTCCCTCGCGTCGCCTCCGCCTCCTGCGCCCGGAGCGGGCCCGCGGTAGCGGCGATCGAGCACACCGCAGCCGTGCACGCGGAAAGCGTGGCCCCATCCCATCGCATCAACCTCATCGCCTTACCTCCCACCTCGGTTCACGTCGATCATTCCACTTGGAATACCATTCTCATCCCCGCCTCCAGGTGTTCGGCGATGTGGCAGTGAGCCATCCACCGACCCGGGTTCGAGAGTTCGAGCAAGATATCGGTGGTGGCCCCTGTGGGCAGCAGCACCGTGTCCTTCCAGACCAGGTTGTCGTTCGCGACCCCATCCTGCGCCAACACGAGCAGCCGCTGGCCATGAAAGTGCATCGGGTGCTGCATCGGGTGAAGGGCGCGCATATCGTTGTGTAGACGTATTTTAACGACATCGCCAACCTGGAATCGCCAGTCGATCTCCATGTTCTCGGCGCCGGATCCCTGGTCTCGTAGCACCCAGGTCACCTCCCGGCTGGAGGCGACGTAGTTCATCATCGGCATGGCGTCGTTCCACTCGACAGGTGGGAAGTAGAGGGTGTCGAGCTGCATCATCTGCTTGATCGTGAGCGGTAGGTCGCCGACGCGCAGCGTCAGCTCGAGCCCGTAGTCGGGAGCGCGGTCCACGTACTCTCGATATCCGCCGACCTCCGAGATCACGTCCGCGTTCTCTCTCAGAATCTCGAACGCATCGGCGTGATCCTCGGCCGCCGCCTCCTCCGAGATCGCCACGACGGCGAGCGTGTCGACGCGAGGCTCGAAGGTCGCCAGGTAGTGATCGATCGCCTGGATCCGGTTCGTGAGCGCTGCGCGCCCCTCCCCCTCGAACCGCACATCGACCAAACTTCCCGATGTCGGCGCCGACGACCTTCATGCGGGCGCCCTCGAACGAGAGGTTGAAGACCCGGGTGTTGGAGACGTTGGTGAGAAAGAAGCGGACGACCTCCCCTCCCTTCGCCTCGAGGTCGAAGTCCGGCTCACCGTTGACGAGGAAGACGTTGCCGAAGCGGCCCATCAGGGTGTGCGTCGCCGCCTCCTCGCCGAACGGATAGAGCCCGGCGTCGTCGATCAACAGGTCGTCGAGGACGAGGAACTCCTCCCGGTTCGCCGGTCCGTAGTAGTCGGCGGCCGGCGGCCGAACGAACATGTTGCCGTAGAGCCCGAGATCCTGCTGGATGTCCTCTCGGTGGTGCGGGTGATACCAGTAGATCCCCGCGTCCTTGAAGCGCACGCGGTATATGAACCGACCGCCGGGTTGGACCGCATCTTGGGTCACGCCCGGAACGCCGTCATACCGGTTCTCGACCCGGACGCCGTGCCAGTGGACCGATGTCGGCAGGTCGATCCGGTTCGTGAACTCGACGACGATCTCGGCGCCCTGCGACACGCGGATCAGCGGACCCGGATGCTGCCCGTTGAACGCGTACATGATGTAGGTGCGCCCACGGATCGTCCGGCGCACCAGGCTCGCCTCCAAGGCCAGCGTGTCGCCGTCCGCCAGATCCACGATCCGACCCGGCCTCGCCTCGGAGAGGGAAGCGACGTCGACGCCCTCGCCGGGCAGGAAGGGGCTGACGCTCGGCCTCAGCCGCATGAGCGGCGGGAGCATCGGCATCGAGGTCTCCATCGGAGGGACCCGCCAACCGGCCGCTCCGGTGTCGGAGACCATGTGGCTCGTGTGCCCCCTACCCTCTCGCGCCTCCGGATCTGTCTGAGCCAGGCAGGTTCGGAGGGGGAGGCCGAGAAGGGCCACGGCGACAAGCGGGAGAAGCATCTGCGGCGCTGCCCGGGGCAAGGTGCGCGAGGTGGGGGTTGGGAAGCTCCGCCTCAATTACGGGGGTCCAGACAAGGCTCCGAGGAGAACGGGCCATGACCCATCATGGTGTGCATGCGCGAGCTTGGAGAGAGGGCCGAGAAGTAGAACTCCTGGCTCCATGACTCGGCGTCCGCGGAGCTCTCGGCAGTCAGGAACACGATGAACTTGTTCCAGCCGACCTGCCCGGCGACCGGCTGGCCGTTCGTGATCGGGCCCAGGCTGACCCACTCCGAGAGATCCGACGTCGCCACCCAGACGACGAAGACGGCACCTGTCCTTTCCGGAAGCCCCGTCACCGCTACGTCCACGTCGTACAGGTAGTGGCCGGCCTCGGAGACGGTCACGCCGAACGTCGAGGACGAGAACCGCATCTCGTAGACGGCTCTTGCCCCGCCGGCGCGCCGGGTCGGCGTCATCTCGATCCGGATCGGAGCGACCGCCGCGCAGACCGACGACTTGGGCGCATGACCCGCTGTACCCGCGGCTATAGGAGGCTCGCCGACGTTCGGCGCGGAGAACACCGCGACGGCAAGAATCGGAACGGTGCCGTAAAGGCTCGCCGTCATAAGGAGAGGGCTCCGACGCACTGACTACCTCTTGAAACCGAATTCCGCTCGGGCGCCCCTGCGCCCGCCGACTCTCTCACTACCTGCCCGCCGGCCAAGTGTTTCAGGGCCGAGTAACGGCCACGACGGGCTCGAACCGAGCAAGCCGGAAGAGTGATGCAACCCTTTCGCGGCTGATCATGTCTAAACGGGTGACTTCGATGGAGAGGTCACCGGATCATCGGCAGTCGTGAAGATAGATGGGGGGCGGATGATGACGATGCTGATGGGGGGTGGATGATGATGTTGAGAAAGAAACGGCTTACTCGGCGACCTCGGATGCTGTACGTAAGGGTGGTCGGTTAGGGACGCGGAGTCACACAGCGCACGCATCCAACGCCGAGTCGAGACGCCCCGCCGGTGGTTTCTCCTGCGAGACCGCCGTCGGGGTGTTCTCTTTTCACCCAGCTCGGCCAGCCCTCTCTTACGCCCCAGCCTTCCCCTGGGCCTGCGCCGGCCCGGACTGCGATCCGGCCGGAGCTCGACGAGACGATCGAGGCCCCGAAGCGCCTCCAGAAGTGAAAACTAGCGGGGGCCTACCCTCGCGCTGAGAAGATCTCTTCCAGCCGCCCCTGGGCCGCAGCGACGCGCGGCTGTAGCTCGGGGTCGGCCTCCCTCCAGATCTGAACGAACTTCGCGTAGTACTCGGCCGCCCTGTCCCAGTCGCCGCGCTCGTAGTGGATCTCCCCCAGCCGTTCGTACGTCAGCGCCACGGTTCCCTGATCGGTGAACAGTCGGAACGGATCGGGCCGGCTGAGGAGCTGCGCGTAGGTCGAGAGAGCCGAGTCGGCCTCCGCGGATGCCTCGTAGGACCGGGCCAACGGATAGAGCACGCAGGTGACGCAGTCTTCCTCATCGGCTCTCCGGAACTCCCTGATCGCCTCCTCGTAGCGGCCCTCCGAGTAGGCGATCGCGCCGCCGATCGAGTGGCGTGCCGTTTGGTCGTTACCTCGAAGACCTGGGGCCACCGCTTCATCGTACTCGGCCCAGATCCGCTTCGCCCGTTCCGCGTCCCCGGCGGCCGCGTAAAAGAGTGCGAGGAAGAAGTAGGGTCGGTCGAGCGGTGAAATCTCAGAGATCGGGTTGGCCTCTAGAACCGTCTCGAGACCTGCGACGGCTGCTGCGGTATCGCCGTGGATCAGCAGATTCGTGAACGCACCCCCCAGCGCGCTCTGCAGCAGAGAGCCCGGAATCCCGCGCGCCTCGTTTGCCTCGGCGGCCTCGCGCCTGTGCTCCGCCGCCTCAGCCAGCCGGCCCTGAGCCACGAGCAGCGACGCCAGACTGCCCCGGGCGAAAGAGAGGGAAGACGGGTCCAGGCGGGGCGCCTCCAGCATCGCGAGAAGCTCGGACTCCGCGGACGCGTAATCGAGTTGGGCAGCCGCGACGAGGGCGGCCGAACCTTCGTTGAACGGGGTCCCGGGGAAGCGGCGCCGTTGCGTCTCCACCATGGCCTCCGCCTCCGCGAACTTGCCCTGACCCGTGAGCGCGAAGACCGCGTTCCGATAGTACAGCGGGGAGGTGGAGTCGACATCGATCGCGCGGGTGTAGAGCTCTTCCGCCCGGTCGAACTCCCTCCTCGACTGATAGATGAGCGCCAGGTTGTTCAGCGCCCACGTGTCGTCCGGATCGAGGTCGAGCATGTTCTGGTAGGCTTGGAGCGCCCGATCCTGATCTCCGGCCACCTGGTTGTAGTAGGTGGCCATCGTCAGATAGCGCTCGCGCTCCGTGAGCCGATCCCGGTACTCGAAAGCCATGCTCAAAGCCTCGACCGAGCGCTGACGGCTGTCGCCCCTGTTGTTCAGCTCGACGCCGAGCTTTCGCCACGCCATGGCGAACTCCGGGTCCAGGGCGATCGCCTCCTCGAGGAGAGCGATGCCCCGGAGCTGGTCCTGTGCTTCGATCGCATCCAGGGCCTGGGAGTACTTGCGGAGCGCTTCCAGGTTGGCCGTCGTGACCTGCTCGAGCGGCTCGTCGGCTCGTAGTGAACGGTAGGAGTCTCCGATCCTCTCCCGGAGCCTTTTCGACAGCTTGTCGATCGCCGGTACGATCTCGGTCGAGTCCTTCGCCGTCTCGCGAAAGGCGGCCAGCTCCTCACCGGTCTCCGGAGAGGTGAGGCGCACGGCGAGCACGTAGGTCCCGCCGGCGCTGTTGATGTCGCCGTCCACGATGGCTGCCACCCCCTCGCGCTGAGCCAGCTCCCGGGCCGTGGCGTAGTCCAGCTCGGCGCCCGTGCCCCGCTCCATGCGGCGCATCGCGTTCGCGACGAACGCCGGCTCGGCGATCCGCACGGCGTCCGACTGCGAGAGGTCGATCCGGAACGCCTCGGTCGCGGCCCTGGCCAGCAGGGAGTCGCCGGTGCGGCTGTCGAACTCCGCCAGGATGATAGTGGCCCGATCCTCGAGAACCCCGCGAGCGACCAGGGTGGCCGCCGGCCCGACGCCCAGAGTCCGAGTCGCCATGTAGCCGACGCTCAGCGCGCCCACCAACGCGAGGGCGGCGACCCCGCCCAGAAGGGCTTTCCGCCATGTGAAGATCTTGTAACGGGCGCCCTGCTCCGGCACCGCGGCACTCGGCGCAGTCGGCTGCTGGGTCTCCGAGAGCTCGGTGGTGGCCTCTATGGCCGCGGCAACCGACGCATCGACACCCGCCGCCTTGGGCCCCTCGCCTCCCATGCCTTCCTGAACGAACGCGGTGGCCACAACGATCGGAACGCCCACGATCAGGAGAAAGAGCGCCAGCGGAGGAGCCCAATCCGGCAGGCTGAGAGCTCCGGCCAGCGTGTCGACCGCCTGCAGGACCAGCCAGGAAGCGCCGAGGTAGATGAGGAGCACCTGCCAGAGCGATCGGCGGTGCATCTCGTGTATGAGCTTCTTCAACATCCGCCCCTTCCCCCTATCCCGTCTCCGCGAAGATCTCGTCCAGGCGCCGCTCGGCGGCCCGGACACGTGGCTGGAGCACGGGATCCGCGTCCCTCCAGAGCTCCACGAACTTCGCGTAGTACTCCGCAGCCTTCCGACGGTCCCCGGCCGCGAATCCCGTTCTCCGGCTCGATCGTCCGGCCGGGCCCGGCCTGCGGTCGCTTCTTGCGACCGCACTTTCAGCGCGAGATCGGTCGAAATCGCGCTCTAACTTGGGGTTATGTGGTGATTCGGAGCAAGCACGGGCGCTGGCTCTCGCGACGCGAGCCCCGGGGATCTGGGTCGTCGGAAGCTGACCGGCCCGTCAGATCGCGAAGAAGAGCCCGTCCCACACTCCGATAGTCCTCGGGGGTCAATTGCGTACCTTCATCGCTCGAATCCTTGTATATTGCCGCGGCATTCACGATCCGGATGCCGTGCTCGGATCACTCCGATCAGCTGTTTCAACCTGCGAGAAGCCGTGCCGGTTCCGTACCTCTGATTCGCAGGGCCGCAACGCCCAACCCTGATGCGGCTGGAGACTTGGATGGGAAGCTCGAAGCTCGGCACCGACGAGCGGTCGTTGTGGGTCGCCATCATCGGCGCCGGCCCGGCCGCGTACTTCACCGCCGAGGCCCTCTTCAAGCAGGAAGAGCTGAACGTTCGTGTCGACATGTTCAACCGGCTTCCGACCCCGTACGGCCTGGTGCGGGACGGCGTCGCCCCCGACCACCAATCCATCAAGGCCGTTACGCGCAAGTTCGAGAAGATCTCCCACGACCCGCGGTTCCGCTATTTCGGCAACGTCACGATCGGAGAGGACCTCCATCGTGACGATCTGCTGCGGCTCTACGATCAGGTCGTGTACGCCGTCGGAACGCCCACGGACAAGCAGATGGGAATCCCGGGCGAGGACCTGGAGGGCAGCCACTCCGCCACCGAGTTCGTCTGGTGGTACAACGGACACCCCGACTTCACGGATTGCGAGTTCGACCTCTCGGCCGAGCGCGCCGTGGTCGTGGGGATCGGCAACGTGGCGCTGGATGTGGCGCGTATTTTGGCCAGCTCACCCGACGCGCTGGGGACGACGGACATCGCCGATCACGCCCTCGAGGCGCTGCGATCCAGCCGCGTGCGCGAGATCGTCGTGTTGGGACGCCGCGGACCCGCGCAGGCCGCCTTCACGAGCGTCGAGCTGAAGGAGTTCGGTCAGCTCGAGGGCGCCGGCGTGGTCGTCGATCCCGCCGATCTCGAGCTGGATGAGGAGAGCCGAAGGCTCGTCGAAGAGAAACGCGCAGTCCGCCGCAACTGTGAGCTCCTGGAGGGCTACGCTTCCGGGGGCGCGCCCTCCAACGGAGGCCGGACCGTGGAGTTCCGATTCCTGGTCTCACCGGTGGAGATGATCGGCGACGAGGCGGGCCGGCTCGAGCAGGTGCGAATCGAGCGGAATCGGTTGACTAGGATCGAGGACGGCTCCATGCGTCCGCGCGGCACCGGAGAGTACGACGAGATCAAAGCCGGGCTGGTCTTCCGGTCCATCGGCTATCGGGGAATCCCCCTGCCCGGCGTTCCCTTCCATGACCGATGGGGAGTCATCCCAAACGAGGGCGGCCGGGTCGTCGACGAGGACGGCGCGCGCTATCCGAGGGAATACGTCGCCGGGTGGTGCAAGCGAGGGCCCAGCGGCGTGATCGGCACGAACAAGCCGGATGGCGCCGAGACGGCGGAGGCCATGATCGAAGACGCCGCGAGCATCGCCGGAGAGCTGCCTGAGGGTCGCTCGGCGAAGGCGGTCGAAGCGCTTCTGGCGGAGCGACGCGTGGACTACGTTACGTTCCAGGATTGGGAGGCGCTGGACGAGTTCGAGCTCTCTCGGGGCGAGGCCGAGGGCCGGCCGCGCGTCAAGGTCTGCCATGTTGACGAGATGCTCGAGGTCATTCACGCGGGACGAGTGAGGCGCGGCGCGGCGGCGGAACCAGAGCGCTCGGTCGGCGTCGCCGACTAACCGCGACGTTCGCCGCGCCGGGCAGAGACTACCGATAAGGGCGGCACCACCCTACAATCGGGGTCGAAGCAGGCACTCTCCAGATGTAGATGAGACGGTGCGAAGTGATTGAAGTAAAGGCAGTTCGGCGGATCTTGATGCTGGCGTCGCCTTGCGTCTTCCTCGCGTTCTCGGCGAGCTCACCGGTGGCCGGCCTGGCGCAGGAGTCTCCCGTGACGTTCGCCACCGGCGCCTGGGCGGGCGTGCTCGAAACGTCCTCCGGCCCCTCTCTGACGGTCGTGCTGGCGTTGTGGGATTCGCCCGCTGCGGACGGATCCGTTGGCCGTGCGGTGTACGCGAGCCCCGGCACGACTTGCCGTTACACTCTCTGGCTGGACGAGGCCGGACCCACCTCGCTGACGCTGCGGCAGAGGCTGCACGATGAGAATGGGAAGTGCAACGGGAGCAGCCGGCTCGTCCTTCGACAGGCGGGTGAGGGGCGGCTGGCCGGCGACTGGTTCTGGTCGGACGGAACCCACTGGATGAACGCCAGGCTCGACAAGCCGGGCTCGGGCTACTACGTCACGCTCGATGGGTTTCGCGGACGGCAGGCGAACCTGAGCGAGAGGATCAGGTTCGATGGCCTGGGGGCCGGCGAGCACACGGTCGAGCTCCACGGTGTGCCCGAGGAGTGCGAGGTCATCGGCGACAACCCCCGCGTGATCGTGACCGAGCAGGGCGGAACCCTCGAGACGTCCTTCGCGGTCCAGTGCCCCGGAGATCCCCAGGTCTCTGCCGCGGAGCCTGAGAGCGAGCCGCCTCCCTGACGCCGACTGGCGCCGGCCGCCCAGCACGATCCCTCGATGCCCTCATGGGTTCGCTGGTGGCGTAGCGGAGCCCGGTGGTCCTCGCGGCGTCTTCACGACGACGGCCAGGGACTCTACCGTAAGGCAATGATGCACGAAAGCCCCGTGGACCGGGGCTTTCTGCGTAAGAGCGGGCGACCGGTCTCGAACCGGCGACCTTCAGCTTGGAAGGCCAGCCCCCGCTCTAGCCTATCCTACGGAATCCGTATAGCCCGTGCGGGATTCCGGCTTATCGTCGTATACACGCGAAGCCCCGATATACGGTCCTCAGAGGGCGAACCTGACACAGAAAATGGCACACTCCTAGCCCCTCCACGCTCCTGATCTCGTCCTCGTAGTTCCGTACGTCGCCGTTTAGCACCCTCCATGTTTCATGCGGGTCAGCATGCGGGCAAAGTCGGCCCCTTCCTCCGGGGTTGGTGGCCTTCCTTCGATCTCATACCGGCCCGCGATGAAATAGTACATGGTCTGGGCTTGCTGAAGGGCGGCTTCCCGCGCCCAGCCGTCGGCCTCGAACAGCCTTGCCGTGGCCGACAATCGCAGCTTATCCATCAACTCCACCGCTTGACGCGCCTTCACATTCTCAGTCGCCCATGTTCGCATCGGGAGGTCGTAGCGCCCGAGATCGTTCCGCCGGATGAAGTCGAGCACGGCTCGGACCCGGTCTTCCAGTCCTGCCACACGGTCGAACTCCGCGACGCTGCCCGGCGTTGGCGCACAGGTCTCCAGCCAATGCTCGATCAGACGCCCAAGGAACGCATCCCGGTTCTCGAAGTGGTAGTAGAAGCTTCCTTTTGTGACGCCCACCCGGCGGCAGAGCGGGCCGACCTCTACTCCGCCGATGCCTCGGACTCGCAGCAGTTCTAAGCCCGCGTCCAACCAGTCCCGCTGCTCCAGCAGTTTTACTGTACGCATGGGTACCTTAGTTAGACTTGTGTACTCAACGTACTGATTAGTATAATGAAGATGTTCCATCTTGCCTAGACTGGGGAGGGCCCTGCCGACGGCCCGGTCAACTTTTGCGGATCTACAGGTCCGGGAGGTAGGTGCCATGCTCTATCGATCTGTCCGTCAGTTGTTGTCCTACGCCCTCGCCGCTCTCTTCCTCTTTCTCACGCTTCCGGGATGTTCCGGGGACGATCCGACCGGACCTGGCAACGGGAACGGCAACGGAAACGGCCCTGGTCCCGGTCCCAGCGACCCTCCAGGCTTTACGGCTGCCGACGGCATCATCGGCGGACGGATGTTCGACCGGTTCTGGGCCTCGGAAACCGGTTGGGACTTCGGGGCGAACGAAGACCACTTCAGCGAGTTCTCGGACTTCTACCGCTGTAAGCAATGCCATGGGTGGGACCTGCTCGCCAACGCCGGTGCCTACATCAGCCGGTCGCCGAGAACGACGCGGCCCAATGTCTCGTCCGTGAACCTCAAGGAGCACGCCGCCGAACACACGCCGCAGGAGCTGTTCGACGACATCATGGAGTCAACGGGACGCCGCAACCTGGACGCCGATCTGGCCTCCTACGACCCAGACACCAACAACCTGGACGCCGATCTGGCCTCCTACGACCCAGACACCAACTCCACGGTCGGCGACCAGATGCCGAACTTCAGCGAGTTCATGACGGACGAGCAGGTCTGGGATCTGGTGAAGTTCCTAAAGGAAGAGGCCATCGATACCGACGAGTTGTACGATTTCACGACCAGCGGATCGTATCCGACAGGCTCCTGGACCCCTTCGAACCTCGGAAAGGACGGCGATGCAGCCAACGGAAATGCCATCTACGCTGACGTAGGTTGTGCCCTTTCCAGCTGTCACGGGCCTGACGGGACGGCAATCATTGTGGACGGCAGCTTCAGCGTGGGGAGCTTCTTCCGCCAGAAGTCCAACGAAGCCCAGCACAAGGTCAAGTTTGGTCAGTTGGGTACCCTGATGATAAACCTGGGGGTGACTGAG
>JBDHFW010000101.1:0-9010 GCA_039590175.1 Gemmatimonadota bacterium | reverse complement strand
CCACAGGCAATCAACCGCATTTCGTCCGGCCCGAGGTCCTCGCTGTTGGGCGAGTAGAAATCACGATCGCTCGCCTTCACCGGTGACAGCTCCTGCGCGTCCGCCAGGCCGTCAGCGGCCGAGGAGCGCCCGATCAGGTAGCCGACGGACAGGATGACTACGACTGCGACGATGGCTGCCGATATGCTGCGACTAGGCATGCTCTACCTCCTCGTGGGTTCGATGCTGAAGTCAAAAAGGATACGCCACCGTATCTAGGCCGGAAAGACAGGGCGAAGAAACAGAGCTGAGACATCCGCCGCAGGTGATCGCGCAAGGCCTAAGCTGCCTTGTGTTCCATGTCTCTTACCTGGCCGACTCTTGGCCCAACAGTGATCTTGTCGACGAATTCCAATCGCGCAAAGGCTGTTTCAACTCAATCAAGGAGCATGGCGATGAAGTACATGATCAGCTGGTTCGAACGCCCGCAAGGTTCGCCTGCGGAATACGAGAATGCCCAGAAGCGGATACTTGAGGTGTTCACTCAATGGAAGGCGCCGGCCAATTTCGAGATCGAGTTGTTCGTCGTGCGAGTGGGCGAGTGGGGTGGACATATGTTGGTGGACTGCGATGATCCGTTGGCCGTTCACAAGGTGTGCTCGACCTACCCGGCTTTCGAATTCCAGGCGCGACCCGTGATCGCCGTCGAGGACGCTGTCCGGGTCGAGCTCGAAGCTATTGATTGGCGCGATGGGCTGAAGCGCAACTGACATCCGAGAGGATCACGTCGCATTCGCCTCGTGTGAACCGGCGGCTGAACCGCCCTCGGCCTGGCTCGCCCACGGTCGGTTGCTTCGCAGCAACGTGTCGGTGACGATCGTCCCGCTTGCTCATGTGTCTGAGTTCCTCTCCTGGGTGAATGGGCGTAGCATCGGCGCTCTGTCTCGGGCTGACCGGCGACGATCGAACACACTTAAAGAAGAGTGGCCCAGCGCAATGCTTCTCACCTCGATCTCGGCTTCTCGCTTCGCGCCGACCCTCGATTCGAGGAGCTCTTGAAGAGCGTCGGGTTCGACAACGGCTAGAGTGCAGGGGAGCGCCTGCAAGCTCAAGGGCTCCACTGCGAAAAGACGAACGATTTTTCGGCCTGTTGCGTGTGACACTCGTAGCAGGACACTCCGCCGTCGGTGACGAGACGCTCGGACCGGCTGTCCGCCGCGAACGTATCGAATCCCCAGCCTCCCGTGGAAGCGTACCGCGAGGCGTTCCGGTGCATCACGTCGACGCGCTTCCTCGCCCCCTCGGTCAGAGCATCTTCACTCTGCTGGGCTTCCAGCAGATCGAAGACGAAGACGGCACCATCCGCGTAGGACCCCTCCTGAAGCCCCTCTAGAGCGAGTCCGTTGGCGTACACGTGATGGAGTCCGCCGAACTGTTCGGCCAGAGCGTGATTCTCGAACAGGACCATGGAATTGACGTGCGTCCACAGCCGGTACCCCTCGGGATAGGGCACAGGCTCTACCTCGGTTTGCGCAAGGGTAGGCGTAGCGAACACCAATAGGGATCCGATTTCGGCAAGCGTGAGGCGTCGCATGGTGAGCTCCTCTGCTGGCGGGAAGCAGCGGGCAAACTAGTTTCAGATTCAAACTATGTAGGCGGTCGTGAAACCTGTCAACGTCTAGCTACAGGCAGTCTGCTTGCCAAGGAGAAGCGCTCATGAACGAGTTCATCTTGCCGATCAGCATCGCTCTGGGCCTGCTCACCTACGGCCTGATCGCGAAATGGTATCTCGTGCCGTGGATGGATTCGGTGTCGCGGACCGCGGCTCTCACGCCAATCCTGCTGCTTCATGGGTTCCGCTACATCGGGCTCGCGTTCCTGCTCCCAGGCGTTACGGCGACGGCGTTAGATCCTGCATTCGCAAATCCCGCCGCCTACGGAGACCTGATTGCGGCTCTACTCGCCTTGGGTGCGGTCCTCGCGCTCCGGCGAGGCCTGCCGGGCGCACTCCTACTGGTGTGGATCTTCAACGTCTGGGGCACGCTCGATCTGCTGAACGCGGTCTACGCTGGCTTCCGTCTCACACCGGATGCCGACTTCGGGGCCACGTACTTCATCCCGGCCGCCATCGTGCCCTTGTTGCTCGTGACGCACTTCTTGGTCTTCCGAGAGTTGCTCAAGAAGAGACCATCGCAGGCGTAGCAGGTACTCCCCCCGGCAGCCTAGTTGGCTCGAGAGAGCGGCTCACTACCCGGATCGAGCAACACTAATCGCTTCTGCTCGGCTGAGACTCGCCACTCTTCGCTGTCGTGAGCCAGCAGAGGCTCCGCCAGCAGCGGGTACCCACGCTCGGATTCCCAGGCGTCGAGGTCGGGTGCCGGCGTCAGCATCGTCTTGAGCATGAGCCATGACGCGCCGAGCTTGCTTCCCGCCCCGAATCCGGGGATCACGAGTTCGGGGTGTTGCAGATAGCGCCGGGCGGTGACCTCGAACTCCTCCGGGCCCCGTCCAGTAACCTGCTCGACATGATCGGTCGGCGCACCGACGGCGTAGGTCCCGCCCCGCACCTCCTCCGCGAAGCGGCGTATCTGAGCCATCTCGAAGGGGGATGGAAAGCCCTGTGCCTTGGCGGCCTTGAGGAGCATCCGGGTCGGAACGTCCCGATAGCGGACTCTTCGCCCCAGGATCCGTCCGAAGCTCGCGGCCACATCGTGGCAGGAGATGAGTCGCGGGCCGGTGGGGCGATAGCTCTTGCCGATGTGCCGGGCGGGCTCTGCCAGGACTCCTGCCGCAACCGAGCCGATGTCCTCGTTCGAGGGCGGCGCGTTTAGGCCGTCCCCGAAGGGAAGCATGAGCATCCCGAAGTGGATGACGGCGGGCAGGCCGAGGAAGTAGGTGAAGGCGACCAGGCCCGGGTTGACGTGGATGAGATCCACCGTAGGCATCCACTGGTAGATGTTGTTGGCGAGCCAGTGCTCGCGCGTGACGATCGACGGATGGACCGGATGCGGGTTCCAGCCACTCATCAACGCCACGACCTCGAGCTTGGCTTCCTCGGCCGCTAGGGCGAAGAGTATGGAGCCATGCAGCAGGTTCGGGGCGAACGGCGGCACGTGATAGGCGCGCTGGACGTCCACGAGCGCCCTCCGGAGGTCCCGCATGTCGAACAGGTCTCCGACGAAGATCTCTGCGCCGGCTTCCTCGAGGCGGCCAGAGCGCCCGTCTTGGCGGCGTACGAAGGCCCGCACCGGGAACCCGTCCTCCAGAAGCTGGGTCACCGCTACCGACCCCGTGTGCCCTGCCGCCGAGGTGACGAGAATGCGCGGTTTCATGCTCTTGCTCCTTTACCGAGCGCGGGCGATCAGATGAGAAAACCGCGACAGGGGCGAGATCTGTAAGCGACAACGGTAGGATAATGAGGTGCGGGCCGCACGATCGCGGTCCTTTCCAGGTGGTCTCGCCGAAGTCCTTTCTCGGTCGCCCTCTGAGTTCGCCCACCACATGAAGAGAGTCCGCTGCGAGGGCGGGGCCCTTGAGGTCCGGGGTCCGCTACCGGGGCCCTCAAGGTGGCGATGTGCCCGCTGGCATCCTATGGTCGGGCATGGACATGAGGACCAAGCTCGTGTTCGCTCTCGTGGCAGTGTCCCTGGGCAGCATGCTAGCCCTCGGTGCGTTCACTTACCGAAGCGCCCGTGGCCTGCTCAGGGAGGGCACCCTGGAGCAGCTCGAGGGGCTTGCCGAGACCAAGAAGGAAGGTCTCGACAACATCATCTTGGGTTGGCAGGACCGTGCCCACCTGATCGCCAGCCGAACCCAGCTGCGGTTGAGCCTCAGAGACTACAATCGCACCGCACCAGCCGCAGCTCGGGACCTCATCGAGCGAATCCTGACCGACGCGCTCGGCTCGGTTGAAACGGTCAACTACCTCGCGATCTACGATATCGAGGACCGTCTGGTCGCCTCCGCGAACCGCGGACCGGGTGCCGAAGCGGCGGCGGCTCGGTTTCGTGAATCCATCTCCGACGGCGGCGTGGACCTGGGCGACGGCGTCCGATATCAGGGAGTCGCGGCGCCAGGTGAGAAGACGCTCCTGGTGGGCATCTCGGTGGATCTGTACGTGGAGGGAGATCGGCTAGGCGCCCTTCAAATCGTGCTGAACGGCCGCGAGGTCGTCGAACTGGCCGGCAATCTGGAGGGACTGGGAGATACCGGCGAGACGATGATCCTGATGCAGGAGGTGGGTGGATCGCCCTTTCTCCTCCACCTCAGGCATCCCGGACCCGAGCGCCCCCTCCCCCTATCACTGGACGACATGAGCGATCCCCTCGCGCGGGTCTGGGCGGGCGAGGAGGGCCGGTACTGGGACGATGCCACGGACTATCGCGGGGAGCCGGTCTGGATGGCCACGCGCTTCCTGCCGGAGACGAGCTGGGGGGTGATCGTCAAGTTCGATGAAGCGGAGGAGCTCGCCGCTGTGGACGCGTTTCGCCGGGAGCTCGTCACTCTCGGCCTCTCGCTGGCGGCGTTCGCGATCCTGCTGGGAGCCCTCCTGGGCTTCCGTTTCTCAAAGCCCGTTCTGAACCTGGCCGGCGTCGCGAAGCGCATCCACGAGGGTGAACTGGACGCGCGGGCGGAGATCGTGAATCAAGATGAGATCGGCCTCTTAGCCCGCACCTTCAACGAGATGGCGGATGAGCTCGAGCGGCAGATGAAGCTCCTGCGAGAGTTCCATACCTTCTTCGACGTATCGCTGGACATGATGTGCATCGCCGGCACGGACGGTTACTTCAAACGCGTCAATCCGGCTTTCGAGCGCACCCTCGGCTGGAGCGAGGATGAGCTGGTGAGCAGGCCGTTCGCCGAGTTCGTCCATCCGGAAGACGTGGACGCCACGAACCGGGAGGTCGCGAAGCTGGCGTTGGGCATTCCCACCATCTCCTTCGAGAACCGCTACCGCTGCGCCAACGGCACATACAAGCACCTGCTGTGGACCTCGCACCCGGACGCGCAAACCGGGACGCTGTACGCGATCGCCCGCGACATCTCCGATCTCAGGCAGGTCAGGGAGCAGTTCCGGCTGGCCCTGGAGTCCGCGCCCAGCGCCATGCTCATGGTCGATCCGCACGGCATCATCGAGCTCATGAACGACGCCGCGGCGGACCTGTTCAGGTACGCGAGGGAAGAGCTGATCGGACAGCCCGTCGAAGTGCTTGTCCCGGATGATGTCCGCGGGCGGCACGCGGAGCTGCGTGCCGGCTTCACGCGGAATCCGGCCGCTCGACCCATGGGTGAAGGTCACGAGTTCCGGGCCCGACGCCATGATGGGTCGGAGGTCGTCGTGGAGATCGGGCTCAGCCCCATCCGCACCGACACGGGCGCGCACGTCTTGTGCTCTGTGGTGGACCTCACCGCACACAAGGAAACCGAGCGGGAGATCGACAGTCTCGCCCGCCAACTCAAGGAAGCGAACGCCAGGCTGCGGGCGACGTCCTGACCACCTACCTCGCGCTGTTCGGCGGTCTCATCTACTTGTTGTGGGGGGGCGACCTGCTGGTGCGGGGGGCGGTAGCGTTCGCCCGCCATGCTCATGTGCCGCCGGCGCTGGTGGCGGCGAGCGTGGTCGCCTTCGGCACCTCGGTGCCGGAGCTGGTGGTTACGGTGCAGGCGGTGATTGCGGACTACCCCGGCATGGCGTTGGGCAACGTAGTCGGCAGCAACATCGCCAACATGCTTCTGGTTGGCGGCGCGGCGGCTGCGGTCTATCCACTGGCTGGCGCCGGCCCGACCCTGGGCCGCGACAGCTTCGTAATGGTCATCGTCAGCCTGCTGTTTATCGGGATCTGCCTGGTGGCGGCGCTGGACCGGGCGGCCGGCGGTCTGCTGCTGGCGGGGCTGATCGTGGCATGGGGCATGGCGGTACGTGATGCCGGCCAGGCCCAGCGGACGCCGGAAATCGACGCGCGTCTCGAGTGGGTACTTGGCCTGCCCAGCCGCTTGTGGCTGATCGTGGTGTTCATCGGCGCCGGGTTGGTCGGGCTCCCGATCGGGGCCAATCTGGTGGTAACGGCTGCGGCGGAGATCGCCGAGCAGCTGGGGGTCTCGGACACCGTCATCGGCTTGACCATCCTGGCGTTCAGCACCTCGCTTCCAGAGCTGGCGACCACGCTGGTGGCGGCGTATCAGAGGCGTGGCGGCGTGGCCCTCGGCACGATCGTCGGGAGCAACACGCTCAACATCCTGGGCATCATGGGCGTGGCAGCCGTCGTGAGCCCGAGCGCCATTCCGGTGCCGGCCAGCTTCCTGTCCATGGAGTTCCCCGTGATGCTGGGATCGGCGCTGCTGGTAGCGGCCTTCATTTGGCTCAGGCGCCCGATCGGACGGCTCATGGGGATCCTCATGGTCGCGGCATACATGGCCTATATCGCGGCGCTGTTCGTCCGCGGCTGAGTCACCACGAATCGGGCGCCTCAGTTGCCGTGGACACCTCCCCACGCGGGTGGTCCATCCTCCCATTTGTTCTGGGTGAGGCGAAAGACCTCCCCATCCTCCAGGCGCATCGCGAACACTTCGCCGTATGGCTGGGGTTGGAAGATGACCCGGAGCAGCGGCACCTCATCGTTGAAGCCCCCGCGCTGGGAGGCGAACAGCAGCCACTGGTCGTCGGGCGAAAACTTCGGATGCATGTCGCGGCCCGGGCTGTTCGTCATGCGCCGCACCTCGCCGGGGCTCCCATCGTCCTCGAGGTAGAGGATATAGATCTCGTAGTCTCCATCCCGCGTCGAGACAAACGCGATGCGGTCCCCGCTCGAAGAGAACGACGGCATGGTGTTCGTGGCCTGCGTCTCCGTCAGGCGCCGCGGACCCGTTCCATCGGCGTTCATGAGGTAGATCTCCTTGTTCCCGTCCCGCGAGCTGCGGAAAACGATGCGCCGGCCGTCCGGAGAAAAGTCCGGCAGCGCGTCGTTGGCGTCCGAATCGGGAGTAAGGTTCACCGCTTCGCTTCCGTCGGCGCGGCTCTTCCAGATGTCGACGTCCGAGACGGGCGAGAACGGCAGGCCGACGCCGAAGGCCAGCCAGGCGCCGTCATCAGACCAGGTGGGGCCGAACACCCCAAGGTCTCCCCGGTAGCGATCCTCCCTCACGCTGTCGAAAACGATTCGCTTTTCCGTTCCATCCAGCCGGCTGACCACGAGACGGCTGAAGCCTTCACTCGTCGCCACCTCGCTCGCCGCCGGGCCGAGTGTCGGGAGATAGCCGCGGACCGCGTGCAGTTTCAGCGTACGATCAGGCAATTCCACGCTATGCGGGTGGTTCGCGAGAAATGGTCCTGGCGCATCGGTCTCGAAGCGGGTCGCCGGCTCGGTCTCTCCCGGTCCGAATGCGATCATGCGGCCGGAGTTCGGGTCGTACGCCGGTGCCCAGTAATCGCGCTCCACATCACTCTCGGCTCTAGGGTCGGAGCCGTCGGCCTCGGTCGAGACGATCGTCCACTTGCCGTCGCGCTGCGCCGAGAACGCGACGCGGCCTTCCGGGATGGTCGCGGGAGAGAGGGCGCTTTCGCCGTTCGCGCTGACGGCCTCGAGCCCGGATCCGTCCGAGTTCATCCGATAGATCCGTGTGATCAGCCCACCCGAACCGATGGATTCCGAGATCGCGTCACGCTCCGCCGCGTCACCCTCGCGCTGAGAATAGAAGAACAGACTACCATCGGGGCCCCACGTGGGAGACCCCTCCCAGCCCGGATCATCGGTGAGCCTTCGCAGCTCCGTTCCGTCCGACCGCATCACGAAGACGTCGCCGGCCCTGTAGTCGTCCGGCGCCCCGGGCGACCAGAAGAGGTCGTCGGGGGTGGCACGGTTGCTGGAAAAAGCGATCCACTCGCCGTCGGGAGAAAACGCGGGGTTGAAGTCGCCCCCCTCATCCTGCGTGAGGTTGACAGCCCGGGTTGCCGCGCCCGGCCCTTCCGGCGCGAACGGCATGATGAAGATGTCGGGATTGCCGCTCTCCGTGCTGACGAAAGCCACCGAGCGTCCATCGGGAGAAAACGCGGCGGCGTCCTCCATGGCGTTGCTCGAGGTAAGTCTCACGGGCTTGCCGGCGTCATTCAGATCCAGTACGAACAGGTCAGCGGTGCCGTGGCGGTCCGAGGTGAAGACGACCCACCGTCCATCCGGCGAGAACGCCGGGTTGTAGTCGGGTGAGGGATCGGTCGTCAGTTTCTGCGGCGCGGCGCCGGCTTCGTCGAACAGGTACAGGTCCCAGTTCGCTGGCCGGATTGTGCTGTAGACGATGGTTTCCTCTAGCGCCTCGGTCGGTTCCGGGCCGGGTGAGCAGCCCGCCGAGCAAAGCCCGACCAACGAGACAGTCCAACACGCGGTGGCCGTCGCGGGATTACGCACACGAGCACCCTCCTTTCCAGCATCGTCGAGCCTTTCCAGCATCGTCGAGGCGACTAGTGCCGCCACGCCCGAGAGTCTCTAGGACCAACCTGGAGAGGGAATATAGAGACCGGACTCTCAACCAGCCCACACCGGGCTCCCGACTCCTACTCGGGAGGAGCGTACAGAGCCTCGGCGACCACGAGGTGACGGTTCTTCCGGCGTGGGAATCCAGCGGTAGAGACGGTAGGCCACATCCGCGTTGCCGAGGCCATAATCTCGGCCAATGGGTGGCGTGCTGCTGGCAAGCCAAGCTCCAGATTCGACAGTGGATTCGCGCCTGCCGGGACGCTATTTCCCTCGCCGGCGGGGCATGCCACATTGCCCGTGTCTTTCTCGCACTCCACGCGCCCCGCCAGGAGATCGCTGCCGTGACGAGCCCTCAGACCGAGGACCTAAACCCTTATCACATCGCCCAGCACCAGTGCGAGCATGCGGCCCGCTACATCCCGGAGCTCAAACCTGGGCTCGTGTACTTCCTCAAGCGCGCGGACCGTACGACCGCCGTCGAGTTTCCCATCCAGACCCAGGGTGGGGAGGTCAAGAACTTCAAGGGCTATCGCGTCATCCACAACCGGGCCCGCGGACCGGGT
>JBDHFW010000100.1:0-17206 GCA_039590175.1 Gemmatimonadota bacterium | reverse complement strand
GTGACCAGGTTCTCCTCGATCTCGGCCTCGCTGAGCATCGGCCGGGTCTCGCTTTGCCCGGATGGGTCTCCGACCCTGGCGGTGAAGTCGCCGATGACGAAGACCACCCTGTGCTCCAGTTCTTGAAACGTCCGAAGCTTGTGAATTGAGACAGCGTGGCCGACGTGCAGGTCCGGTCGCGTCGGGTCGAAGCCCTGCTTGATGACGAGGGGCACGCCGGTTTCGCGCGAGCGCTTCAGCTTGGCGGCCAGCTCCTCCTCGGGGATGATCTCGAGCGCGCCCTCTCGGATGCGCGCCAGCTGCTCTTCGACGGAGGGAAAGGCGTTCTCGTTCATGGGTTGGGAAGCTTGGTGACGCCCCGTCCCGGGGCAAGGAGGCGGGAACGCCTAGTCGTCGGCGGGAACGCCTAGTCGAAGGTCTCCCGGGTCCAGATCACGATCGTTCCGCAATTGTTGTCGGAGCGGTAGCGAACCGGGGTTTGGGCGACGCTCTTGTAGACCTCGATGGCTTCGATGTGCTGCGGGAAGAAATCGTCCATTCCGAACGCCTGCACCCGTGAACCGTCCACGATCACGCTCGGGCGGCAGTTCCCGAGGCCGCGCCCGATGCTGACGCTTCGACGACCGTTCGCGTAATCCTGCGACTCCACGCCCGCTTGGCCGCTGAGCATGTCGCTGGTGACCAACGGCCCCAGGCGGTCAATGTCGTCGCGGTCCAAGAAGAGGCCGGCCGATCTGGCCTCGCGCCGTACGAACTCGCGCATCTTCATGCCGGCTGCGGCTTGCGCCTCCACGACGAGCGGCTCGAGCTCCGCGAGCGTCAGATCCAGCTTGTAGTGCTTGATGGCGACCTCGCCCGCGGAGACCTCGATAACGGCATTGTAGGAGAGGCCGAGATAGCCGACCTGCACGTCATGCGCGCCCAGCGGTAGGTCTCGGAGGTAGAACTCGCCCTTCTGGTTGGTTACCGCGATCCGCCCGAGCTCGGGGGTCTCGACGGTGGCGGCGGCCAGGGGCCTCAGCTCAGCGCTGCGGACGGTTCCATAGAAGGACCCGGTCTCTTCTTCCGACTCCTTGACCTGGGCGGGGAGCCTCCTCGCAGGCGCGCCGATGACGGCGAGCGCCGTGACGAGGAACGCGGCACCACGCAACAAAGAGGAAAAGGGGTTCGCTGTCCGGCCCACGTATCACCGCCTCTGTCGCGCAGCCGTGGCTAGCGGCTAATACTCTAGTCTACTAGCCTGGCCTTGTTTCGTGCCAGCCTCGGCGCGGCGGATCCGGCTGGAAGCCGGCATCCGCAACGCTCGACTACGTGGGTGGTACACCGGCCTCGCTCCAGGGTAACAGCGGTCCTGGCACAAGCGACGAACCGAGACCCCCGAGGGCGAGAGACGAGCGAATGAGAGGACGGGCGATGTCGGCACGCTCGAAGCGGTGGATGAAACGGGCAGCGGCGGGGCTGTTGCTGGCGCTCGCGGCACTACCGGCGCGCGCCGGCGCACAGGCGACGGACAGCACCGCCACCCTGATCGGTGAAGTGCAGGGCGTGATGAGCGGGGAGCCGGTGGTCGGTGCCACGGTCTTCCTCAGGGTCGCCAAGCGGGGCGCGATCACGGACGGGAATGGTAAGTTCCGGGTCGACAGCATCCCGCCCGGCACCGATACGCTCGCGATCCGCTACCCCGGCTTCAGCGTGAACTCCACAGTGCTGGAGTTCGAGCCTGAGCGCGTGGTTCGGGCCGTCTTCCTGCTCGCCGACAAAGTCTTCCAGGTCGCTGACCTGCAGGTGGAGATCCGGGCGCCGTCGGTGGACGAGGCGGAGGTCGCGAGGAACATGCGAACGGGCCGAGGCATCTTCGTCACGCGGGAAGACCTTCTCAAGTTCGGCTACGACCGGCCGAGCGACGCGCTGCGAAACATCCCGCGGGTCGAGGTTACGCCTTACCGGTTCGGCGCGCAGCAGGTTCTGATCGGAAGTGGCTCTGCCGCCTGCCGACCCACGTACTACGTGGACGGCACGCCTCAGGTGGGGGAGTTCGAGCTGGACGAAGTCCAGCTCGACGAGATCGATCTGATCGAAATCTACCGGAGCCCGGCCGAGATCCCGACGCGCTACCGGATGGGTACGAACCGCTGCGGCGTCATCGCGATCCGCATCCGCGTCGGACCGGACTGACGGCCGCCAGATCGCACTTAGGATCGCGACTTATCGCGACCCGAGGAGAGGTTCACTCCGGCGTTGGCGGGCCGTTTCCGCCGTTCCCTCCGCCGCCGGCCCCGTCGCCCACCGCCGCGACGCCGATCGCCACCGCACCTCCGACGATCGGGATCGCGACCAGTACCGTCCCGACCCCGTTGAACACCCGCCTCTCGACGCCCGCGATCGCGTCGGCCGGGATCGTCACGGTCTCGCCGATTCCGCCCCGCTCCGCCCCCGCGGCCGACCGGGTCTCGAACGCCGAGAGCAGGATCGACCCATCGTCCTGCAGCGCGATGAAATCCCCGGATATCACCACGGCGTCATTCACGGTGATCTCGCCGAGGTCGACGGCCATCGGCCGGCTCAGGCTCACCCGCACCTGCGCGCCCCGCACCAACGAGGCGGCGCCCCCCTCGCTCGGCACGTACTTGTAGCACCCGGCGGCCGCCACGAGCGCGACGGCCGCCACGATGCGGGGCGTGGTCGCGAAGATCCTTCGTGCGAGCTTCATGCGCCCGCCACCCTGCCCCAGCCTCACGGCTCGACGCCTAGCTGCGTGTCGACGCGAAGCAGGTTACCCGTCAGCGTCCACACCACCCATGAATTGGCAAACACCGCGAACGTCTGCGACGTCATGGTTTGAGCCATCGTGGAGCCGTCGGCGGTGAGGTTGTGCCCGCCGGTCAGGGTCGGATCCTCTACGTCGAACGTGCGCTCGCTCCCGGGGCTCACGCTTCCCAGGATCCGCGTCACGCCCGAGCTCCGCAGGCGTATCGTGACCTGGGTGCGGGGCTGGATGTTGTTGTTGACCGTGACCTTGACCACGATCGGCTCCCCTGCCGGCGGCCTGCCCGGATCGGCTTCCGTCGCGGCGCCGCCCCCGCAGGCGAGAGAGCCTGCGACGCACAGGACCATGCCGCTCAAGCGAGCTGTCCTCCACCGGGAATGATGTTCGGGCATCTTCACCTCCGTTCCACTCCAGCGCAGCCTCGGGCAGCGATCGGAGACCTCCTATCCTCAATCGTTCGATTCCGTAGGTTCTTTCCTATACTCACTCTACCCACGGAGCCGGCGAAAAGTCGCACCTGCGGGGCTCCATCCACACAGAAACGCCACACCGCCCGGCCGTGAGACAGGCGGCGTGGCGTCCTCTGCCCTGTTCTCCTACCTGTGCGCCGGCCGCTACCCGGCCGCGGGCCACTCAGCAGGAACTCGGATCGTTGTCGTTCCGGCTGCTCTGCGCCGACGCCGGCGGAATGTTCTCGTTGGTCTGCCGCTCCGTCTGCCCGTAGATGAAGCGACCTGGAATCTCTCCGTTGACGTACGGCGGGGTGGCCCTGTTCGTTGGATCCGCATCGCGAGCCGGAGTGCAGGTGCGCTTGAAGTCGTTCCAGACCTCCAGGTTGAGGAACACCCCGACGAACTTCTGCTCCATGATCTTGTCGAACAACGCCTGCCCGGCGAGGCCATCGAACTCCGCCTTCACGTCGGAGAGATCCACGCCCCACTGATCCTCCTGGCAGTCGAGCGCGGCCTTTGCGGCCGCAATCGCGGCGGCGTCGCTGCCGAGGGCGGACTGCGCCTCCGCGATGATGAACTGGGTCTCCGTGCACGTCACGATCGGTGCGTTCCAGTCCGGCTGGCCCGGGATGGCGAGCCAGGAGGCGTCTCCGGCCGGGTCGCCCTCCGTGGAGAACACGCCGGTCGTGTGGCCGATGATCTGGCCTGCGAAATCACCTTTGGCCGGCCCGAAATACAGCGCCGCCCTCGGGTCATCGTCCGAGCGATCCGCCGGCGTGCCGCCGTTCACCAGGTCCACCAGCACGGCGTTGGCGCGTATGTCCCCTTCCCTCCGCTGCTCCCACAAGTACCAGGAGTTGGACTCGACGGAGGAGCTGCTGCGGATCTCATTCCAGTTGTCGGCAGCGTCGGAGATCCCCTGCTGGGCCTCCGCGAGCGCCTGCTGGTAGCGGCTCGTGCCGTCCACCTCCACCCAGTGGAGGTGGAAGCGGGCCTTCAGGGTGTGCGCGACGGCGATCCAAGAGGCTGCGTCGCCGCCGAAGTTAAAGTCGTTGGCTCCGGGCGAGGTGCCCCCGCCGCTCTGGAGATTCCCGATCGCCTGATCTAGCAGGCTCTGGACGCCGCTGTACACGGAAGCCTGCTCGTCCAGCGACGGGTTCCGAATCTCGGGGTCGACGGCCTCGCTGTAAGGAATGTCCCCGAACAGGCTGGCCATCATCCCCATCAGGAACGCCTCGTGGACCTGCAGGATGCCGAGGTAGAGAGTCCAGCCGGCCTCCTGGGCTGCCGACTGCGCTTTGCGCACGTCGATCAGACCGCCCTGTCGGTATGCCGGATTCCACATCGGGTTCATGTCAATCTCACTCACGCTGTACTTCTCGTGGTCCGCGCTCTGTCGGGCGACGCCGCCGAGCTGCTGCATCCAGTTCATCGAGAAGCGCGCCCCGGTACCGCTGTGCCAGGCCCATGTGTTCACCTGGTGCCCCACGAAGAGCTGGTTCACGTTGGCGGCGGGAACCTGGTTCGGATCGGACTCCGGCGGGGCGACGAAGTCCGAACATCCGGTGAGTGGCAGCAGGATCGCTGCCCAAAGGGCCCCCCTTACGATTCTAGGCTTCATCAGTCTGGCTCCTCTATGGATTCCGTTTATCGGCCCCGATCATCCGCTGGCGATCGTCGACGGCGGGGCTTATGGCCACAGCCGAGCGGGGCCCCGTCGAGGGACCCCGCCGACTTTTGTCCGTCCTCGCCTAGCGGACGAGGTTGATCTGGAAGACGTACGACCGGATGCGCGGGTTGTTGAAGTACTCGATCCCGCGCCCGTTGCTCTGGCCCGTCAGATTGGTCTCCGGATCCAGGCCGCGGTAGTCCGTCCACGTCACGAGGTTACGGCCGGTGAACGAGAACTCGACCCGGCTGAACCCGAGGAATCGCGAGACACCCCTGCCCCCGAGACCGTACAGGAGCGACACGTCGCGCAGCTTCACGAACGAGGCATTCTCGACGAAGCCCTCACCGGTAGCGCCGCCGCCCGTACCGCCCTTACCGAATAATCCTCCCGTGCTCGTCCCCCAGTTGGCGTCGAGCACGACGTTTGTTCCGGCGCCGGGGCCGAAGCCATCGTACACCCAGGGGAGCCCGTCGCCGTGCCAGGACTCCGTACCGATGTGCGTCCCGTAGGTGAACAGCGCCCCCCGGGTGCCGTTAGACATGTCGAAGTTGCTGCGCCAGTCGATCAGCGCCGAGATGCGCAGATCCTCGATGATCGTGAACGTGTTGCGCACGCCCCCGTTCCACTTTGCGTTCGGGTCGCCGAGGACCCGCGATGTCGCGTCAGGGACGGGGAAGCCAGCGCAACCGATGTAGTTCGCGCCGGCGGTCGCGTTCGGGAACGCGTCGTCGATGCTCGCGAGCGGCGTCGCCGAGTTGCAGTCGACGTCGGCCGTGGAACCCCGTCCGAACTTGAGGACGTCGGCGCCGTAAATGATGCCGTAGGAGCACGGCTGGTCCGCGGTGGGGCCGCAGATGTCCTTCACCACGGACGAGGACGCCGACGTGAAGCCGGACAGACCGATCCGCTCGGCGCCGAGCAGCTCCAGCACCTTGCTGTCCAGCGTCCCGGCGTAGCCGTCGATCTCCCACGTGAAGGAGCGACCGCGGAACGGCACGAGGCCGAGCTGGAACTCCCAGCCCTTGTTCTCGAACTCGACGCCGTTGAACGGCCGGGACGCGAAGCCGGTGCTCGCCGGGAGCGGCAGGTTGACAATCCCATCCGTGGTCTTCTGATTGTACCAGACGGCACCAAGGGATACGCGCGAATCCACGAAGGCCATCTCGATGCCGGCCTCATACTCGCGCGTGATCTCGGGATCGATCGTCTCGTTGGCGGCGATCAGCTCGCTGACGAGACCCTCCTGGCCTCCGTAGGAGGAGGAGTGGCCGTCAGGGCTGATCCAGCCGTCCGTGAACACGGTTGTCTGGAACGCCGTCACGTTCGAGTACACCGGCGGATCCTGCCCCGCCTCGCCGTAGGCGAAGCGTACCTTACCGAAGTTGAAGGCGTTGCTGCCGCCCAGGAGCTGCGTGAACTCCCACGCGATGCTCCCGTTCGGGAACCAGAACCACTGCTGGTCGCCGCCGAAGGTCGAGAAGCCGTCGTAACGGATGCCGCCGTCGATGAACAGCTGGTCGGCGAAGTCCAGGTTCACGTTGGCGAAGTACCCGACCTGGCGCGTCGTCGACTGGTACTCGGTCGGGCTCTTGGTGACCGAGGCCTCGATGTCCAGGCCGCCGGGGGCGACGTTGTCGCCCTGGTTCTGGAACCGCTGGTACTTCTGCTGCTGCACGTTCTGCCCGACCGTGAACTGGCCGATGAAGCTAGAGCTGAAGTTGCCGGTGGCCGTGATGAACAGGCTGTTGTCGAGGTTGTACTGGCCGATCGACGCCCGGATGATCCGCCCGTTCGACGCCGTGGACGAGGTCTTCGGGAAGAGCGTGTACCGAGCGTCGTCGGAGAAGTCGACGCCGAAGATGTTCGAGACGTTCAGCCATCCGTACGGATCCCAGTCGAGGCGCAGGTTCCCGAACGTCCGGTTCACGTCCATAGTGTTGAGGATCTCGTTCGAGATCCAGAACGGGTTGTCGAACCCGCGGCTTCGCGTCGGGCTCAGCTCGCACGCGCCGGTGCACCGATAGGAGCGGTGCAGACCCTCCTCGTTAAGGTAGGGCAGGTTATTGTACTCGGGGGGCGTGCGCAGAGCAGCGAGGAAGATGCCGCTGGTGTTCGAGCCCTGCTGGACGAGGTCGCCCGACTGGTTCGTGTAGGCGAGGTTCCCCGTCAGGGTGAAGTTCGGCAGGAAGGCCTGGGACGCCTTCACCCGTATGTTAAAGCGGTCCAGCTTGTTGTTGCCCCGGATGACCCCGTTCGCGTGAACGTAGCCGCCGGAGAAGAAGTAGTTGGTGCGGGCGTTTCCGCCCGACAGGGTCGCGTTCACGTCATACGTGCTCGCCGTCTGGAAGAGCTCGTCGCCGTGGTCGAAGACCGGCGTGCCCGGCGCCAGCGCCGGGCCCCACGAGTGGATGGAGGACGCGGGACCGCCCTGACCGAAGCCGGTCTGCAGATCGTTGAACGACGTCACGTTGTCCGACGAGTAGGCGAAGCGAATGTTGGCCTGCACCGCGTCGGTGGAGGCGCCCTGCTTCGTCGTGACCAGGATCACGCCGTTGGCGCCACTAGCGCCGTAGATCGCGGTGCCCGCCGGACCCTTGAGGATCTCGATCGACTCGATGTCGTCCGGGTTGATGTCCATCGCCCGGTTCATGACGGCCGTGCCGTCCACACCCCCATCATCTCCCCCAGGTCCGGGATCGCCGATATCGATCTCGAGCGTGGTCGTCGTGTTGTCGATCGGCGTCCCGTCCACCACCCAGAGTGGCTGCGTGCCGCCGGAGATCGACTTGGGGCCGCGGATCGCGACGTAGGTGCCGCCTGCCGCCGCGCCCGAGGAGCGGGAAACGAGGACGTTCGGCGCCTTGCCGGCGATCGCGTCGACGGCGAAGAGCTCGCGCGACAGCTCGATGTCCGTGGCGTCGATCGAGTTCACGGTCACGCCGAGGCGTCGACGCTCCTGCGTCAGGCCCTGGCCCACGGCTACGATCTCCTCCAGCCCGATCGGGTCGAGCCCGAGCGCGAAGTTGACCGTCAGATCGTCGCCGAGCAGCGTGATCGTCTCCTGGCTGGCGCGGTAGCCGATCAGGCCGGCGACCAGCACGTACTGCCGCTGGTCGATTCGCGACGCCGGGATGACGAGCGAGTACGAGCCGTCCGTGCTGCTAATCGTCGCCAGGTCGGTGCCGTCGATGTAGACGTTCACCGTGGCGAGCGGCTGACCGGCGTCGTCGGTGACGTTACCGGTGATCGCCATGGCCTGCTGCGCCTGAGCGGCGCCGGGAAAGGCCAGGATGGTGCCTGCGAGTACGGCTAGTGACAGCCTTCTCGCCTGCCCTAACAAGACAGCCAACATGGGTCCACCTCCTGCTGTGATATCGAGGCGCAAGCACACGGACGCGCCGGCTCGCGTCGATCGCGTACTCTTCCTCAGAGCGTGGATAGTTGCCGAGAGATCCCCGCAGCACCGCCTGTTAGCCTTGCAGAAAAAGGCGCCCCAGGTACTCTCGGCTACAAGAAACCCTGGGTTAACCGGCACCCTGAAACGTATGAAGGGGTCGGTTTTGTGACAAGTGGTAAGGGGCTACGGTCGTGTCGTTCCGAGACCGGCCTCGCAGGGGCTGCAGGGTTGCGGGTCAGGGTCTGCCCGGGCACATGCGTCGGACTGTCCGGTACTGGTATTCTGTTCGAGTTCGTCGAGAGCGAAGCGTTCGAGGACCCAATCTGGAGCCTGAAGGTCTAAGGTGCACAAACTGAAGGAGTTGTGGGCTCGCATCCCGGGGCGGGAGCGGTGGCTGATCTTCACCATCGCCGGCGGCCTGGCTGCGTTCGCCCTCGGCCTCATGTGGGGGAGCTGGAACCATCTATGCGATGACTGCCCCTCGATCGCCCAGATCTATGCCTTCGAGGCCAAGGAAGCGACGCGCGTTTACGCCGGCGACGGCAGCCTCCTAGCCGAGCTGGCGGTGGAGCGCCGCATTCCGGTCTCCTACGGAACCCTGCCCGCTCACGTACCCAAGGCGTTCATCGCCGTGGAGGACCGTCGCTTCTCAGCAGCTGGCCGGCAACATGTTCGCCAAGATGGTCGACCGGCGGGAGATCTCCGTCCGGCGCAAGCTGAGGGAGATGAAGGTGGCCTTCGCTCTCGAGCGAGCATACACCAAGGAGGAGATCCTCGAGGCCTACCTCAACCAGATCAACTTCGACGGTGTCTACGGCGTACAGAGCGCGGCACAGCATTACTTCGGGAAGGACGGCGCGCAGCTCACCCTGCCCGAAGCCGCGCTGCTCGCGGCGCTTCCCCGGGCCCCGGCCCGCTACTCTCCGATCCGCCACCCGGAGCGCGCGCTGGCCCGGCGCAACCTCATCCTCGAGCTCATGGCGGGGCAGGGGATGGTCACCCGGCGGGAAGCGGAGCTCGCCAAAGCCTTCCCGATCCTCCTGCGTGAGGGCGCACGTCGGTCGGAGACCTCGGACTATTTCGTCGAGTGGGTGCGCAGGATCCTATACGAGCGCTACGGCATGGAGATGTACGAGGCCGGTTTTAGCGTGTACACGGCGCTCGACCCGGAGCTGCAGACGGCGGCCGACTCGGCCCTGCACGCGCAGCTCGAATGGGTGGAGAGGCAGCCCGGTTTTTCGGCTCCGACCTACCGGGAGACACGCGATTGGCCGGAGGACAGCCTCCAGGGCCCGGAGATGCCCTACATCCAGGGCAGCTTCATCGCCCTGGACGCAAAGACCGGCAGCGTTTTGGCAATGGTCGGCGGACGCGACTTCCGCGACTCCGAGTTCGACCGGGTGAACCAAGCATTGAGGCAGCCGGGCTCCGTGTTCAAGCCGTTCGTCTACACGGCTGCGATCGAGAGCGGGATACCGGCGTCCGAGGTCATCTACGACACGCCCATCCAGGTCGAGCTGGTGACCGGCGAGATCTACTCCCCCAAGAACTTCACGGACAGCTTCCTCGGACCGATCACGCTCCGTGAGGCCCTCTTCCGCTCCATCAACGTGGTGGCCGTCAAGCTGGGTCTCAGGATCGGCCTCGAGACCGTCGCGCAGACGGCGCGGCGCCTCGGCATCCGAACCGACGTGCCTCGCGTGGCCTCGGTCTCGATCGGTGCGGGGTCCGTGATCCCGCTTCAGGTCGCGGAGGCGTACACCACCTTCGCCAACCTGGGAACCCGCGTCTCGGCCCGACCGATCCTCCGGATCGAGGACTCGGACGGCCAGACCATCTGGGAGAGCCGGCCAGAGCGAGAGCGTGTGCTGGAGGAGCAGACGGCGTTCGTGATGACGGACATGCTGCAGGACGTCGTCGACGCGCCCCGCGGGACCGGTACGGCCGTTCGCCGGCTGGGACTTCCGCCCGAAATCCCGGCGGCGGGCAAGACCGGAACGACCAACGAGGCCACGAACACCTGGTTCGTAGGCTTCACCCCGGACCTGGTGGCGATCACCTGGATAGGCTTCGATCGCCCGGTCAGAATCCACCGCGGCGCCGGCGCTCATCGCCTACTACCGGGATCGAGAGGCTCCCGAGCCCTGGGAGCGCCCCGAGGGTCTGGTGGAGCGGCGGGTGGATCCGGCTACCGGCCTGCTGGCCACGCAGTGGTGTCCGATCGACCAAACCTACACGGAGATCTACGTCTCGGGGACCGAGCCGGTGGAGAGCTGTGACCTCCACCTGCCGTGGGGAATCCGGCAGCGGGCCAGAGGCGACTCCCTGCCCGAGATCACCGAGGACTTCGACTGGTAGGCGGACTTCGGGTCGACCGTCATCCGGCCGGCACGCGTCGACTCAGAGAGACTCAGAGAGACGTCGTGCCTTCCGCCGTGACCCGGTAGCGGACCGTCGCCCTCGCGGGAGGCTCCGCCTCCTCGATAGAAATCGCCCCACTCAGCCTCTGGCGCGCGCGTTCGACCTGATCTTCGCTCGCCGCGTGCACGGTGATCAACGGCTCTCCGGACTCGACCTCCTCCCCCACCTTCCTGTGGATCTCGAATCCGACCGCAGGGTCCACGTCGTCCTCGACGCGGGTCCGGCCGGCGCCGAGCTCCACGGCGGCCAGCCCGATCTGCCGGGCGTCGAGCCCGGCCAGCCAGCCGGAGGCCGGCGCCTCCAGGTCAGCCAGCACCGGCGCGGCGGGCAACCTGTCGGGCTCGTCGACAACGCGCGGGTCTCCGCCCTGCCGCTCGACCAGGCGGGCGAAGCGGTCGGCGGCTCGTCCGTCGTCGAGCAACGGCTCCAGCGCCTCGCGTGCCGAAAGCGCGTCCTCCTCCGCGCCGGCGGCGACGACAGCCTCCGCCGAGAGGGCAAGCGTGACCTCCCGCAGGTCCGCCGGCCCGCCCGTGTGCAGCGTCTCGATCGACTCGGCTACCTCCAGGGCGTTCCCGATCTTGCGGCCGAGGGGCGACTCCATGTCGGTCAGCAACGCCCGCGTCTCCAATCCCTGCTCGGTGGCCAGGTCGACGAGCGTCCCGGCGAGCGCGAGCGCCCGCTCCTCGTCGACCATGAATGCTCCGCTTCCGCACTTCACATCCAGAACGAGCGCCTGGATGCCCTCGGCCGCCTTCTTGGAGATGATGCTCGAGGCGATGAGCGGGATCGAAGGCACCGTTCCGGTCACATCCCGAAGAGCGTAGAGGCGACCATCCAGGGGCGCGATCTCCTCGGTCTGGCTGATCATTGCGCAGCCGACCTCGTTCAGCACGGCCTTGAACTCCTCCAGACCGATCCGCGTCCGGAAACCCGGGATCGATTCGAGCTTGTCGACCGTTCCCCCCGTGTGCCCGAGCCCCCGCCCCGACATCATCGGGACCCGGAGGCCGTAGGCGGCGAGCAGCGGTGCCAAGATGAGGGAGACCTTGTCTCCGACCCCGCCGGTGGAGTGCTTGTCGACCGCCGGAGGGCCGCCGTCGCGGAAGTCCAGCCGCTGGCCGGATGCGATCATCGAGCGCGTCATCTCTGCGAGCTCCGCCGGAGAGAGGCCGCGCAGAAAGACCGCCATCAGGAACGCGGACATCTGGTAGTCCGCGACCTCTCCATCCATGTAGCCCGACAGAAACGCCCGCAGGGCTTCGACCGGAAGCTCCTGACCGTCCCGCTTTCTCTCGATCAGCTCCGTGATCAGCATCGGCGCTCCCGGGTGGATGGGGTCACGATCCTTCTCCAGGTTCGAGCTCGCGGCCAGCTTCGAGCTCGCGATCAGCTTCGAGCTCGCGGCCGCAGCTCTTGCAGAACACGGCGTCGGGGTCGTGGCGGCGCTGGCCACATCCCTCGCACGTGCGCGGGGCCGCCTTCGACCGTGAGTATCCGACGGTGGTGAGGGTCACGATGGCCCAGTAGACGCTCCGCGGTATGCTCGTGAAGCCGGCCTCGGTTCCCTCCACCACGTAGAGGATGGATCCGACTACCACGACCACCGTCAAGACCGTGATGAGAAAGACTGCGATCTTGTGCCGGCTGGCCTTCAGGGCGTCGATGATCACGCGCTCGCCTCCCACGAACTGGGCCAGCTTCAGCACGCGGAACACCCGCAGGATCCGGAGGATGCGGATCGAGATCAGATACCGACCACCAGGGAAGAAGAGCGCCAGGTACGAGGGCAGCACCGCCAGCAGATCGATGACGCCGTAGAAGCTGGTGGCGTACTTCCGGGCGCTGGGAGCCGAGAAGAGACGGAGCAGGTACTCGATCGTGAACATGATCGTGAAGGCCCACTCTGCCCGGCGAAGGGCCTGCCCGTGGCGAAGGGCATACCTCTCGACGCTGTCCAGCATGACGACGGTCACGCTGATCAGGATCGCGAGGATCAGTACGACGTCGAACGCCTTGCCCGCGGCCGTATCGTGGCCGAAGATCACTCGCCTCAACCAGAGGCGCCAGTCGCCGCCGTCCCGGGGGCCGGGTCCCGAATCGCCGCTCATCGTCCGGTCTGTTCGGTCCTCCACTCCTTCTGGTCCACTGCCAGGATGCGGATCGGCCCTCCCGGGCACTCGGGCCGGAGAGGGCCGTCAGGTGGGCGCGCCCGATCCCGCCGGGGGCGTCACCTCTTCGTGATTCGCCCTGATCCCGCTGACTGCTGGCCGGCTACCTGATCTCGCTGACTGCTGGCCGGCTTTTTGATCGCACCGCCTACGTGCGAACCCGCAGCCGCTTGGCGCCTCGCTCCACCGAGTCGACCAGACGCTCACTCGAGCGCTCGGCGGCGCGACGCGCGTCGTCGGCCAGCCGCTTCGCGTCGTCGGCGACTGTCTGCAGCGTGTCACCGGCCGCGTCGGTCAGGTCCTCGGCCGAACGGCGGATCCGGCGTCGCGTCCGCTTTCCGCTCTCCGGCGCCAGCAGCAGGGCGACACCCGCGCCGATCAGCGCTCCCACGAGCACACCCAGCACGAATTCGTCTCCATCGTCGAAAACCATAGCCACCTCCTATTGCCCGCCCCCGAGCCGTTCGCCGCCGGCCCGTCGCCGTCTGCACGCGACCTTGTTGCCGTCCGAAGCGACATCTAGCTTGGCTCGGAGGGCTTTGTCGACCGCCCTGAACTTACCATCGAGAGCCTTATGCCCGATAGCGTGGTTACCCTGCCTTCCGGCGTTCTCGTCGACCTCGCGGATCGGTGCGCGGCCGCCGGTGAGGCCGGCATCGCGGCGCTCCGTGAGACCGGCCGTGGCCTCGGCCTGAGCATCTACGATGTGCTCGTGCCGGACGTGGGCCCGGAAGCGCTCAACCCGGAGGAGTTCTGGGCGGCCGTGGGCCAGAAGTTCATAGAGCTCGGCCTCGGCCCGGTTCGATACGAGCAGGTCGACGAGGGGCTGGCAGCCGTGTCCCTGGTCGCTTTCCCGGAGGCCGGCGGAGAGGAGATCGGCGAGCGTAGCAGCGCGGGCTGTCACCTCGGCACGGGGCTTCTGGGCGGCCTCCTCAGCCGCGCCGCCGACCAGTCGATCGCCGTTCTCGAGATCGAATGCCGGGCCGACGGCTCGCATGGATGCTGGTTCCTTCTCGGCGCGCAGGACCGTTTGGAAGCGATCCACCAAAGGCTGATTGCCGGCGAGCCGATCGAGAACGCGATCAAGGGCCACTGAGTACACCCACCGGCCGCCTCCTTGCGGTCGACTACGGTCGTCGCAGAATCGGCGTCGCGATCTCCGATCCGACCCGAACGATCGCCTCCCCCCACTCGGCGATCGAGAACGGTGGCGAACCGCGCCAACCTCCCGAACAGCTGTTGGAGCTCGTCCGCGAGTCGGAGCCGGCCGCGATCGTCGTCGGCATTCCGATCCAGCTGGATGGGTCGGAGGGCGAGATGGCCGCCGAAGCGCGTGAGTTCGGGCGTCGGCTCGCTGCGGCATCCGGCGTTGCGGTCGTGGGTTGGGACGAGCGACTGACCAGTGCGCGCGCCCGCAGAAGCCTTGCCGAGACAGGGCGACGCGGAAAGCGGAAACGGAAGGGCGAGGAAGACATGATGGCCGCGGCGCACCTCCTCCGGGGCTACATGGACGCCAACGCCGAGACCGGAGGCGATCTGTGAGCGGCGCACCTCCTCGTGCCTTCCGCGCCCTCCGGCTGCGAGGGGCCGTGACGGTGGTAGGCCTCAGTCTCTCGAGCCTGCTCTCCGCGTGTGGAGACGGGCCGACCGCGGGGCCGGACGAGGGTCTCGCGGATCGTGTCGAGGTCCGAATCCCCGACGGAGCGACGGCCCGAGGGATCGCGGGCGCGCTCAGCGAGGCGGGACTGGTGCGCTTTCCGAGAGCCTTCACCCTTTACGCGCGGCTCCGGGGTTCGGCGGGATCGCTCAAGGCTGGCCTGTACCGATTCCCCGCCGGCGCGAGCTGGGCCGACATGCTCGGCATGTTGGAGCGGGGCGAGGTCGTGACCTTCCCGGTCACCATCCCGGAAGGGTTCAACCTGCGCGAGATCGCACCGCGTGTAGCGGCGATGGCGGGAGTGCCTGCGGACTCCGTGCTGACGCTCACCCGCGACAGCGTCTTTGTGGCCCGGCTCGGCGTGCCCGGACCGACGCTGGAGGGGTACCTCTTCCCCGACACCTACCACTTCGCTGAGAAGACGCCGCCCGACCGGATCCTGGAGGCGATGACGGCCCGTTACCGAGCGTTCTGGGGGCCGGCCGAGCTGGCCCGCCGCGACTCGTTGGGCCTTACCGAGCGCGAGCTCGTCACCCTGGCGAGCATCGTGGAGAAGGAGGCGCGGATCGGGGAGGAGCGCCCCGTCATCGCCGGGGTCTACCTGAACCGGCTCGAGATCGGGATGCTGCTCCAGGCGGACCCGACCGTGCAGTTCGCTCTGGACTCGGTGCGGGCCCGTCTGCTTTACCGCGACATCGAGCAGGTCGCCGACAACCCTTACAACACGTATACGCACGCCGGCCTGCCCCCCGGTCCGATCGCGTCTCCCGGGGAAGCGGCACTGCGGGCCACGCTCGAGCCGGCCGACGTCTCCTTCCTCTTCTTCGTGGCCCGGTCGGATGGCTCGCACGAGTTCACGCGCACCGAGCGGGAGCACATCAACGCGAAGAACCGTATCCGCCGGGAGCGTGACGCGGCGGAGCGAGGAGCCGGCGACTAAGAGAATGCCCGGAGCCCGGAAGTCCGGAACGACCCGGGACCCTACCCCGGATGCTGGCGACGACCCGGGGGACGGGCTGCAGGCGCGCCTGCAGCTGATGGTGCTGACCGAGCCGCAGAGCCTACGGCCGCTGGCCCAGGTCGTCGAGGAGTGTCTGGCCGCCGGGGCTACGGCGATCCAGCTGCGCGACAAGGCCGCGTCGTCCCGGGAGCTGTACGAACAGGGCCTCGAGCTGCTTCCCGCAATCCGCCGGCACGGCGCGTTGTTCGTCGTGAACGACCGCGTGGACGTCGCCGTGGCCCTCGAGGCCGACGCCGTACACCTGGGTCCGGAGGACATCCCGATCGTCGCAGCCCGCAGGATCGCCCCAACCCAGCTGCTCATCGGCTACTCCACCGACGACCCGGAGCGGGGTCGACGGGCCGCCGCCGCCGGAGCGAGCTATCTCGGCATCGGTGCCGTGTTCGGCACCGAGAGCAAGGAGGGACTGGCGGACGAGGCGATCGGGGCGGAACGGGTCCGCGAGGTCATGCGAGCGAGCGGCCTTCCGGCCGTCGGCATCGGCGGCGTCACGCCCGCGAACGCCGCCGAAGTCGCAGCCACCGGCGCGGGGGTGGCAGTGCTCGGCGCGGTGATGCGAGCCGCCGAGCCGGGCGACGTCGTCCGCCGGATCCTCGCTAGTACGCCTCGTACGTGAAGTCCTGGCCGCCGACCGAGGCCTCGGCCATCATACCGCTCTTCGTGCGGGTGAAGACGACGACCCCGTCCTTGTAGTTGGCGCCGTCGGCCGCCCCGGCCGTGATCGCGACCGCCGAGACCTGGGCCGCGAGCTCGAGGCCGCCCGACGTGAAGCGCTCCAAATCCAGGGGCTCCGCGAAAAAGATGATCTCGCTGTACTCCTGTCCGCCGATCTGGACGCCCACCGTTACCTGGGTCATCGAGGCCTTGCCGATCGCCCCCTTGCCCTTAGCGATCAGCTCGCCGTTCCCGTGCGCGCCACCGATTCCGAAACCGGCCTTCCCGATGCCCGGAAAGACCACGTAGCCAGCCGAGTTATCGAAGAACTTCGACAGCCCCGGATCGGCCTCCAGGTAGGTGTCGATGGTGGCCTGGACATCCCGCCTCGGCTGACGAACCGGCGGCTCCTCCTGCTCTTGGGGCTCCTCCTGGTCGGCTGCCGCTTCATCGGCGGAGGGATCTTGGGTGCCGAGCTCGGTAGCCCCCTCTTCCGCCGTGGGGTCTTGGGTGAGCGCCACCTCGGCCGATGTCCCCTCGGCCCCGCCCTGCTCCGTGGCGCACGCCGCCACGCCGCTCGTCAGCGCGAGTGCTGCTATCATCATCAATGCTGCGGTCATGGCCCGTCGACTCCTGTTCTGTATTCGGTTCCGTATCGGCTGTGTCGGCAGCAGCGACCTACTCTCCCGGGGCTTTACGCCCGAGTACCATCGGCGCTGAGGGGCTTAACTGCTGGGTTCGGGATGGGACCAGGTGTTTCCCCCTCGCTATAGCCACCGGCAAATCGTCCGTCCGCCGACCTAGGCCGACGGACAACTATCAACAGGGTGAGCGAATGGCCGTCGCGCGCCGGGGCGCGAGACGCGGAGTCACAACCCTTCCTTAAAAGAGAGGAAGGGGATCAAGCCTCACGGCCTATTAGTACGGCTCGGCTGAAGCGCTCGCACGCCTTACACCTGCCGCCTATCAACGCAGTAGTCTCCTGCGGGCCTTTAGG
>JBDHFW010000099.1:0-17292 GCA_039590175.1 Gemmatimonadota bacterium | reverse complement strand
GGCGGAGAAGGAGCTTCCGCAGCCGCAGCCACCCGTCGAGTTGGGGTTCTCGAAGGAGAAGCCGGACCCCTGGAAGCTGGAGTGGTAGTCGATGACGACGCCGCCGAGGTACTGGGCGCTGAACGGGTCGATGAACAGCCGGATGCCCTGGGATGGCACGACGAAGTCGTCCTCCCGCGGATCCTCCTCGATGTCCAGCCCGTACTCGAAGCCGGAGCATCCACCCGGCCGGACGCTGACGCGCAGGCCGGCCGAATCGAGGCTCAAACTCTCTTGTTCCAAGAACTTGCGAACCTCCGTCGCCGCCAGCTCTGTCAACCCGACGTCCACGGCACCGATATCGGATGTCGTCGTTCCGCTCATATCTCCCATTTCCTCTCAGGCCATCGTGCGAAACCCGCCGAGCCGCGGGGCAAATCGTAGGCCACGCGCTCCACGCCTGTCAACCTGTCGGGTTCGGGATCGGCCCGCGCGCGGAACCGATCTCTGTTATATAAATGAAAGGGGAGTCCGAAGTTCCTGACGCGCTTCCAGAAACCGAAAAGGTCGGCAGAAACATGAGCCAGGAGAGTCGAGTGGGAGGGAGCACGCCGATGCACATAGAGGATGTCGACTTCGCCGGCGCGGAGCACCAGCAGGTGGTGATCGTAGGAACCGGCCCGGCCGGCCTCACGGCGGCGCTCTACACCGCCCGAGCCAAGCTCGCCCCGGTCGTATACCGCGGCCCGCAACCCGGCGGCCAACTCCTCACGACCACCGACGTGGAGAACTATCCGGGATTCCCGGAGGGGGTGCTCGGTCCGGAGCTGATGATGAAGTTCGAGGAGCAAGCAAGCCGGTTCGGGGCGGATCTCCGATACGGAACGCTGACGATGCTCGATCTGGCGCATCGGCCGTTTCGGCTGCTCGTGGACGAGCGCACGCCGGTCACCGCAGAAACCCTGATCATCTCGACGGGCGCCTCCGCCAGGTACCTCGGACTCGAGAACGAGGAGCGGCTGCTGGGTCGGGGCGTGTCGTCCTGCGCGACCTGCGACGGCGCCTTCTTTCAGGACGTGGAGGTCGCCGTCGTCGGCGGCGGAGACTCGGCGATGGAGGAGGCCCTCTTTCTCACGCGGTTCGCGTCACGTGTCCACGTGATCCATCGGCGAGACGAGCTCCGGGCCTCCAAGATCATGCAGGATCGGGTACTGGCGAACGAGAAGATCGAGGTTGTCTGGGATACGGTCGTGGAGGACGTTCTCGGCGAGGTGGAAGTCGAGGGAGCCCTGATCCGGAACGTGCGGACGGGCAAGACCTCCGAGCTCGCGGTGAAGGGCTTCTTCCTGGCGATCGGCCACACGCCGAACACGGAGGTCTTCCAGGGCTGGCTGGAGATGGACGAGCTCGGCTACATCCGTACGGCCGCCGACTCGACGCGCACGAACGTCCCCGGTGTGTTCGCCTGCGGCGACGCCCAGGACCACGTGTACAGGCAGGCCATCACCGCCGCCGGAACCGGCTGCATGGCGGCGATCGATGCCGAGCGCTGGCTGGTCGAGCAGGAAGAGCCCGGAGCCGGTGCTTCACACCGCGAGCCGGCGGTGACGGAGTCGGGTCTCAGCGAAGCGGCGACGCTCGACGCGGTCGACCAGGCTGGCTAGGCGCTTCCGGATCCGCCACCTTTCCGCAACGACCGCTGCTCAAGCCCCGCTGCCCGTTTCCTCTACCTGTACACCTGTACATGTAGAGGCGGCTGCCTCTATGTAGGGTCGCTGCCGCGAGGGCGCGAACCGCTCACCACTGCGCCACTCGTGAAGCTGGCGACGAACGCCCTCTACCTCACCGAGCGCCGCCGATATCTCGGGAGCGAGCATTCGGACGCCCTGAGGAGACCCCGCAGCGAAGCGAGGAGGCTCCAAGGATAGGCGTCCGCTGTCTCGCGGAGCGAGATATCCTCGGCGCCCGCTTAGAAGCCCGGATCCGCGACCCGCTCGCGGATCGTCTCCATCCACGCCTGAGGCACCCTCTGGGAGCCGATGGCGGCCTGGTACCCGGATGGCCCATGCCAGTCGGAACCGCCGCTGCGCAGGAGCCCGAGGCGGCGAGAGAGCGACTGGAGCCGGGCCCTGACGTTGGTTCTGTTCAGCGGGTGAAGCACCTCGACGCCGTCCAAGCCCTCGGCGCGCCAACGGACGATCTCTCGTTCGCCGTGTGCGCGACCCGGATGGGCCAGGATCGCGACGCCACCGGCCGCGTGCACGCGCTCGAACACGGTGGCGGGCGGTGTCGGCATCTTCTCGACGAACGCCGGCCTTCCCCGCCCCAACCAGCGCCGAAAGACGACATCCAGGTCAGGGGCCCGGCCCTCCGCGAGCAGGGCTCGAGCGACGTGAGCCCGGGTCGGGGCGGCCCGGCCACACTCTCGCTCCACGGCCTCGTAGTCCAGCCGGACGCCGAGCGCTCTGAGCCGTTTCACCATCTCCCGCGCGCGCCGCACGCGATCCGAGCTGAGCGCCGAGAGGAAGTCGGCCAGACCCACGTCCTCTCGATCCATGCCGTAGGCCAGGATGTGCACCGAACGGTTGGGCTCGTTGGCCGAGATCTCCACGCCGGGCAGGAAGGAGAGGCCGAGCCGGTGCGCCTCTTCGGCGGCCTCGTCGAGCCCATCGAAGGTGTCGTGGTCGGTCAGGGAGATGCCCGAGACACCCGCGGAGGAGGCGTGGCGGACCACCTCGGCGGGCGACGTCGTGCCATCCGAGGCGATGGAATGGAGGTGGAGATCTACGTGCGACAGGGGACGCGACCCACGCTACTCGAAGTCCGGCGGATACCCCATGGAGCGTGAGGTTCGGAACAGCTCCTCCAGAGCCCCATCGTCCAGCTCGTTCACCGCCTCCTGATCCGCGAGGCGATTCTCGGGTACCTCGACCACCCGGTACGGCCGCTGATTCGTCGTCACGCAGAAGAAGAGGAGGGTTCGAAAGCCCTCGCGCTCGGAGGCCTCTCCGAGCCGGACGCTCCAGGCATCTCCGTCCGCTTTGTATTTCCGCTCGCTAGCCATCGGACCGCTCCACGAAGACCGCCTCGACGAGGTCGGGATCCAGCGACACGGTTTCTCCCTCGACGTTCAGCGGGAATGGTTGTCCGGCGGTCGCGTCTTCGCCGCGAACGACGCGCGCTCCGGGGCGCAGGCCGAGCTTCGCGAGCCGCAACAGTCGGCCGGAGTCGTTGTCGGCAACCTGGCGCACCACGCCCGCTTCACCCGGGCGCAGCTCCAACAGCTTCTGCAGCGGGCGCTCGGAGATCGTTCCCTCGGACGTCGGGATCGGGGCGCCGTGCGGATCGAAATCCGGATCGCCCAATGCCGCGGCCATCCGGTCCACCAACTCATCGGAGACCGCGTGCTCGAGGCGTTCCGCCTCCTCGTGCACCGTATCCCAGGTGTATCCCAGCTTCTCGATGAGATAGAGCTCGATCACGCGGTGCCGGCGGATGATGAGAAGCGCGAAGAGCTCCCCGGCCTCCGTGAGGCTGACCCCGTGGTAGGGCACGTGCTCCAACAGCCCCTGGTCGGCCAGGCTCTTGACCATGTTGGTCACGGACGCTGCCGACCGGTCCAGCTTCCCCGCCAGCGCCGTCGTCGAGACCGGCGACCCGCTGCGCTGCAGCTTGTACACCGCCTTGAGATAGTCTTCGGCGGCTCGGCTGGGCACGTTGGCTGTGGCTGGCATCTGCGGTCGGCACCCCCGAGGCGAAACGGGTCAGATCGGAATGAAGCTCGTGTCTGTTTCGAGCGCGCGGATGAAGCTCGCGATCAGCGCGGCCGCCTGCTCGACATCCCCCATCGACACGATCTCGTTCGGCGAGTGCATGTACCGGTTCGGGATCGATACGATCCCCGTCGCCACCCCCGATCTCGAGGTGAAGATCGCGTCCGCATCGGTCCCGCTCCCCGCCGGGGACGCCTGGACCTGGTGCGGGATCTTCTCGCGCTCGGCGGCCTCGACGAGGCGACGGAACACGACCTGGTTCACGACGGCGCCGCGGGAAAGGACCGGGCCCTCGCCGAGCTTGATCTCGCCGTGCTCCTTGGCGTCCAGACTCGGGTGGTCCGTTGCGTGGGTGACATCGATCACGACCGCCACGTCCGGAGCCAACTCGAAGCTGCTCGTGCGCGCCCCACCCCCCGAGGCCCATCCGACCTCCTCCTGCGTCGTGGCCACGGCGATCACATCCGCGGCGGCCTCGCCTTCGGCGACAAGACGCAGCGCCTCCAGCGCGACGACCGCGCCGATCCGGTCGTCGATGGAACGGGCGGCCACGCGGTCGGTGCCGAGCTCGAGCGTATCGGAGCGGATAACGGCCACGTCGCCGACCGCCACCCGTTCCCTCGCCTGCTCGCCGCTCGTCGCGCCGACATCGATCCACAGGTCCTTGAGCTTCACGGCCTTCTCTCGGTCCGAGCGCTCGATGAGATGTATGGCCCGACGGCCGATGACCCCGGGGACGGCCCCGCCGGCGGCGAGGATCTCTACCCGCTGGCCCACCAGCACCTGGGGATCCCAGCCCCCGACTTCCTTGACGTACAGAAAGCCCTTGTCGTCGATGTGGTGAACCATCAGGCCGATCTCATCGATGTGACCGGCCAGCATCACCCTGGGACGACCACCATCCCCTACCTGAGCGAAGCTACTTCCGTAGAGGTCGCTCCAAGTCCGATCGGCGAATTCATCGGCCAACGAGCGCCAGACCGACGCCGCCTCCGTCTCGAAGCCGGATGGCCCTCGTGCCTCCAGGAGACGGCCGAGGCGCTCGCGCGCGCTGGAACTCATGCGTTCTCCGTGTTTCCTTTGGATTGACTGCGGGTGTGGGGCCGTGAGCCCCGGAAACGGCGCGGTATATTAGGGAGCCGAAAACCGACCGGCAATTACGGCTCTCGGTCCTCGAGGTCCTTGAGTAGTCGGTTCAATCTCTCCTCGAGCTCCGCCGACCGCGCCGGCCTCATCCCACGGTCGTGAACGTAGTCGAGAAAGGCCCGCTCGAAGCTGAAGTACGGGTAGCATCGCCGGCACATCTCCACGTGGCGATGCACTTTCTCGCTGTAGTCCGGCGGCAGCTCCCCGTCCAGGTACTCGAAGACGTTTCGCGCCGCCTCCTCACAGCTCAGCTCATCCAAGCTCCCTCCCCCTTCCGGGCTCACCGCATCTCCGGGGGGCTGCTCATCGTGCGTCATCGCCTGGCTCCCGTCGCTGCGAGTCTTGCGGGCGAGGAACCCGCGAGGTTCGGCTTCATCGGATGTAGCCCATCTCGACGGCGTATCGGTACAGCTTCTGCTGTAGCCTTCGCCTTGCCCTGAAGAGACGTGACTTGACCGTGCCGACCGGGATCTCCAGCAGCTCGGAGATCTCCTGGTAGCCGATCCCCTCGAGGTCTGCCAGAACAAGCGGCACGCGGAAGTCTTCCGGAAGCTCCTCGATCGCGCGTATTACCTCCTGGTCCACTATTCGATCGAAGAAGCCGCCCTCCGCATCCTCCTCGTGTAGCTGGGGATACACGGACCGCTCGGCCACCTCGTCGTACTCCACGGGAGCGGGCCGCGTCTGCCGCCGGCGCAGGTCGTTGATGAAGGTGTTGCGGAGAATCGTGGTGAGCCACGCGCGACAGTTCGTGCCGGACTCGAATTTGTCCCAGGCCCGATAGGCCTTCAGCAGCGTGTCCTGCACCAGGTCCTGGGCCGCCGCGTCGTCGCCGCCCGTGAAGCGCAGCGCCAGCCCGTACAGCACGTCCATGTGGACGAGCGCCTCGGACTCGAACTCCCGGTGCTTCGCGCTCACGTCGCCCCGTCAGAATCCCGGTGAGGTGAACAGCGAGTCGGCCAGTTCAGGGTTGATTCCCACGTCGTCGATCCGCAGCTCCTTGGTCAGCCGCCCATCGACGTACCACTTGCGCGTGCCGACGTACGTGAGGGGATCGGCGACTCGGAAGTCGGTCCAGACGGTACGGTTGCGGTTCTCCTTCCCCTCCTCGATGTAGTGCACTTCCTCCGGAAAACGGTCCTGGTCCTTGAAGTAATAAAAGTAGCGGTCACCTGGGTGCGCGCCGACGTCGGATCCGAAGGTGACGGCGACCTCGTATCCGTCGTCAGTTCTCCGCGCACGGCGGTTCACTCCGGGGTCCCAGAGCTTGTACGGCAGACCGAACCAATAGACGACGTCGCGGGCCACGTACTCCGCCTCGGCCGCGGCCGGATCCTGGAGGGAGAGAGGCCGTCCGTTGAGCGTGGCCCAGGCGGTGTCGCCCGTGAAGACCTGAACGTAGAGGCCCTCGGCCTCGGGTCGCTCGATCCTCGCCTCCTCCCCGCGGCTCGTCTTCCGCATCTCCACCCGCCGTGGTCGCATCCAGCGTACCGCCTCGAGCGAGTCGTACAGCACGGTGTTGATCGTGTAACGGGCTGAGCGCACGGCGCCCCACGCTTCCACCCCACCCGCCGTCTCGGTCCAGCGGCCGATCAGCGAATCGGCCAGGATCTCCTCAGGGGTCCTCTCCGATCCGTCCCCGTCGCCCGCCCCGCTGCCACCCGAGTCGCGCGGGCCGCAACCGCCGCCGACCAGCACGGCGCTCCAGAGCGCAAGGAGCTGGGCAAGCCGCCGGCCGGCGGTCACTTCTCGATCGGCGCCTGCACCAGATTGCCCCATTCCGTCCAGGAGCCGTCGTAGTTGCGCACGTTCGGGTAGCCGAGCAGATAGTGGAGCACGAACCAGGTGTGGCTGGAGCGCTCTCCGATCCGGCAGTAGGCGACCACCTCGTCGTCCGACGACAACCCGGCTTCCCCTTCATAGAGGGCCCGGAGTTCTTCGAGAGGCTTGAAGGTCCCGTTCTCCTGCACGGCACGCCCCCAGGGGATGTTGGCGGCGCCGGGAATGTGCCCCCCGCGCAGCGCGCCCTCGTTCGGGTAATCGGGCATGTGCAGCCGCTCTCCCCGGTACTCCTCGGGAGAGCGCACGTCGATCAGCGGCTTTCCACCACCTATGTGACCCAGGACGTCGTCGCGAAAGGCACGGATCCGCGCATCGCTCCGATCGGGCACCGGGTAATCGCCCGCGGGATAATCGGGCACCTCTGTGGACATCTCGCGGCCCTCGGCCTCCCACTTGGCCCGGCCCCCATCCATGACCCGGCAGCTCGGGTGTCCGAAAAGCTCGAAGACCCAGAGGGCGTAGCAGGCCCACCAATTGTTTTTGTCTCCGTAGAAGACGATGGTCGTGTCACGCGAGATGCCCTTCTGGCTCATGAGGGCCGCGAAGGGGTCCGCGTGCAGGTAGTCACGTCGCAGCGGGTGCTGCAGGTCCGTGTGCCAATCGATCTTCACGGCTCCGGGGATGTGACCCATGTCGTAGAGCAGCACGTCTTCGTCGGACTCGACGATGCGTACATCCGCCCGACCGAGGTTCTCAGCCACCCAGGCCGTCGTCACGAGCTTCTCGGGATTCGCGTAGGACGCGATTCGATCATCGCTCAATTGGGCCTCCTTGTGCCTATGGGGATAGCGGTGCGATCTCCCCGGCTCCTCCAGCCGCGCACGGCCGAATGTACTGGTGACGGCCGTGCAGGCCGACGTCAACGTCACCCTACGCAGGTTCCGGGGCGAACCGCCAGAGCTAAACCGATGCGACGCGACGGCGGTTCCTGCCTGCAGTGGCGGCACCGGTGGCGGTGTCGGGGCGGGTCGGAGGCGTCCTCAGTCCTTGAGCCGGGAGAGCAGGACGCGCAGAGAGTCCGGAGAGAGGGGAGCCCTCGCCTCGATCATGAAGCCATCGACGAGCAAAGACTGGAGCGTCTCGTAGTAGGCCTGCTGCTGCTGTTGCTGTGGCCTCGCCTCCATCTCCGAAACCGGATCGGCTGCCCGCTCGTCCCGCTCGTTCGCGGCTACACCCTCCTCGAGATCGCCGAACTGATCGCCGTCGAGAGGCGTCTGCCGGAGGTTGAGCTGGTGGCCCGAAGCGAGCTGTTGAGCCGTCCACACCTCCGTCACCGCACCGGTCGCCCGCGCGTACACCGATAGCACGGGGAGCCCCTCGACCGTCTTCAGGGCTCCTCCAAGGAGCGCCTCGGCCTGCTCGCGGCGCACGGGCTGCCAGTCTGCCGGACCTTCGACGGCGCCGAGAGCCGCAGCTGGCCGGCCGGCGACGTCGGGCCGGGCCATCTTGGCCGCCGCCCGCTCCAGCTCGGATTCTACCGCCCGCTGCATCTCGGGTTGCGCCGCCTGCTCCCGGTTCCCCGCCTCAAACCGCCGCGCGTCGACCTCCTCCGCGACGCGTGCAGGCCTGTCGTCGGCCGGCGCCGCTTCCTCGCCGGCGGTTTCCGTCGCTACTTCGTCCATCGCGACCCTGTCGCCCCGCCGGCGATCCGCACCCTCCTCGAGCTCGGCCCCCTCTCCGGCAAAGAACTCGGGCGGAGGCACTGCCTGCGCGTTGCGACCCTCCTTCGGCTCGGACGGTGACTCGGCCGACGGGAGCGCCACGCCACGGTAACCCCCCTCATCGAGTGCTCCCTCGCCGGCAACGGAGCCTTCGAGCGACTCCGTAGCGTCCCGATCGGCGGACTGATCCAGAGCGGAAACCTCCTGCTTGTCCTGCAAGGTGATGGTCTCCGACGGAGCCACCACGGCGGGCCGATCCACCATCCCCGTGCCGACCGTGCCGCGGGCCAGCCAGCCGGCAGTGAGCGCCACCGTCAGCGAAGCGGCCCACGCCAGCGATCCCGGCCGCCGAAAAAGGCGACCGCTCGCCGCGTTCCTCCCGCTCACCAAACTTCTTCCGCTCAGCGGATCGCTGGTGGAATCATGAACGGGATCTACGCGAGCGGCGCGACGCTCGAGCTCTTCAAAGGGCGGCGGGGAGAACGAAGACGGCGCCGCGGTGCCCAGCAGAGACACCTCGACGAGCGTGGCGCCGTCCAGCGCCTCGACGCTCCCATCCAGGTAGGCGTGTAGCTGCCCGTCAGTCAGATGCGACATTTCGCTGCTCTTGCTCCTTGTAAGCCGTCACGAGCCGGTTTCGGGCCCGGGAGAGCGTCGTGCCGACGGCCCCCGCCGAGAGTCCGGTCTGCTCCGCGATCTCCGTGTAGCTGAGCCCGCCGTCCCAGAGCAGGAGAACCTCCCGGTCCCGCTCGCTGAGCGCGTCCAGCGCCAGCCGTACGGTCGCCGAACGCTCCTCCCGCTCCACACCCTCCGAGGGCGCCGGCGAGGCGGGCGGATCGGCCACCATCTCCGCCCGGATCAGCGTCAGGTGTCGGCGCTGTCTCATGGCCGTTCGTGCCTCGTCGCGCGCGAGGTTGGATGCCACGGTGAAAACCCAGGCACGCGGCTTCTCGGGATCGTGCCGGAGCGCCCTCACGAACGTCTCCTGGGCGAGATCCTCCGCTCGCTGCGCGTCCCACACCTTCCGGTAAAGGAAGCGCACCAGATCGCTGTACATCGATTCGTACAAAGCCGCCCAGTCCGTCGGCATGCCACCTCGGCCGTGAGCTCTCGAATGATTCGTTGTCGGCCCGGCGAACCGGGCTGCCTCGCGGCCTTTCGACCATGAGGACGTTCTTGCGGCCCGGGCTTGCACATGCCCACGGCCGCGACGGCGGAATCCCGGCGGTGGGGTTCCGCGACGGCGGGGCGCGTGACTAGCGTTCCCGCACCGTCAGGACGCGCGCCGATGTCAGTTCGGTCCCCCCGGCGAGCTGAACCGACGCACTCAGAACGTAGCGACCTTCCGCCAGATCGGGGATCTGGAGCTCCAGGTAGCGCGACGCCGGCCCGGAGCCTCCGCCCATCTGCTCCCGCCACTCCAGGCTCACGGTGGAATCGTCTTCCTTCGCCAACCCGAGCCATTTCGCCGCCCTGCGGAAGAAGCCCCTGCCGGGCTTGGTCAGCGAAACCTCCACTTCCAGCGGCGTACGCTCGGCGACGCCGTACAACTCCCACAACAGCCCGATGCGCTCACCTCCCCGCACCGTCGTGGAGGGGCGCACGAAACGGAGCGCCTCCTCCAGCGTGCCGGGCGCCGGCTCGCCAGCACCGGGCTCGAGCAGGATGATGTCGGAAAGTGAGGGCCGATCCGTTGCCGCCGAGAGCCGTCTGCCTACCCGCACCCGGGCCGCACGTCCGGCGGAGTCGGCGAGCGCCTCGATGCCCAGGACCCCGGGCTCGGCGCGCGTCCGCGTCGACAGCACTCCGCGACGCGGAGCGCCCTCGGAGACCGCTACCTCGGGCCGGCCTTGCTCGGCGCTGTAGACCAGAGCGACACGGAGCGGTGTCTCGGGTGGGAGGGAGTCGCTGGCCCATTCGTACGCGCCGACCAGGAGCGCCGAGCCTCCGCGCCGGAAGACGGCGAGCTGATGGTCGAAGCCCTGCTCACGTCCGTCGAAAGCGACGGCGTACGGCGGCTGGTACTCCTCCCGCGGACGTCGGGGCTCGAGCTCCCAGGCCACCTCGAGCGTGGTGAACTCGGACATCAGCTCGGAGGGCGGAAAGAAGCGGAAGCTGCGCCGTGACCAGCGTACGGGCCAGCCGTAGCGGACCAGCAGCTCCTCCAGATCGGGCCCCCAGTGGACGCCGTAGGGAGAGTCGGCGCCAAGCTGCAGCCGGTTCAACACGTTGCGGGAGAAGTGTTCCGTTCGTCGCTCGTTCCCGGCCACCATGAGCAGGGGATCGGCCAGCCACCAGGCACGCGTCTCGAAGGCGCCCCGCTCGACACAGTCCAGGTCCTCGTAGTCGTCCAGGGCCTCACCGTCGAGGATGTGCGAGAGATCTCTCCAGCGACAATTCTCCTCGGAAGGCATGGCGCGAAGAGCCGTCTCGTAGGCCTCGTCGGCGCCGGCAAAATCGCGCAGGGCGTGCCGCGCGTAGGCCGCGAGAGCGAGGCACCACCATCGTTCTGCCGCGCAGGCTCCGGCAGCCGTTCGCGCTTCCTCTGGACGCCCCGCCTCCACGAGGTAGCGAACCCACTGGCCGACGATCCACCCCTCCCCGGGCGCCGCCCGGGCGGTGCGTTCCAGGAGCCGGATCAACTCGTCCCGCGCCACCTTCACATGAGGGCTCTCCGGGCCGGGATTCCAGGACGGATCGCTGTCGTGCCAGAGGCAGAACCGGCCGACGATCTCGTCGCAGCGTCTCGTGGGCCCGTTCCAAAACGGAAGGTTCCGGCGGCGGGTGCGCTCGAACGCCCTCTGGGCCCCTCGCGCCGCTTCGAGGGCGACTCGGCCGTTCACGAGCTGCGTGTCGGGAACCTGTGGGCGCGCGTGCAGGACCGTGAGCGCCGCCACGAATCCGCGTTCGAGAGGCCGGCCGGCGCCGGCTCCGCCGGATTTGCCGAACGGCGCTGTGGCGACGATCGCCGCCAGCGATACGTAGAAAACTACGCTGGATCTGAGCACAACCATCGGTGCTTACCTCTCGAACCATCCACCAGGAAAGATGGCATGGGGAAGGATGGCGGGCCAAGGTGCGAGTGCGCCCCCTCCGTGAGCGAAGGGGGCGCGGTTCAGGGGGTATCCATGGTCGGCGCGGCGCTACCTGACGGCGGGAGCAGCTCGCGCCACTCCTTCTTCGTCTTGTTCAGGGGAGCCGACTCGGGTCAGGTCTCTGCAGCGTCGTTCGTCACCGGGGTCCCTACTCGGTTCCGCCGGGCAGCCGCAGCGCCACCAGCCGGGCGCGCTGCGAAGCCCCGCCGACCGGAATCACCACGTACTGTGCGCCGCCGGCCTCGTAGGTCATGAAGTTCCCGGACGCGTTCCCGGGGAGCGGAATCTCGGCGATCACCTCGCCGGTCTCCGCGTCCAAAGCGCGCAGGCTCGGGTCCGCGTCCTCCGTATTCAGCCACAGCGCGTTTCCACGAGGTGAACGCCCGCGGATGCTCCACGGCCCCTCCTGAGCAGCCAGCAGCAGGGTCGGCGTCCGTACCACGAACGTCCGGTACGGCCACCCCAGCTCGGGCAGGTCCAGGCCCGCCAGCGCCGGGTGTTCGCGCGGCCCCTCCCCCATCGGGGTCACCCAAAGGTGCTCACCCGTGTTGAGGTCGATCGCAGTGATGCGCCCGTACGGCGGTTTTACGATAGGAAGCCCCTGCGGTCCGGCGGGCCCGACCTCGAAGGTCCCCACGTAGGCCCACGGAGACTCGGGATCCTCGGGCGCTTCCACCGAGAGGAGCCACGGCAGCGTGTAGGACGGTACGTACAGGATTCCGTGGGTCGGATCAGTCGCCGCGCCCGCCCAGCTCGCGCCGCCGATGATCCCGGGCATCAGGATAGTGCGGCGCTCCGACAGCGGCGTGAAGATCGGGCCAAAGTCGTAATCGGCGAGGATGACCTCGGCCTCCGCCCGCAACTCGGGGGTGAAGTCGATGATGTCCTCGGATCCAATCCCTTGACGATCGAACGCCGCCGGCAGGGTCGGGAACGGCTGCGTGGGTGATAGCTGTTCGCCCGGAAGCGTGGGCTCCTGCGCGACCGCCCGCTCCTCGATCGGCCACACAGGCGCACCGGTCTCGCGGTCCAGCACGTAGACGAACCCCTGCTTCGAGACCTGTGCCAACGCCTTGATCTCCCGCCCGTCGACGGTGATGTCGATCAGATTGGGAGCGGTCGGGAAGTCGTAATCCCAGATCCCGTGGTGTACCCCTTGAAAATGCCACACCCTCTCGCCCGTCTCGGCGCGCACCGCGACGATGCTCTCTGCGTACAGGTTGTCCCCCGGTCGCTCTCCCCCGTAGTAGTCGTTGGTCGGCGTGCTGGTCGGCAGGTACACGAGCCCGAGCTCCTCGTCGCAGCTCATGTGCGTCCACACGTTGGCGTTTCCGGCCGTCTGCCACGATCCCTCGCCCCACGTCTCCGAGGCAATGAGCTCGTTCTGGGGGATCGTCTCGAAGGTCCAGACGTGCCCGCCCGATACGGGATCGAACGCGCGCACGTCGCCCGGCGGCATCTCCTCCACTTCCGGGTTGTCCCAGATCGAGGCTCCCACGATGACGCGGTCGCGGCACACCATCGGCGGCGACGTGACGCTGTAGTGCTTTCGGTCGACCGGACGCCGGAGGCCCTCCGTGAGGTCCAAGCGCCCGTTCTCCCCGAAGTCCGCGATCGGGACGCCGGTTTCCGCGTCGAGCGCGTACAGGTAGGCGTCTCCGGTCCCGTACAGGATCCGCTTCTGATCTCCCGTGTCCCAGAAGGTCACACCGCGGTGGACAAACCCGAGGTTGTTGGGGGTACCGTCCACGTACGACTCGGGGTTGAAGGTCCACAACGTCTCGCCAGAGGCGCCGTCGATGGCGGCCACCTGACTCAGCGACGTGCTCGTGTAGAGGATCCCGTCGACCGCGATGGGAGTCGCCTCGTTCCGGGCCGTGTGCAGCAACGTGTCCGCATCGATCAACGGCTGGTCGACGCTCGACCACGTCCACGCGATCTCCAGGTCGGCTACGTTTTCGGGTCCGACCTGATCGAGGGGGGAGTACTTCGAGCTGGCCTTGTCCGCTGCGTACGCGGCCCAGTCGCCCGAAACCGACTCCGAGTCGTCTGCGGGAGCGCACGCAGCGAACCAGGTGCCAAGTGTTAGGAGTATCCAACGCGAGCCACGAATCGACATGCCTCTGCCTCCAACTGGGAATGGGGTGCCCGAGAGTGGTTCCAGAATGGACGGGAAGAGAAGGGTGGGCCCCCTCCGGCGCAATGCAGACAGTTCGGACGCAGGCCCGACAGCTCAAAGGCAATCCATGGTCCGGCTCGCCGAAGCCCCATGACCACCGGTTCCCGCGAAGCCTGCACACCGACGCTTGCCGGGGCGGGCGCAGGAGGTGAGACTGGCTTCCATGGGAGCTTTTTTCAACATACCGGTGATCGCAGGCAGCACGCGGCGCGGCCGTCAGACCCCCAAGGTGGCCCGCTTCATCCAGCGGCGACTCGTGGAGAGGGACGGGATCGAGTCCGACTTGCTCGACCTGGCGGAATACGATTTCCCGATCATGGAGGAGCGGCTGCGGCAGCGTGACGACCCACCCCCGGGCCTGACGGAGTTCAGCGAACGGATCGCACGCGCGGATGCGCTGGTGCTCGTCACACCTGAGTACAACAGCGGGTATCCGGGAGTTCTCAAGAACGCGCTGGACTACTTGCTCCCCGAGTACCGCAGGAAGCCGGTCGGCATCATCAGCGTGTCTGCGGGACCGTGGGGCGGCCTCAGCGCTTTGGCGCAGCTCCGCCAGGTGGTCCTCTCGTTGGGCGCCCTCCCGATCCCGGCGAAGTTCCCGGTAAGAAAGGTCCAATCCGCCTTCGATGAGGAGGGTGAGACCGAGGATCCGGCGTACGAGAAGAGCGCCCAGCGCTTTATCGACGAGCTGCTTTGGTATACCCAGGCCCTCGCGGCGCGTCGAGCGCTGGATACCGACTAGGTCGGTTCGAGACCCCCGGGCCCAGCGGGCCGAATCAACCCTCGACTTGACATTTACTGTCAATTGTGATTGATTGTTCAATCAAGACACGGCTCTCGCCGCGGTGTTTTTTGCACTGGGAGTCGGGTGGACGGGCGTACGCTCTCTCGGCCGGTGCTCGGCACCGTCGAATTGCCCGGAATGTGTATTGATTGATCAATCAAATGACGCCGAAATCCGAGACCAGAGAACGGATTCTGGAGGAGGCGGCCCGACTCTTCCACGAGCAGGGCTATTCGGCGACGGGCATCTCTACGATCCTCCGTCGCGCGGGCGTCAACAGCGGCAGTCTCTATCACTTCTTCCCGGGCAAGGACGCCCTGTTGATCGGCGTCCTAGAGCGACATCTCACCCTTCTCGAGCCGTTTATCCTCTTGCCTGCCGAGGGCGCCAGCGCCGATCCGATCGAGCGAGTGTTCGCCCTGTTGGAGGTCTACCGACGAGGCCTGCTGGTCAGCGGATGCACGAGAGGGTGCCCCGTAGGCAACCTGGCCCTGGAGCTCGGCGACAGAAAGCCGCGGGCGCGAGCTCTCATGAACGAGTACTTCGCGGCCTGGACCGGCCGCGTTCAGGAATGGCTCGTGGCCGCGGATGACCGGCTCCCGGCCGAACTCGACCGGGAGAGCCTGTCTCGATTGGTCCTCGCCGTGATGGAGGGGGGAGTGATGCAGGCTCGGGCGGCCGGTTCCGTGGATCCGTACGACGCCGCCGTGGCCCAGCTTCGCTCCTACTTTCGGCTGCTGGCGAGCTACGCACGCCGCGAACCCTCGGAAGCGCTCCGGACGGCAGCGGGAGAGTCGTTTCTGGAACCGGTCGAGGCGGCGGAGCCGGCGGAGACGGCTGACGCTTCCGGCTGGCGTTACTGGTGAAGATGACTGACGAGCAGCGAGTCCGCGAGATGGTTCGCCGGGTCGTCTACCGGACCGTGGGGAAGACGCCTCCTCACCGGCCCGTCGGTCGGACCCTGGTCACTCAGCAGGACCTGCAAGACGTCCCCTCCGGCGGCGAGTTCCGGCTTCCGATCAGCTCCATGGTCACTCCGCTGGCCCGGCAAGCCGCGATGGAGCGAAGGATCACGCTGTTGCCCGCCGGAGGTGCGGGCTCGGCCGCTCCTGTCGGGCCCCTCTCGTCGGCCGACCAGGCGGCCTTCCCGGGGCCCACGGGGCCCAAGCGCGTCGCCATCGGCGCGGATCACGGAGGATTCGAGCTGAAGGAGAGGCTCAAGACGCAGATTCGCGAGCTGGGATACGAGGTCCTCGACTGCGGCACCGACAGCGCGGAGTCCGTCGATTACCCCGATATCGCCCTGTCGGTGGCCCAACTGGTGGCTCGGGCTGAGGCGTGGAGGGGAATCCTGGTGGACGGCGCGGGCATCGGCTCGTGCATGGCCGCGAACAAGGTGCCGGGCATCCGGGCGGCGATGTGCTACGACGAGGCCACGGCGGTCAACAGCAGGGAGCACAACGCCGCCAACGTCCTGACGCTCGGCGCCGGCCTGATCGGCCCGAACTTGAGTCGGCAGATCGTCGAGACCTGGCTTCGCACGTCTTCCGGCGGCGAGCGCCACGCGCGGCGCGTGGAGAAGATCATGGACATCGAGCGTCGGTTCCTAAAGGGATGAGCATGAGCAGGGGCAGTCTCGGGCCCGCCGGGAATCTCGGGCGATGAAGCTGGACGACGCGACGCTGGAGCGCATCATCGAGCAGATCACGCACGAGGTGATGGTCCTCGTCGAGGAAGGCCGTCTCGACGTCGGCGGCGAGGAGTCGGGCGTCGAGACCCCGCTCTCACGCCGAAACTACGTCGATCGCGTGCAGCCGGTGGTCAAAGCCGGCGCCGATCGGGTCGCCAGCACACTCGGCATCGTGCCGGCCGACGGGAGCCTGAGCCACCTCATCGACCACACTCTCCTGAGGCCCGACGCGACCCACGACGAGATCGCCCAGCTGTGCTACGAGGCGCGCAAGCACGGCTTCGCGTCGGTCTGCGTAAACCCTTCTCACGTAAAGCTATGCGCCGACCTCCTCAAGGGCAGCGACGTGCTCACCTGCACGGTCGTCGGCTTTCCGCTCGGCGCCACCTCCACGGAGGCAAAGACGTTCGAGGCGCAGAAAGCGGTGCGCGACGGCGCCAAAGAGGTCGACATGGTGATCAACGTCGGAGCGCTGAAGTCGCGTGACTACGAGCTCGTCGAGCACGACATCGCCTCCGTCGCCACGGCGATCCACGCCGGCGGGGCTATCCTGAAGGTGATCATCGAGGCCGCCCTGCTCACGGACGATGAGAAGGTCGCGGCCTCCCAGCTTGCCAAGGTCGCCGGCGCAGACTTCGTGAAGACCTCCACTGGATTCGGCCCCGGAGGCGCGACAGCCGAGGACGTGGCACTCATGCGTCGCGTGGTCGGGCCCAAGATCGGCGTGAAGGCGTCCGGCGGCATTCGAACCCGCGCGGACGTGCAGAAGATGGTCGAAGCCGGCGCCACCCGCATCGGCGCCAGTGCGAGCGTGAAGATCGTGGAGGGAACTGACTCGTGAGGAGCTCCCATGACCGTTGATCTCCGCACCTACGTTTTTCTCGACAGCCTCCAGCCGCAGCACGCGGCATACCTGGGCACGGTAGCTCGCGGGTTCCTCCCGCTTCCGGGTGACACGTCCCTTTGGGTAGAGATCTCGCCCGGGATCGAGGTCAACCGGATCACCGACATCGCGCTCAAGTCGACCCGGGTTCGACCCGGCATGCAGATCGTCGAGCGCCTGTTCGGCCTGCTGGAGGTCCACCACGAGATACAGGCGGAAGTCCGGGCGGCGGGCGCGGCGATCCTGCAGGCCCTGGAGGT
>JBDHFW010000098.1:0-9213 GCA_039590175.1 Gemmatimonadota bacterium | reverse complement strand
GACGATCAACAGGATCAAGGAGGAGTACGGGGACCGGGTGCGCATCGTGTACCTTCAGTTCCCGCTCACCAACATCCACCCCAACGCCTTCAAGGCGGCCGAGGCCTCGCTCTGCGCTCATGAGCAGGGGAGTTTCTGGGAGATGCACGACCTGCTGTTCCAGGAGCAGCAGACGCTGGCGGCGTCGGACCTCAAGGAAAAGGCGGGGCGGTTGGGACTCGATACGGAAGAGTTCGGCTCTTGCCTCGACTCCGGCCGCCAAGCCGACCAAATCCGGCGAGACTTGAGTCAGGGGCAAACCGCCGGGATCAACGGCACGCCGGCGCTCTTCGTGAATGGCGTCAACGTGCCCGGCGGGGCGGTGCCATACGAAGTGGTGGCGGCCGCGATCGACCGCGAGCTGCGGCGAAGCGAGTCCGACTAGGGGATAGAGCCAAAGTGGCCCGCGGCCTATCCCTCGGCGGAGTCAACCCGTTCCACGACGATCGAGCACTTCGTCACGAGGGCCGCGATCGCGCCAATCGCCGCCCAGACGGGGATGAGGACGGCTCCGACCACTCCCAAAGTCAGCGGCACCTCGATGAGCGTCTTCCCATTATCGTCCTTGATGATGATGCGGCGAACGTTTCCCTCGTGAATGATCTCCTTGACTTTGGCGACGAGATCATCGCCTCTGACCTGATGCTCCTCCGTGCCGATTCGCTTCTGCTCCAACTTTAGCCTCCTCGGTCTTTGCGCCGATCGACGAGATCCTGCATCAACCCGCTATGAAGTCCTCGTACTCGGCTGTTCCGCGGGTGAGTTGGGGATCGAGCTGCACGCCCAACGCCTCCGCGATGCTCGTCGCGACGCTTCTGCTCGCCGAGGACACAGTATAGCTTCCCGGGTTCGTCAGACGCGCGGGCCGCCGTGCGGGTTCGGTAGCCGGCCCGGGCCGAAGTGAGCGCCTACGAGGAGGGATCAGGTGAGGCACCGCACGAGAACGATTGCTCTGATCTGGATGAGCGCCGCGGTCGCGGGAGTGGTTCCCGGCGCGGGCTTCACCAGCCCGGCTTGGGCTCAAACCGCCGACCGGTTCGAGCTGACGGATGTCTTCGAGCTCGAGTGGGCGTCCGATCCGCAGATCTCGCCGGACGGCGGGCGGATCGTCTACGTCCGCAACGCGTTCGACATGATGACCGATCGACGGATCTCCGACCTCTGGATCATCGGGGCGGATGGGTCGAACCATCGGGCGCTGACCTCGCTTCCCGGCGCCGAGGCGTCCCCTCGCTGGTCTCCGGATGGAAGCCGCATCCTCTACCTCTCCAACGGGGCGGGTGACGACGGGGTCAAGCGGCTCTGGCTGCGCTGGGTCGGTACGGACGACCGAGCTCTTCTCACGACCATGACCCACTCTCCCGGTAGCCTCGTCTGGTCGCCGGACGGGGCATGGATCGCCTTCTCCATGTTCGTTCCCTCGCCCGCGGAGCCTTTTGTGGAGCTCCCGGAGAAGCCGGAGGGTGCCGACTGGGGCGAGCCGTTCATCTCGATCGACGAATTGGAGTACCGCTCCGACGGCGACGGCTACCTGGAAGAGGGCTACACGCAGCTGTTCGTGCTTCCGGCCGACGGAGGCACGCCTCGCCAGCTGACGACGGGACCCTACAATCACGACGGTGCCATCCAGTGGACGCCGAACGGCCGGGCGCTGATCGTCTCCGCCCAGCGGCAGGAGGAGTGGAAGTACTCGCCCAGAGACACGGAGATCTACGAGCTCTCGGTCGCTGACGGTGCGGTACGCCCCCTCTCCGAGCGCGTCGGTCCCGACTCGGATCCCGTCGTTTCGCCGGACGGGTCGGCGATCGCTTACGTGGGCTTCGATGACCAGTACCAGGGCTACCAGGTCACCGAGCTGTACGTGATGGACCGGGACGGCGGGGACGTCCGCAGCCTCACAGCGGGCCTCGACCGCGACGCGGAGAATCCGGCGTGGAGCGCGGACGGCTCGGGGCTCTTCTTCCAATACGATGATGAGGGGAACACAAAGCTCGCGTTTGTCACGCTGGATGGGAGCGTCCGAACCCTCGCGGCGGACGTGGGCGGTCTTTCCCTCGGCCGGCCATACTCTGGAGGGACGTTCTCGGTCGCCCGCGACGGCCGCTTCGCCTTCACCTTCTCCCGGCCGGACCACCCGGCGGATGTGGCCGTGGGCGGCCCCGGCATCGAGTCCCCGCGACGTCTGACGGCGCTCAACGACGACCTCTTCTCGCACAAGCAGCTGGCCGAGGTCGAGGAGATCTGGTCCGAGTCTTCCTACGACGGACGCCGGATCCAGTCCTGGATCGCCAAGCCGCCGGGCTTCGACCCCTCACGCATGTACCCGCTCGTCCTCGAGATACACGGCGGACCCTTCGCCAACTACGGCAACCGCTTCTCGGCCGAGGTTCAGCTGTACGCGGCCGCCGGCTACGTCGTGTTGTACGTGAACCCGCGCGGATCGACGAGCTACGGCGGCGAGTTCGGGAACCTCATCCACCACGCCTATCCGAGTCAGGACTACGACGATCTGATGTCGAGCGTGGATGCGGTGATCGAGCGTGGCTACGTGGACGACGACAACCTGTTCGTCACCGGTGGGAGCGGTGGAGGGGTGCTGACCGCGTGGATCGTGGGGAAGACGGACCGCTTCCGGGCCGCGGTGTCGGCCAAGCCGGTCATCAACTGGTACAGCTTCGTTCTCACCGCCGATCGTACGTCGTTCTTCTCCCGGTGGTGGTTTCCCGGGCCTCCATGGGACCACGTCGAGCACTACATGGCTCGATCGCCCCTTTCGCTGGTCGGGAACGTGACCACGCCCACGATGTTGCTGACCGGAGAGGAGGACTACCGCACGCCGATCTCGGAGAGCGAGCAGTTCTACACGGCGCTCAAGCTCCGCAAGGTGCCCACGATGCTCGTCAGGATCCCGGACGCCTCCCACGGGATCGCCTCCAAACCCAGCAATCTGATGGGCAAGGTCGCCTACATCCTGGGCTGGTTCGAGCGCTACAGGACGGAATCACGGCGAACGGCGGCCGCCACCGCCTCGACGCCCTGAACGCCGTGAGACACACCGTCCGATGAGGAGTCCGCCGAGCAGCCCGCCGAAGCAGGGCGCCCCGGCCTCAATAGCTGCGCCCCTGGAGGCGGGTGCACTGCGCGAGCGGATCGTGGAGCTGGAAGACGTGGCGCAGCGTCTGGAGCCAGGGCCAGAGGACCGGGAGGCTCTCCGCGCTCCCGTCGTCGGCCACTCGGAGGAGTTCTACGGCGGGTTGGAGGAGGCGCTCACCTACCGGGTCACGGAGGACAAGGGAGCGGGCCTCCTGGAGGTGCCGATTCCGGAGAACGGAATCGGCATCGATGAGGCGCTCGAGATCATCGGGGAGCACGTGGACCGTCCGGGCCTCAACCCCGCGTCGGGCGGTCATATGGCGTACGTGCCCGGCGGTGGTGTCTTCGCTTCCTCCCTCGGGGACTACCTGGCGGACGTCGGAAACCACTACTCGGGCGTCTTTTACGCGACCCCCGGTGCGGTGCGACTCGAGAACCTGCTCGTGCGCTGGATGGCCGAGCTCGTGGGCTATCCGGAGTCGGCGCTCGGCACACTCTCGTCCGGGGGATCGATCGCCAACCTCACCGCGATCGTCGCCGCCCGCGATGCCAAGGGGGTCCGCCCACGCGACGTGGAGCGCTCGCCGGTCTACATGACCTGCCAGGTCCACCACTGCGTGACCAAGGCGATGCGCCTGGCTGGCCTCGGCGAGGCCCCGATCCGAGCGGTTCCCCTCGACGGCCGGTACCGCATGCGGGCGGACGAGCTGGCACGCCTGGTCGAAGCGGACCGCGGGGCGGGGCTCCGGCCGTGGATGGTCGTCGCGTCCTCGGGCACGACGGACACCGGAGCGATCGATCCGGTCGACGAGATCGCGGACGTCGCGGAGGCGGAGGGCCTCTGGCTCCACGTCGATGCGGCCTACGGCGGCTTCTTCCTCCTCACCGAGCTCGGGCGTGAGCTGATCCGGGGCCTCGAGCGCTCGGACTCCGTCGTGATGGACCCGCACAAAGGTCTCTTCCTTCCGTACGGAACGGGGGCGCTGATCGTGAAGGACGGGGAGCTGCTCGCCCGCTCGCAGCACTACGAGGCCAACTACCTGCAGGACGCGCTCAGCTCCACCGAGGAGATCTCGCCGGCCGACCTGTCGCCCGAGCTGACCCGCCACTTCCGTGGGCTCAGGATGTGGATGCCGCTCGTCCTTCACGGCCTTGCCCCTTTCCGGGCGGCCCTCGAGGAGAAGATCCAGCTCTGCCGCTACTTCTACGAGGAGTTGGGGAAGATCGAGGGGATGGAGCGCGGCCCCTACCCCGAGCTCTCGGTGGCGCTCTACCGCTACGTTCCGCGCGAGGGTGACCCGAACGAGTTCAACGCTCGTCTGATCCGGGAGGTACAGCGGGACGGTCGCATCTTCCTCTCCTCGACGACGATAGACGACGTCTTCTGGCTCCGGCTCGCCGTTCTCTGCTTCCGCACCCACCGCCGACACGTGGACCTGGCCCTCGAGATCCTGAGGGAGAAGATCGCCAAGCTGGAAGCCTAGGATCTTCCCCTGCAGCGCGCTTGAATCCCACAGCTGTGGGGGGTCTCCCCACACCGTTCATCCAGACCTTCGCGACTGGCTCCATCGACGGGCGGAGTGAACGATGACGGGGGAGGCGTCGTGCGTGGGTGGTGGGATCTCCAGGTCAGGAGGCTCTCATGACATTTCGGATGCTGCTGATCGCCAAGGCCGTTGTCTGCCTGGCGTTCGGCCTGCTTCTACTTCTCGTGCCGGTGGCGCTGCTGAGCGTCCTCGGCGCGGAGCTCGGCACCGCCGGCACGTTCACGGCACGGGAGTACGGCGCCGCGCTGATCGGTGCCCTGTTTCTGATGTGGTTCGCGAAGGATGTCCAAGCCTCCGACGCGCGCCGCGCCATTCTCCTCTACCTGCTCGTCTACGACGCGATCGGTGTGGGCATCACGGTTCCGGCGGTCCTGTCAGGTGTCTTGAACGTCCTCGGCTGGGGCATCGCGCTGGTTTACCTGTTCTTCGCTCTGGGTGCGGGCTACGTCCTCGGCCAGGAGAACCCGGACGGAGGTGGTCGCGCCGCCGCCGAAGCCTAGCACGTCCCGCAGAAGGACAGAGCGAGAGGCTGCAGTGGGAACTGAGGAGAACAAGCGACTGGTGCGCCGGTTCTACGAGCAGGTTGTAAGCGCCTGTGCCGTTTCGAACGTGGCGGATTTCATCGCTCCGGACTGCGTAGAGACCGATGGCAAGGTCCGCATCGCCAGCGGCATCGACGGCATGACGAAGCACGTACAGGGCGTCCGTGAAGTCTATCCCGATCTACGGCTGACCGTCGAGCGACAGATTGCGGAAGGCGAGTGGGTGGTCACCCAGGTGACCGCCCGCGGCACTCATATCGGAGGCTGGCTGGGTATGAAGCCCACGGGGAAAAGGCTCGTGTTCACCGGGGTCAACGTGGACAGGGTCGTCGACGGCCGAATCGTCGAGCACGGCGGTGCGGCCAACATGCTCGAGCCGTTGCTGGAGGCCGGTGCGATCCGCGTCGTCTCGAGCTAGGCCCGTGCGGTCTTTGCTGAAGAATCGAGGATCTCCCGACTGGCGCCAAGCGCTATTCCGTGAAAGCGTGTAGCCAAGGGCGAGGCGGTATGTGCCGCGCCCGCATTTGAGGTGTGCGATGCACCCGGTCGCCGCTGCACCTTGCTGTCGTTCGACTGTCCGAGCTCGCCGGTCAGCCCGCCACCAGAAGCATCCCGATTCCGACAAAACCAGGTTCTCTGAGTTCGGGCGCATGCCCCATTGACCGGATTGAGAAGGAGGCGCCGAAATGCCTGCCAAGATCCTGCAACTCAATTTCAGATTCGACGTTCCGCGGGCGGACTACGAGGGGGTCGTGTCGCCGCTCGCCAACGATTTCGCTCAAGTGCCCGGTCTCTTGTGGAAGATCTGGCTGATGAACGAGGCGGAGAGCGAGGCGGGAGGCATCTACCTGTTCGAGGATGAATCCTCCCTGACGGCCTATCTCGAGGGTCCGCTTGCCGCCGCCGTGAAGTCCCACCCCGCCCTCTCGGACCTGAGCGCGAAGCAGTTCGATGTGATGGAAGAGCTGACCGCGATCACGCGGGGTCCCGCCGAGACGGTGCGGGTGAGATGAAGCCGTTTACCATGATCACGCTCGTATTCCTCGGTCTGATCGCGTTCGGACACCTGCTGCGCGTCATTCTGCGTTGGGAGATCGTCGTCAACGCCATTGTGCTTCCCATGTGGCCCAGCGTGCTGGTCTTCCTGGTTTTCGGGGGATTGGCCGTCGGGCTCTGGCGGGAGGCGAGCCGCGCACAATAGCCGATGCAGCTGGTACTCAGCGGCACCGCCCAAGCCTGGCTCGTCGCGCCTACTCGTTCCGGCGGGTGACGACGAGCTGGTCCCCCTCGATCCGCTTCTTCCGGTAGCCGGCGAGGTGGAAGATCTGGAGGGCGTAGAAGCGTGCCACGTGGCGGTCGATGCGCAGCGTACCCGGGCGGTCGCGATCCCGATGGACGCCCGGCAGAAGCGGTAGCAATTCGTCGACCCGAAGGCGGCGAAGGGTGGCCGACACCTTGAGCCAGAAGGCGCTGAACTTCCGGATCACGAAGAAGCCATCGTCGCCCTGCCGCTGATAGAGAGGCATGAGGACGCCTCCGCCCTCGGGCGCGCGAAGCTCGCCGCAATCGTTTCTGCCGAGCAGGTCTCCCTCGCTGATCGTCTGGAAGCTCACGAACCCGGGAAGCATCTGGAATCCGTCGTCCTCATGGAGGCCGTGGCGGTGCCTGACCTCCACGGCCTGAGGGAGATCCGTTGTGGCCGCGGCGAGGCGTTTGCGGGCCTCCTCCACGGCCGGGAAAGCGTCGGGCTCGATGAGGATGCCGGCCTCGGCCAGCGCCAGCCAGATGGCCGCCTCGCAAAAGTCCACCGAACGAGGGTCGTCGTGCTGCCCGCCCTCGAAACCGAGCGTTATGTACCCTTCGCCATCCAGGTGGTCGAGCAGCGTGTGGTCCAGGTGCTCCTCGAGGCCCAGCACGTGGGGCACCGGGAAGCGGAGGGCGAAGCGCCGATTGCGGAGCGTGTCCATCGCCGTGGCGAAAGGCGGACTCTCCCCGGACGTCGTGTGTAGGTCCAGGCAGTATGCGTCGCCGCGGGCTCGAGCCGTGGCAGAGTCGATCTCCTCGAGCAGCTGTCCGGCCTCCAGGTCTTCGGCGTCTTCGAGGGCATCCGCCCGGTGAGCCCGCAGGGCAGCCACCTTCGCCGCGGACCAGTGCCGGTTGAGATCGGAGTCCACGAAGCGCTCTCCCCGCGACACGGCGGTGAGGTTTCCGACGAGGCCGATGAACTCGCCACGCATCGGCGGCCGCTCGGCCTCGAGGCGTGGGAAGACCCTTTCCAAGGCCCGCAGGCCGGCAGGCTCGTTGCCGTGAAGGGAAGCCGTACACAGCAGCGTCGGACCGGCGGCTTCACCGACCAGCTGGCCGACTACGCGATCGACTTCCAAGGCAAGCAGCGGTTCTGTGCTCATAACGATGGACATCCGTTCATGCTTGACACTCCAATGACATCAGGCAAGGGCCATGCCCGCCGCGACTACGGGTAGAGCCGCGTCACGGACCAACCGTCCTGGTCGCGACAAAAGCGGATGCGATCGTGCAGCCGGTTCACTCGGCCCTGCCAGAACTCGATGACGTCGGGACGCAGCCGGAAGCCGCCCCAGAACGGTGGAAGCGGGACCTCCTGGCCCTCGAATTCCGCCTCCCGCTCCTGGAATTGCTGCTCCAGCTCCTGGCGGCTCGTGAGAACCGAGCTCTGTGCGGAGGCCCAGGCGCCCAGACGGCTGCCGCGTGGGCGGGTCCTGAAGTAGGCGACGTTCTCCTCCTCGCTAAGCCGCTCGATGGTGCCCTCCACCCTCACCTGACGGTGCAGGACGTTCCAGTACGCGAGGAACGCCGCCCGCGCGTTCTCGGCGAGCTCGGCGGCCTTTCGGCTCTCGTAGTTCGTATAGAAGACGAACCCGCGAGCGTCGAACCCCTTCAGCAGCATCATGCGGACCGACGGCCCACCGTCCGGTGTGGCCGTAGAAAGAGCGATCGCCTCGGGAAGGAAGAGTCCCGACTTCTTCGCCGAGGAGAACCACCGATCGAAGAGGGCAATAGGGTCCGAGCCGGCCGACGACTCGGAGAGTCCGCCGACCGTCCCCTTTCCGACCGTGAGGAAGGAGCGCAGGATGGTGCGAATTGACATTTGCGCAACGCTCGCGGCGGCCGGCGGGCCTGTCAAGCGGCCAACGAGGAAGCAGATGAACGCACCCGACTTCGAGGACGAGAGAAGGGACTATCGGCTGGAGGTCCCTGAGCGTTTCAACTTCAGCCGCGACGTCATCGATCGCTGGGCTGAGGATCCGCGGCGCCGGGCGCTGTGGTGGATCGACGACCACGGCAACGAGCGGCAGTGGACCTTCGCCGAGCTCGCCCGAGATAGCCGGAAGGTCGCCGGCGGTCTGGCACGCCTCGGCATCAGCCGTGGCGACGTGATGCTCGTCATCCTTCCGCGAGTCATCGAGTGGTGGCTGACGAGTCTGGGGTGCTTCCGCGTCGGCGCCGTGGCAAGCCCCGGCACGATTCAGCTCTCCGCCAAGGACATCGCGCACCGGATCCAAGCGGCCGAGGCCGCGTGCGTTGTTACGATCCCGGAGGTCGCCCCTCGTGTGGAGGAGGCGATCGAGAGCCTCGGCGGGTCCACCAAGCTGAAGGCCTGCATCGCCGCCGGAGGCGGATGGCGACCGGGTTGGTACGGGTTTGCCGACCTTCTCGAAGGCTCCCAGGAGTTCGAGACGGCCGACACGCGAAGCGAAGAGATGGCCCTGCTCTACTTCACGTCGGGCACGACCGGTGGACCGAAGATGACGGTGCACACCCACGCCTCCTACCCACTGGGCCACCTGGTCACCGGCAAGTTCTGGCTCGACCTCACCGAGCAGGATGTTCACTGGAACATCACCGACACGGGATGGGCCAAGGCGGGCTGGAGCTCGATCTTCGGGCCCTGGCACATGGGGGCGACGATCTTCGCCCATCACGAGGAGCGGTTCCACGTGAAGCGTGCCCTG
>JBDHFW010000097.1:0-9246 GCA_039590175.1 Gemmatimonadota bacterium | reverse complement strand
GCGGTGAGGTTCCTTGTCGGCGAGGGATTGTCGGATGATCGCTTCTGGGCGGTCGGCCGGGCCGCCAACGACCCGGTGGCGTCCAACAGCACGCCCGAGGGCCGCACGAAGAACCGCCGGCTGAGGCTCGTCCTCCGGCCCAGCGGAGTCGTCTACAACACGCCGTAAGTCACTCTCGACCGGGGTCCGGCACGAAGTCGAAGCCGGCCGGACCCCACCAGTACTCCTGCATGGCCTCGAACCAGTAGGCGAGCGCCCGCCACTCCCCGTATGGCTCGTAGAGCTTTTCGATCTCGGCCGCCGAGGGCCGGCGGCCTCCGAAGTGGCGATCCTTCACGAACGCGTATACGGCGCTGTCGATCGACAGCCGGTCGGCGACGCCGTTGAGGATCATCAGATAATCCGCGGTCGCAGGGCCGATGCCCTTGATGGCGAGATACGCTTTTCGGAGCTCCGCTCTTTCCAGCTCGCCGCGCTCGATCGGGCCGAGGTCAAGGGTTCCATCAACAAGCGCGGCTGCCAGCTCAACGATGTACGGGGCGCGGTATCCGAGACGACATCGCTCTCGCAGGGTCTCTTCCCCCGCTTCGACGATGCGCTCAGGTGTCGGCCAGGCGTGGTAGCTGCCGATCGGCTCGCCGAGTTCCGCTACCCGGGAGATCATCTGGACGGCCTGTGACCACTGGACGTTGGTGCCGCAGATGGATTTGACGAGCTCCTCCCAGACGGAGGGGCAGCGTAGGAAGCGTCCCGCTCCGAGCTCCGGAATCGCCGCCAGGTGCTCGTGCCGGCGGCAGAGGTCGTGAAAGCCGGCGATCTCCCGGTCGAGCTGGAGCATCCGCCGGATGTCGGACCGCAGCTGCCGCCGGTCCGCGTCCGACAGCTTGTCCGTGACGTCGGCCATGATCTCGAGCGTTCCGCGCCGAAGCTCCCGGAGGCGGATGACCACCGGCTCGTCGCTCGCGTTTCGCACCACCCGGGTCAGCGTCTTCTGCTCCGCGTCCCAGTCGAAGGGCGGGCACTGATACCAGCCATGCGAATAGACGACCGGCAGGAAGCCGAAATCCTCGGGCGTCCGCATCGTCATCTTTGGCATGACCGCCGCCTCTCCTGCCGGATCGTTCCTGCGGGTGCGCCTTCCTGCTGGATCTTTCTGTTGATCCGTTCTTGCCGGGTGCTGTGGGCGTCCGGAGCGAGCGCGTATTATCTGCGCCGTGAGTGGAACGAGTCAAAACCCAGGAACGTGAACCGACGCCTCTGATGTCCGGTGAGCCGCTGCGTATAGGGATCGACGTCGGAGGGACGTTCACGGACCTGGCAGCGATCGATCGAGGCGGCGAGATTCGTCGCCGTAAGGTCTTCTCGACGCCCGACGATCCCTCGCGGGCGGTGCTCGAGGGGCTGGATCTCTTTCTTGACGATCTCGGGGCCGAGAGCTCGATCCCCGCCGAGATCGTGCATGGCTCCACCGTTGCCACCAACGCGGTTCTGGAGCGGAAGGCCGCCCGGACCGCGTTCATCGCGACGGCCGGGTTTCGCGACCTGCTCGCCATCGGACGCCAGGACCGGCCCGATCTGTTCGACTTCCAGTCGCGGAGGCCGCCGCCCCTCGTCCCCGAGGAGCTCTCCTTCGAGCTGGTCGAGCGCGTCGCCCATGACGGAGAGGTGCTGCAGCCGCTGGATGAGGCGTCGATCACGCCGCTGGTCGAGAGGCTACGGGGCCTCGAGGTCGAGTCCGTGGCCGTCTGCCTTCTCTTCTCCTTCGTCCGCCCCGAACACGAGCGGAGGGTCGGGGAGGCGCTCCGCGAGGCCGGCCTGCACGTGTCGCTGTCTTCCGAGGTGTTGCCCGAGTTCCGGGAATACGAGCGGGCGAGCACGACGGCCATGAACGCCTACGTCGCTCCCATCCTGGACCGCTACCTCTCACGGCTGGAGAGGAAGCTTCCTGCCGAAAAGCTCCGCGTCATGCTCTCCAACGGAGGGAGCGCCGGGGTGGAGGTCGCGCGGCGCGAGGCTGTTCGCTCCATCCTCTCGGGCCCCGCCGCTGGCGTGGTCGGCGCGCTTCACGTCGCCAGGCAGGCCGGAACGGACCGTGTCATCGGCTTCGACATGGGCGGAACGTCCACGGACGTGGCCCTGTTGGACGGCGGGATTCCAGCGACGTCCGAGGGGGCGGTGGCCGGACTCCCCGTGCGAGTTCCGATCGTGGATATCCACACAGTGGGCTCGGGCGGCGGCTCCATCGCCCGCGTGGATGCCGGGGGAGCGCTGCGAGTGGGGCCCGAAAGCGCGGGAGCCGAACCCGGCCCGGTCTGCTACGGCCGAGGCGGTCGCCAACCTACCGTGACGGACGCCAACCTCGTGCTCGGGAGGCTCCCGCCCGACCGGTTTCTCGGGGGGACGTATAGGCTCGACGCGGAGGTGGCTCACGACGCGCTGGCCCGTCTCGGGGAAGCCGCCGGCCTCGGGGCTTCGAGCCGCGACAGAGAGGAGATCGCCCGCCATGCGGCACTGGGCGTCGTCCGGGTCGCGAACGCCCGCATGGAGCGTGCACTTCGGGCCATCTCGGTGGAGCGCGGGCACGACCCGAGGGATTTCTCGCTCGTCTCGTTCGGTGGGGCCGGAGGCCTTCACGCCTGCGATCTGGCCCGAACCCTAGGCATCGCGAAGGTGCTGGTGCCGCCCTCCGCCTCCGTGCTTTCCGCGTTCGGTATGCTCACGGCCGATGTCGTGAAGGACTACGTGCACACGATCATGCAGCGGGGCGACACGCCGTTCGAGGAGTTGAGGGCGGCGGCGCGCGAGCTGGAGGTGCGGGGACGGGAAGAGGTCGGCGCCGAGGGCGTCCCTTCGGACCGGATCGAGGTGCGGCCGGGGCTGGATCTCCGCTACGAGGGTCAGGCGTTCGAGATCGCCGTGCCGCTCGCGGAGGACTTCCTCGCCCGCTTCCACGCCGAGCACGATCGGCTCTACGGCCATTCGGACTTGGACGCGGCGGTCGAGATCGTGAACATTCGTCTTCGCGCCAGTGGGCGGGTGGAGGTGCCGGAGCTGCGGCCCCTGGCGGATCGTGTCGAGGAGACCGCCCCGCAGGACATGGAGCGACGCCCGGTGGTCGTGGGTTTGACGCCGGGACAGCCGGACAGAGACCCAGCCGGCCTCGACGTGCGCGAGACGCCCGTGTTCGAGCACGAGAGCCTGCGGCCCGGCCACCGGCTGGCCGGGCCCGCTGTGGTGGTTACCAAGGACACAACGGTTTGGCTCGGCGCTGCCGAGATGGCGGCGGTCGACGAATACGGCAACCTCCTCGTCGAAGTGGGGCAGATGACTGGCGCAGGAGCGAGACGGTGAGCCGGTCGGATCTGGCCCTCGACCCCATGGATCCGATCTGCCTCGAGGTGTACCGGCATCTCCTGGCGTCGGTGGCCGAGGAGATGGGTGCGGTGCTCAGGCGCTCCTCCTTCTCGCCCAACATCAAGGAGAGGCGCGACTACTCCTGCGCCCTGTTCGATCCCGCCGCCGAGATGGCGGCTCTGGCCGCCCATATCCCCGTTCACCTCGGTGCGATGCCGCTCTCGGTCGCGAGCTGCGTCGAGGAGCTGGAGATGGGCCCCGGAGATGTCGCGATCCTGAACGACCCGTATCGGGGCGGGTCGCACCTGCCGGACATCACGTTAGTCGCCCCGGTGTTCACGGGCGCCGGCCCAGATGCGAGTGCGAGCCGGGCCTCAGGCGCGAGCCACGATGCGGGCGATCGGCTGCTCGGCTTCGTGGCGAACCGGGCTCATCACGCCGATGTCGGTGGCCAGACTCCGGGTTCGATGGGGCTTGCCTCCGTGCTCTCCGAGGAAGGGATCGTCATCCCACCGCAGCTCCTGGTGTGCGGCGGCGAGCTCCAGACCGAGCTGTTGGACTTCATCCTCGAGAGCGTTCGGACGCCGGAGGAGAGGGAAGGGGACCTGCGAGCACAGCTCGCGTCCATCCGCCGGGGCGAGCTCCGGCTGACGGAGATGTGTGGCCGCTACGGAGCCGAGGAGATCCTTCGGTATATGGGCGCGCTGACCGACTACTCCGAGCGCGTGGCTCGGCGTTTCCTGGCCTCCGTGCCGGATGGCCAGTATCGCTTCGAGGATGCCCTGGATGACGATGGCGTGAGCGAAGAGCCCGTCCCGATCGTCGCGACCGTGACGATACGTGGAGACGAGGCGGAGGTGGATTTCGCCGGGACGAGCCCGCAGCGGCCTAGCAGCGTGAACGCTCCGTACGCGGTTGCCGTCTCGGCCACCTACTACGTATTTCGGGCGCTGATCGGCGAGGAGGTTCCGTCGAACGGAGGGATTCTCAGGCCGATTCATGTCACGGCGCCCGAAGGCACGGTCGTGAACCCACGACCGCCCGCGGCCGTGGCAGCGGGCAACGTCGAGACCTCGCAGCGGATCACCGACGTGCTCCTCGGGGCACTCGCCCAGGCGCTGCCCGAGCGGGTGCCGGCGGCGAGCCAGGGGACGATGAACAACGTGACCGTCGGAGGGTGGGACCCGGCCCGAGGCCGGCCGTACGCCTACTATGAGACGATCGCCGGAGGGGCGGGTGCGAGCCCCGGTTCCGATGGCGCGAGCGCCACGCACACGCACATGACCAACACGCTAAACACCCCAGCCGAAGCCCTCGAGTATGCCTATCCGCTGCGCGTGCTGCGGTATGAGGTGCGGCGTGGCTCGGGTGGAGAAGGGGAGCGCCGCGGGGGGGATGGGGTGCGGCGGGACCTGCAGGTGTTAGCGCCTGCCAAGGCCTGCATCATGTCGGACCGGCGCCGGCTCGCTCCCTACGGGCTGAAGGGAGGGGCGAGTGGGCATCTCGGACGCAACATCTTGATTCGAGGTGGGAACGAGAGGGAACTGCCCGGCAAGGCGTGCTTCGATATGGAGCCCGGAGATGTCCTGAGCGTGCGAACGCCGGGGGGTGGTGGGCATGGCCAGGTCCGGGTTGCTCGGTCCACTGCGGCTCGTGATCTCGACCTCCACACCACACTTTGCCTTCCGGCATGCCCACGGCTGGGTCATCGTTCGGTAGATGGTCGCGACCCGAGCGGAACGTAGCATAGCGACACGACCTGCCTAGCTCAGATCCTCCGGCACACGTGGCAAGGAGTGTAGGTGCAGTGCTGCCACGCCGTTGCAGGCTCGCCACCCTTGCGCGTTTTGCGGCAATCGACTTGATTGGTTGTTCTGGAACAACGCAGTTCCCAGGGACAACTTCAGCCAAGTAGTCCCCAACGTAGTTGGCGTCCGACCACTAACGCTTGAAAGAGAGCGTTTTTTTGATCCGGTTATCACGCTAGGCCCAGTTTGCGCCCATATCTGTTTTCGGCAGGTGCGTGGCCGCTCAGCTCACGGAGAAGGGCCCTAGAATCCGCAGATGCGGCCAAAGGACAGCGTCGTATGGTCGGTACGAACGCCAGATCCTGTTGCGCGGTAGCCTGATACGGTTATGCGACCGCGCGACGTCCTGAATCTCTACGCCAGAAGCCGAGTGGCTGGCCTCCAACCGGCGGCGAGCCAGCCGCAGCTCGGTATGCCAGTGTACGAAGCTCCCGCGCCAACTTCCAAAACGAAGCTTGCCTCCACCCTTCCAACCCAAGAGCATGCTTCTGACGAGCGTTCTGTCGTGCGGGGCAAGTTCATCTACGTAGGCGATGAGAAGTTCTACGTGCGAGGGGTTACCTATGGCACGTTCCGGCCCGATCGCGACGGTCAGCCATATCCTGAACACGAGGTCGTTGAAAGCGACTTCCGTCAGATGGCCGCCAGCGGGATCAATGCCGTTCGAACCTACACTGTCCCTTCTCCGCGGGTGCTCGACCTGGCTTGGCAGCACGGCCTTCGGGTCCTCGTGGGTATCCCGTGGGAGCAGCACGTCACCTTCCTGGATGAGAAGCCGCTGGCCAGGAAGATCCGACGCCGGGTAGCTCGGAGTGTCGCCGCCACGCGAGGTCATCCCGCCGTGCTCGGCTACGCCGTAGGCAACGAGATCCCCGCCCCGATCGTTCGCTGGCATGGCGCCTCCCGGATCGAGCGTTTCATCGGGGAGCTTTACGAGTCTGCGAAAGACGCCGATCCCGAAGGCCTCGTAACCTACGTCAACTATCCGACGACCGAGTATCTTGAGCTCCCTTTCCTCGACTTCGTCGCGTTCAACGTCTTCCTCGAGTCTGAGGAGCCGCTCAGGGCGTACCTGGCTCGGCTGCACAACCTGGCCGGCGATCGTCCGCTGCTGATGACCGAGATCGGGCTCGACAGCCGAAGCCACGGAGAGCTCGGCCAGGCTGCAGCCCTCGACTGGCAGATTCGGTCTGCCTTCTCCGCCGGGTGCGCCGGAGCCTTCATCTTCAGTTGGACGGACGAGTGGCACCGCGGCGGCTACGACATCGAGGACTGGGACTTCGGCCTCACCGCCCGTGACCGGAGGCCCAAGCCTGCGCTGGAGGCAGTGCAGGCGGCGTACTCGGAGCTTCCCGTGAGGGTCACCGGCGGCGTTCCGAAGATTTCGGTCGTCGTTTGCACCTACAACGGCGCTCCGACGATCGACGAGACGCTCGAGCACGTCGCGCGTCTCAACTACCCGGACTACGAAGTGGTCGTCGTGAACGACGGGTCGACCGATTCCACTCGCTGGATAGTGGGAGAGCACAGGGCGCGGGGCGTTCGGCTGGTCAGCACGTCCAACTACGGTCTCGCGAGTGCCCGCAACGCCGGACTGGCCGAGGCAACCGGGGAGATCGTCGCGTACATCGACGATGACGCCTATCCGGACCCCGACTGGCTCATGTATGTCGCTACGGCGTTTCGCGATGCGGAATACGCGGGGTTCGGCGGTCCCAATATCGTTCCGGAGGATGACGGGCTCGTGGCTCAATGCGTGGCTCATGCGCCGGGAGGTCCCACCCATGTCCTGTTGTGTGATCGAGAAGCAGAGCACATCCCGGGATGCAACATGGCCTTCAAGAGGTCGGCTCTCGAGGCCATTGGCGGCTTCGACACGAAGTACCGGGCAGCTGGTGACGACGTCGACATTTGCTGGCGGCTTCAGGAGTATGGCTGGAAGCTGGGATATCACCCCGGAGCGTTGGTCTGGCACCACCGAAGAAGGTCGGTCGGAGGGTATTGGAAACAGCAGGTCGGCTACGGGAAGGCGGAGGCGCTGTTGGAAGAGAAGTGGCCGGCAAAGTACAACGCGGCCGGCCACGTCGAGTGGACCGGCCGAATATACGGGAGCGGACTGACCCGGGCACTTAGGGTTCGACCCGGGAGAGTCTATCAGGGCACCTGGGGCTCGGCGCCGTTCCAAAGGTTATACCAGGACGCGCCGGGCACCTGGTTGTCGTTGCCGCTCATGCCGGAGTGGTACCTGGTGATCGCCGGCCTTTTCGGCCTGAGCGTGATAGGCATCGGATGGCGGCCTCTTCTCGTGGCCGTTCCGCTTCTTGTCCTCGTTGTGAGCGCCACCATCACCCAGGCGGCGATCAGCGCGTCGGCGGCCAGCTGTGATCTGGCGAAGTCGAGCCTCATGCGACGCCTGCAGTTCCGGAGCCTCGTCTTTCTTCTGCACCTCGTCCAACCGGCCGCGAGGTTGTACGGCCGTGTGAAGCATGGCCTCACGCCGTGGCGCTCGTGGAACGTGAGAGGTTGGAGCCTGCCCCTGCCTCGTTCACGCGCCATCTGGAACGAAGAGTGGAGCGATCCGTCAAGCTGGCTGGCGTCGCTCGAGGAATCGCTCCGGGAACAAGGTGTTCCGGTCGTGAGAGGCGGAGATTTCGATCACTGGGATGTCGAGGTCCGTGGAGGGCTGTTCGGAGCAGCCCGCGCGATGCTTGCCACCGAGGAACACGGGTCCGGCCGGCAGTACTTCCGCTTCCGCGTGTGGCCGAAGCTTCGCAGGGCGACTGTCCTGATGACCCTTCCCGCTCTTCTGCTCTACGTCGCCGCGATGATACGCGGCACCCCCACAGCGGCCGTCGCTCTGGGCTTCGGCGCCCTGTTCATGGGCTACCTGACGTTCAGGGAGTGCGGCTCCGCCCAGGCCTCGCTCATGGAAGCGTTACGGGCATTGCGGTCGACGGAGATCGACGGGCGCTCCACGATCGTTTGATGAAGTCAAAGCCAGAGGCCATGCGCCACTCCTACCGGAAGCTGCTCCGCTACCCACTTAAACAGTGGCCGGGGCTGGTCGCGATCTTGGGGCTCAGCGTCCTCGCGTCTGCGGTCGCCGCTCTCCAGCCCTGGCCGCTGAAGCTGCTCGTCGACTACGCGTTCGGGGGCTCGGAGCTTCCACCGCGCCTGCAGTCGTGGCCGGGGGCATCGAATCCGATGGTGCTCGTCATTACGGCCGCCGTGGCGGGCTTGGTCCTTTACGCGCTCAACGCCGCGATCGAGGTCGGGACTCTGCGCGGGTGGAGTCGTACCGGACAGCGCATGACCTACGAGCTGGCTGGTGGCCTGTTCCACCGCCTGCAACGACTCTCGCTGACGTTCCACGGGCGGCGTGAGGTCGGGGACTTGATGAGTCGACTGAGCGGGGACGCCTCCTGCGTCTACGAGCTGACGGACTCCCTACTGATCGCACCGTGGCAGAACCTGTTCACGCTCGTGGCCGTCGGGGCGGTGGCCTGGCGTCTCGATCCCACGCTGACGGCGGTAACGCTTCTCGTTGCTCCGGCGGCGGCCGGATCGGTCGCCTATTTCGCCCCGCGACTGAAGGAAAGGGCCCGGCGGGATCGCCGTGCGCGTTCGCGCCTCGTGAGCTTCGTGCACCAGACGCTGGAGTCGATTCCGGTCGTGCAGGGTTTCGGTACTGAAGCGAGCAACCGCTCCCGGTTCGATCACCTTGCCGAGGAGGTGGTGGGTGTATCCCGGAGGCGCAGCCTCGTCAAAGGTGTTTACGAGGCCGTGAACGGGCTCGCCGGGACGGTGGGGATGGCGATCGTGCTCTGGGTTGGGGGCACTCGCGTCCTGTCCGGAGACCTCAGTCTGGGCACGCTCCTCGTGTTCCTCGCCTACTTCGGGTCGATCAAGTCGTCGTTGTTCGGATTGCTCGGAATCGTCGGCCGGCTTAAGACGGCCGAGGCGAGTATGGAGCGGGTGTTGGAGGTATTGGACTCGGAGGAGGGGGTGCGGGAGGCGCCGAACGCACGGGAGCTGCCGGTGCGGGGGGTGTCGGGGCACGTGCGTTTGGAGGGAGTGACGTTCG
>JBDHFW010000096.1:0-18305 GCA_039590175.1 Gemmatimonadota bacterium | reverse complement strand
CTCGTGCTCATGTGGTTCACCCGGCTCGACGAGCACGAGATCGAGGAGCATGCGGAGGAGGCGGGCTTCCTGGAGATGCTCAAGCTCCTCAAGCGGCCGATCGTGTGGACGTTCGTCATCTGCGCCTTGCTCTACGTGATGATCGAGCAGAGCTTCGGGACGTGGCTGCCGCGCTTCCACGAGGAGATCTTCGGGCTCTCGGCGGCCGTCGCCTCGGGCTTCATGAGCTTCTATTTCGGCTCGATCGCGCTCAGCCGCTTCGTGGCGGGCTATCTGTCGAAGCGGGTGCCGTGGATCGTGCTCAGCCTGACGTACCTGGCGGCCGCCTTCGTCGTCACGCTCACCGTTGTGCTCCTCACCTCCGAGGGGGACCCGCAGACGGTGACGTCGTGGCTCGAAGCTCCCCGGCTGGCGTTCCTCTTTTCCATCGTCGGCTTCTTCCTCGGCCCCATCTATCCGACGATCTCGTCGATCGTGCTCACGAAGATGCCGAAGGCGCAGCAGGCGGCGATGACGGGGCTCATCATCATCTTCTCCGCCCTCGGCGGAACCACCGGCTCGCTCATCACCGGCCGTCTCACCGATGTACTCAACACCCACGACGCCTTCTTCTTCCCGCTCATCCCGATCGCGCTCCTCGCGCTCATGCTCCTCCCGTACAAGCGTTTCGCCGACCGCACCGACGACGTGCACGAGTAAGATGAGAATCCCCGTCGAAGAGACCTTCCGCCGTCTGCTCGATCAGGAGGATACCGACGGCGACAACCAGATCACCGTCAAGGACGACGGACCGAAGCGGTTCGTGGTGACCGGCGAAGAGGGCGAGGCCTATACGGTGGAGGGTACGTACCCGCTCTCGAACCTGCTCCAGGAGCTGGCGCTCGCCCGGGGCGAGGGGGCCGAGACGACCCACCTCGATCCCGAGCGGATCCACGCGAACCCCGTCCACCGCGTCTCGCGGATGATTCGGGAGGTGTTCTGGGACGGCCTAACCCGCACCATCGATGCCGAGGGCCTCGCCCACGTGGCCATCGACGCGAAGGGAGAGGGGACCGACCTCGACCGCCGCCCCCGCATCTACGTCCCCCACGGCGATGCGAAGGCACTCGGCTACTTTCAGCGGGTGGCGAGCGAGCGGCCGGGACTCGGCCTCGAAGTGGAGCGGCTGCCGGAGACGATCACGCCCGAGTACGTCCTCGACCTCAACGAGCGGCCGGGGATCCTGAGCCTCGAGCTCGTCGAGGACGATGAAGGGCTTGTGCGCGGGCTGCCCTTCGTGGTGCCGGGTGGGCGCTTCAACGAACTCTACGGGTGGGACAGTTACTTCATCGTCCGGGGTCTCCTCCACGACGGCTACGTGGGGCTGGCGAAGGGGATGGTGACGCACTTCCTCTACGAGATCGAGCACTACGGCCAGATCCTCAACGCCAACCGGAGCTATTTCCTGACCCGCTCGCAGCCGCCCTTCCTCACCGCGATGGGCTGGGCCGTTTACGAACATCTCGAGGACCGCGACGCATGGTTCGCCGACGTCATCCGCGCCGCCATACGCGAGTACGAGACGGTTTGGACGAGCCCACCGAAGCTCACCGAGACGGGCCTGAGCCGGTACTACGCCTCCGGCATCGGGATGCCGCCCGAGACCGAGGTCGACCACTACGACGGCCACCTCAAGCCCTACGCCGAGGCCGCCGGCATGGAGGTGGCGCGCTATCGGCAGGCCGTCCGGTGGCGCGAGGTCGTCGTTCCCGAGCTCGACGAGTATTTCGTGCACGACCGCACGCTGCGCGAGTCGGGCCACGACAACAGCTACAGGCTCGAGGGCCGCGCCGCCGACCTCTGTACCGTCGATCTCAATTCGCTCCTCTACCGCTACGAGACCGACATCGCGCGCGCCCTGAAGGAGATCTTCGGCGACGCCCTCGAGACGCCCGACGGCACCGTCCACACGAGCGCCGCGTGGGAGGAGCGCGCCGAACGCCGCCGGGAACGCATGAGCCGCCTGTGCTGGAACGAGAAGCGCGGCATGTTCTTCGACTACGACTTCGTCCAGCGGGAGGGTACCGGCTTCGAGAGCGTGACCACGCTCTATCCGCTCTGGGCGGGCCTCGCCACGAACGAGCAGGCGGCGATGCTCCTCAGGCGCGCCGTGCCGCTCTTGGAGGAGGCCGGAGGGCTCGTCTCCACCACCGAAGCCTCCCGCGGGCCGATCTCCGAGGACCACCCCCAGAGGCAGTGGGACTACCCCTTCGGCTGGCCCCCCCACCAGATGCTCGCCTGGCAGGGCCTCGTCGACTATGGCTACGAGTCGGTCGCGCAGCGGCTCGTGTATCGCTGGCTGTACATGATCACGAGAAACGCCGCCGACTACAACGGCACCATCCCCGAGAAGTACGACGTCGTCAGCCGCACCCACGATGTGTTCGTCGAATACGGCAACGTGGGTACCGAGTTCGACTACATCACGCGGGAAGGCTTCGGGTGGATGAACGCCTCGTACCAGGTCGGCCTCTCACTCCTCTCCGACGCTCTTCGCGCCGCCCTCGAAGCGGGCACCCCGCCGGAAGAACTCTTCTGAGGGCCAGGTACGGCAGATGGTGTCGCGGAGGTTGCTCGCAGACGCGTAACTTACCCATCAGCGAGTTTTTTTCTCAGATCCGCGCTTGGACGGTTTCACCGATGCACGTGCGTGCGGTTCTCGTGATCATGCCGCTACTCCTCCTGGCGTGTCAGGCGCCACGTGAGGCAGAATGGGGAGAGCAACCCCCGGTCCTCGAGGCCCCCGAGGTGGGATTGGATGACCCGGCGGCCTACGAGGGGTACGCGACCCGCTTCTTCCGGGATTCTCGCGGCAACACGTTTCAGATCTACCTCAATCAGCGGGACGGCCGTGTCGTCCACGTGTGGGCGGATGCGGCCAATGAGAGCGCGGCGTTCACGGTTCGCGATGAGGAAGGCCGCCCGGCTCCCGTTGACTGGGGCGGATCCGGCGCGGTGGCGGAGTCCGATGGCCGAGACCGCACCATTCGGCACCGGCTCGCGGCCGCTGCCGGGGCGCTCGAGATCGGCTGGTTCCTGCTCGGCACGATGCGACAAGAGCGCGACTTCCATTACCTGGAGTGGCACAAGAAGCCCTACGGCGACTCCCGCTTCATCCTGCGCGAGCTGACCGATCTGATCGACAGTCTGGAACGCCTGCCGGCCGAGGAACGGGAGCGACACCTCTCGCTCCTGGGCGCCGCCGATGTCGAGGAACTGCGGTCCCGCCTCGGACCGAAGGTCACTCTCTCGGAGGAAGACGGCGCTTGGGCCGCCCTCATCGAGCACACGAGCCTGGACGGCCGCAACCACCTGTCGCTCGAGTTGAGCGGAGACCTGGACGCCTCGAGCGCGACCCTTCTCGACGACCTGATTTCGGTGGAGGGCCGGTCCAGTGGGCCGATCGAGCTCGACGTCACGGTGACAACGGACGCCGACGCCCTGACGCCGCTCGGCCGCGAGCGCCTCTTCAACGACGCGTTCGAGGATTACTACGCGAGGCAGCGGAGAACGGCCGACAGCCTGACGCAGGCTCTGGCCCCGGAGGAAGCAGCCCGGGACTCCCGCGTCCTCGCCTTCCGGCGCTTCGAGCGCCAGGTGCGCGGCCTCGAGCTCCTCAGCTCCGAGGAGAAGCTCATGGCGTCTATGCCGAACTACGCGACGTACTTCGGCCGCGACCAGATGATGTCGGCGCTCATGCTGGAGCCGATCTCGTCGGTGGATCTGCAGGAACTGGTGATCGGGAGCGTGCTCGGGAAGGTCGAGCCGTCTGGGAACGTGAGTCACGAGGAGGCGCTGGGCGGTCAGGCCATTCGGGAGGCCGCGGCGGAGTACAGCGGGTTGATCGAGGCTTGGGAGGAGGCCCGCGAGAGTGATCCGGCCGCGGCCGAGCACCTCGCCCGCGCGACGGAGCTGCTGGAGAATCTGCAAGCCGTCCGCGAGAATTACCGCATGGTGGACGATGACCTCCAGCTCGCTGTCCTCGTCGATCAATACCTCGCGCGCCCGGATGTGCCGGCGGAGAGAAAGCGCCGTTTCCTGACCGAACCAGCGGGGCCGGACATGTCGCGGCTGGGTGCGCTCGTCAGCAACCTCGCCTTCGCGGCCGAGCTGGCGCGTCCATACGCCGAACAACCGGCGGCCACCAACCTGGTGAGCTTCTTCCACCGCGACGATGAGGGGTGGCTCCCCGGCAGCTGGCGCGACAGTCGCGCGGGCTACGGCAACGGCCGCTTCGCCATGGACGTGAACGTTGTGTGGGTCCCGACGGCGCTGGAGGGCCTCCAACGGATCCTCGAGGCAGTGGACGGGCTCGGCCTTTCGGTGGAGGAGGCTGCGTCGCGCCTCGACGTGGATGGGTCTGCGCTGGGGGCCTATCTGGCAGATCCGGCAGCCCTGGACGCGGCGATCACAACGTGGCGCAGGGCCCGTCGGCACTTCGAGATCCGACTCGATCCGGATGAGATTCGCCGGCGAGTGGAGGGAACCCTCGCACCGCTGCCGGAGGCGGAAGCCGACTACTGGCGACGGCGCGTGACCGAAGAGGGTGCCGCCGAGCGGCCGCTCTCGTTCCTGGCGCTTTCCCTCGACGGTGAAGGCCGGCCGATCGCCGCCGCCAACACCGACCCGGCGACCGATCTGTTCCTCGTGGACTACACCGAGGAGATCCTGGCCGGAACGACCGATCCGGCGGCGGTGCTCGAGATGCTGGACACGTTCGTGCGGCCGTATCCGATCGGTCTCTTCGTCGAGGGCCTGGGGCCGGTGGTCGTAAATGACGCATACGCGAGCCCAGCGGTGCAGCAGCGGTTTCGCGACGACCTCTATCACTCGCCGCGTGTGGGGTGGGGTCGCGAGGTCAACCTGCTCCTCCTCGGTCTTGCCCGGCAGATCGAGGCGGCCTACGACGCCTCCGGCAGTCTGCGGGACGAGAGCGACGCGTTCCGCTCGTACGTCGAAGCGCTTCGCGATGCCCTCGAGACCACCCAGGAGGAGGTCGAGGCCTCGGGCCTCAGCCACAACGAGCTGTGGAGCTATCGCATCGACGGCGGCGCGCTGCGTCCCGTCCGCTACGGCACGAGCTCCGACATCCAGCTCTGGAACTTAACCGACCTCGCCGTCGGCTTCCTGTTGGACAGACTGCCGCCGCGGTGAGAGACGGCGGCGACCTCTCGCGGAAACGACGCGACGCCGTCTTGAGATCAGCGGTCGCCGCCGCGGCGTTGATGACCCTCGGTTGCGGGGGTGCTCCGCCCCCGGTCGACGTTCCGCCCGCCGCGAAGGCCGTCGAGCTGCGCCTGGACCACCTGCGTCACCTCGGTTTCGACGTGACCGTGGCCGGACGCCCCGTGCGCGCGGTCGCACTCTACGCGGAAGCGCCCGACTACCGCCCGGTAGGCTCTCCGGCTCGCGACGGGTTCGAGGGACTCGCCGCCGTGGACGATGCGGCGCGCGCTGCCGTCGTCTACCTGCGGCACTTCGAGCGGACCGCCGACCCGAGCTCCAGACAGGAGGCCCTGGGTCTCCTGACGTTCGTGACCGCGATGGAGGGTGGGGACGGCGAGTTCCTCAACTTCGTCCACGCGGACGGGTCGCCGAACCGTTCGGCTCCCACCAGCCGCAAATCCTTCTCCTACTGGGCAGCGCGCGCGCTGTGGGCCATGGGGGAGGCCGTCCGGGTCCTGGGCCCGGACGACCCCGCCGTCGCCGCCCTGCGACCGGCGCTGGAGCGCGTGCTCTCGAGGCTCGCGCGGGATGTCGAGCGGGGACGCCTGGTCGGTGGATCGACGACCGCCACCGCCGAGGCGCTGCTCGGGCTGCTGTCCGTACAACAGGTCGAGCCGACACCGGAGCGCGCCGCTCTCGCCGGCCGCACCGCCGACCTGCTGGTGCCATTGGCGCAGGGGGATGCCGACACCCCTCCCTGGGGAGCGCGCATCGATCCCGCCGAGGGCGTCTGGCACGCCTGGGGAGCGCGCTCCGTGCAAGCCCTGGCGCTGGCGGGACGTGTTCTCGCGCGGCCCGACCTCGTCGTCGCCGCGCAGCGCGAGGCCGACCAGCTCTGGCTCCGGTTCCTGCTCTCGGGCGAGGTCCCGGCGGTGGTCTCCGCAGACGGACGCACGGAGCCCTTCCCGCAGATCGCTTACGGCGTTTCCCCCGTGGTCGAGGGATACCTCGCCCTCGCCGAGGCCACCGGGGAGCCTCGCTACGACGTCGTGGCCGGCCTGACGGCCGGCTGGCTCCTGGGCGCCAACCGGCCCGGGATCACGATGTACGACGGCGCCACGGGCCGGACCTTCGATGGCCTGCGAGGCCCTTCGGCCGAACAGGTGAACCGAAACTCGGGCGCGGAGTCGACCATCGAGGCGCTCCTCGCGCTCGCCGCGGTGGCGACTCATCCGGAGGCCGCCGTCTACGTCGGCTACCGCCCTGTCGGCCCGATCGTCCCATCCCTGGCGGACGCGCCGGCCGATCGGGAGTTCGTCGGCCCGGAAGGTGGACGCGTGACGGTGTCGCGGCAGGGAGCGACGTTCACGGTCCACGAGCGAGCGAGCGAGGGGCCGATAGAGTTGATGTACTGGCCGGCCGCCAACCCCTTCGAGGTCGATCTCGCGCGGCGCCTGGCCTCCGAGTGGAACGCACGCCATCCGGACGTGCAGGTGCGCGTCCAGCCGATCCCCGCGGGCCGCTCTTCCGAGGAGGTCCTGCTGGCGGCCGTCGTCGGACACGCGACCCCGGACATCTGCTCCAACGTGTCCTCGGGGCTCCTGGCGCGCCTCGTGAGGGCGGGTGCGGTCGTTCGCCTCGACGAACTGGCCGCCACCGGCGCTCGCCTCGGCGAGCGCGCCAGGGAGCCGATGCTGGCGCCACTCAGGCTTCCGGACGGCGGCATCTACGCCGTCCCCTGGAAGACAAACCCGATGATGCTCATGTACAACATCGATTGGCTGGCCGAGGCCGGGGTGGCGCCTCCCGGCACCTACGGCGAGCTGATCGAGGCGCTCCGCCGGCTGGCGCGCGACACCGACGGCGACGGACGCCTGGACCGCTGGGGATTCTGGGCGCGGCTCAAGACCACGTGGTTCGAGCGCTTTTACGACTTCTACCCGCTCTACCTCGCCGCATCGGGAGGGCGGACACTCGTGTCGCGAGGCGAGGTGGTGTTCGAGAACGAGGCGGCGGTCGGGGCCATCGCGGTGCTGCGGCAGGCCTTCGCCGAGGAGCTCCTGCCGCGCTCCAATTTCGAGGGACGCGACCCGTTCATGGACGGAACCGTGGCCATGAAGGTGGTGGGTCCCTGGTTCGTGAAGGAACTCGAGGAACTGAAGGTCCCGGGCCTTCGGTACGACGTGACCCCCATGCCGGTGCCGGATGAGGCTGGTCCGGAAGCGGCCTACGCCTTCTCGGACCTCAAGAGCATCGCGGTCTTCTCGACGACGCGGCACCCCGTGGCGGCCGCCCGGTTCGTAGCCTACCTCACGTCGCCGGAGGCGGACAGGCTGATGATCGAGGAGGCCGCCCAGCTCCCGTATCGCCGCGGGCTGGCGTCGGACGGACGCTTCGCCGCAGCGCTCACCCGGTGGCCAACCCTCGAGGCCTACGCCGCGCATGCGGACCGTGGCCGCGACATCGACATCGATCCCGACATCGTCGAAGTCTTCGACATCCTGTCCGAGGCGTACGAGGCCGCGGCCATCTACGGTACCATGTCTCCGGAACAAGCGGTGCGCGCAGCCGCGACGGAGGTCCGGGGGGTGCTGCGTGCGCGCTGAGGCCCGCTCCGGCCTGCTCCTGTCGGCGCCGTACGCGGCGTTCCTGCTGATCTTCGCGCTCTTCCCGATCGGCTTCTCCGCCGTCCTGGTGGCGCTGGAGTGGGATCTCGTCACCGTACCCAGCTTCGCGGGCCTCGACAACGTCCAGCGCCTGATCGGCGATGCCCGCTTCTGGCAGGCTGTCGTCAATACCTTCGTCTTCCTGGCGATCCATCTGCCGCTCCAGATCATCGTCGCGCTGACCCTCGCCTGGGTCCTCAACCGGCCGCTGTTCTTCCGCTCGTTCTGGCGCGCCGCCTTCTTTCTCCCCGTGGTCATTTCCGGGGCGGCGGTGACCATTCTGTGGAGCGCGCTTTACGCCACCGACGTGGGGCTCATCAACGGAGCCCTCGCTCGGCTCGATCTCGGACCGGTCCCCTGGCTGACGGACCCGGCGATCGCCATGCCGTCGATCGCCGTCATGGCCACCTGGAAGAACGTGGGTTTCTACGTGGTGATCTATCTCGCGGGGCTGCAGGCCGTCCCGCGGAGCTGCCATGAGGCGATCGAGCTGGAGGGTGCGACGGCCTGGCAGAGCTTCCGGCACGTCACGCTTCCGTTGCTCAAGCCCCAGACCCTGCTGGTCGTGACACTGTCGACGATCGGCGGCTTCCAGCTCTTCATCGAGCCGTACATCCTGACCGGGGGAGGGCCGCTGGGGCGGACGCTGTCGGTCGTCCTCTACATGTACCGGAACGCCTTCTCGTACCAGAAGATGGGCTACGCGGCTACGCTCGGCGTGGCGCTGGCGCTGATCATCGCGGCCGTTCTTGTGCTCCAACGCCGGGTCATCGGAAGCGCGGAGGCGGCATGAGACGCGCGGTCTTCTATGTCGTGCTGGCTCTGGCCGCCGCCACCTTCCTCTACCCCTTCCTGTGGATGGCGGCCACGAGCTTCAAGTCAGCCGCCGAGGTAGGAGGGCTCTCTCTGCTCCCCGACCAACCGACGCTCGAGAACTACCGACTGATGTGGGCTCGCGCTCCGTTCGGACGCGCGCTGCTCAACAGCCTGTTCGTAGCGACGACCATCACGCTCTCGGTGCTCGTCTTCGGCTCGGCGGCGGCCTACGCCCTGGCACGGCTCAGCTTCCCGGGGCGCCGCATCCTCGACGCCCTCACGGTCGCGGTACTGCTCGTGCCCGCGCAGCTCACGCTGATCCCGATGTACACCTTGATCGTGCAGCTCGGCTGGGTCGACAGCTACGCGGCGTTGATCGTTCCATTCGCCTTCAACGCGATGGCGATCCTCATCCTGCGCCAGTTCTTTTTGCAGGTGCCCCGCTCGCTCATGGGCGCATCCTGTACACGGTCTTCTGGCCCCTGGCGAAGGCGCCGCTGGCGACGGTCGGCATCCTCACCTTCATGGGAGCCTGGAACGAGGTGCTGTGGCCCCTGCTCGTCGTGCGAGACGAGCAGCTCATGACGCTGCCGCAACTCCTGACCGTCTTTACGCTGGGTGGCGGTGCCGGACCACGCGCGCTCGCAACCAAGCTCGCGGCGGCGATGGTGATGGTGCTTCCGGTAGTGGCTGCCTTCGCGTTCCTGCAGCGCTATTTCATCGAGAGCATGGCGAGCACCGGGACCAAGGGGTAGAGCGTGGCCATCGTCTCCTTCGAGCACGTCCGAAAGGACTTCGGGACCGCGACCGTGGTCCACGACTTCGACCTTCAAGTGGCCGACGGTGAGCTCATGGTCCTGGTGGGCGGCTCCGGGTGCGGCAAATCGACGATCCTGCGGATGCTCGCGGGGCTCGAGAGCGTTACGAGCGGGACGGTCCACATTGGCGAGCGGGAGGTCACGCACCTGCCGCCCCGGGAGCGCGACGTGGCCATGGTGTTCCAGGACTACGCGCTCTACCCTCACCTGACGGCACGCCAGAACATCTCCCTCGGTTTGCGCCTGCGGAAGGTCCCGAAGGAGGAGATCGACCGCCGCGTGGGCTGGGCGGCGGAGATCCTCGAGCTCCAGCCGTTCCTCGATCGCAAGCCGAAGCAGATGTCCGGGGGGCAGCGGCAGCGGATCGCCATGGGACGGGCCATAGTCCGGGAACCTGCGGTGTTCCTGTTCGATGAACCGTTGTCCAACCTCGACGCCCACCTGCGCGGGCAGATGCGGCACGAGATCGCCGGCATGCAGCGACGGGTCGGGACCACGACCCTGTACGTGACCCATGACCAGGTGGAGGCCATGACGCTGGGCGATCGGCTGGTGGTGCTCGAGGGCGGGCGCATCCAGCAGGTGGGCCGGCCGATCGACGTCTACCGGGCGCCGGCGAACCGGTTCGTGGCCGGCTTCATCGGCACCCCGCCCATGAACTTCCTGAAGGGACGCCTGGAGCGCGACCTCGATGGCCTGGCCTTCGTCTCCGAGGCCGTGAGGATTCCGCTGCCGGCCGAGCGACGCCCTGACCCCACGGACCGCTCCGGCGAGGCGGTCACGCTCGGCGTTCGCCCCGAGGATCTGGCCCTGGCCGACGCGCCGGAGCCGGGTACGATCCCGGGACAGCTCGTCCTGGCCGAGGTCCTGGGCGCCACGACGCATCTGCATATCGAGGCGGGTGGCCGACGGCTGATCGCCGTGGTCCCGAGCGGGCCGCCGCATGCTGAGGGCGAAACCCTCGCTCTGTCCGTCGAGCGGCGCCGGCTGCACTTTTTCGCAGCCGACGGTTCATCGCTGTTGTCGAACCGTCACGATCCCGGCAACGACGTCCCCGGCCCCACGCCGACACCCGAAGCCTGATGCCGACGAGGAGCACTGGAATGGCAGCCATCCAAGAAGCGGAGTTGCTCACGCGCCATCCGTCGAACCCGATTATCACCGCCGCGGATCTGCCGTATTCCGCCAACAGCGTGTTCAATCCGGCCGCGGCGTTGCGCGACGGGGAGACCATCCTGTTGATGCGGGTGGAGGACCGGCGTGGGCACTCTCACCTCACCGTGGCACGCAGCTCCGACGGTGTGGCCGGATGGCGGATCGACACTGTCCCGACGTTCGTCGGGGATCCGGACTCACACCCCGAGGAGATCTGGGGGATCGAGGATCCACGAATCACCTTTCTCGAAGAGGAAGGTCGGTGGATCGTGGCGTACACCGCATACTCTAGGGCCGGCCCCCTCGTATCGCTGGCCGCCACCGAGGATTTCCAAGCGTTCGAGCGCCTTGGCGCGATCCTGCCCCCCGAGAACAAGGATGCCGCGCTCTTCCCGGTCAGATTCGGTGGACGCTGGGCACTGGTGCATCGCCCCGTGGGCGGCGGCTTCGGCGCCCACATGTGGATCTCTTTTTCGCCGGACCTGAGGCACTGGGGAGACCACGGGCTTCTCCTCGAAGCCCGAGCAGGCGGGTGGTGGGACGCGCGGAAGATCGGCCTCTCGGCGCCGCCGCTCGAGACGGATCGGGGATGGCTCATCCTGTATCATGGCGTCCGCATGACCGTGTCCGGATCCATCTATCGGTTGGGACTCGCGCTGCTCGATCTCGAGGACCCACGTCGCGTCCTGAGGCGATCGAGCGAATGGCTGTTTTTTCCCAGCGAGACGTACGAGCGGTTCGGCGACGTTGGGAACGTCGTCTTCCCGTGCGGCTGGACCCTGGCGGATGATGAGATACGCGTCTACTACGGGGCTGCCGACACGAGCATCGCGCTCGCCACGGGCCGACTCTCGGAGCTGCTTGCCTGGCTCGACGGGCATGATTCGCATGCCGATGCGTAGATGACCGGACCTCCCTTGCATCGCTCAAGCCGTCTCCCACAGAACGGCGCGGACCCGCACGGCATCGCCGCCCGCAGGAACCGCACGGTCGGCTCCCCGAGGTAGGCATCCCCGAATTCAAGCTCGCGGCTCCCGACCTCTTCATGGTCGTGCTCTATGTCGTGTTCGTCGTCGGGCTCGGCTTCTACTTCGCCAGGCGCACCGCGACCACCGAGGACTACTTCCTCGCCGGCCGTTCGCTGACATGGTGGCTGATCGGTTTCTCGCTCTTCGCCTCCAACGTCTCGTCCACCACCCTGATGGGACTCTCCTCTGCCGCCTTCGGCTCGGGCATCTCCGTCTACAACTACGAATGGATGGCCGCCCTCGTCCTGGTCGTGTTCCTGGTCTTCTTCCTTCCGCTTTACCTGAAGACCAGGGTGTATACGATGCCGGAATTCCTGGAGAGACGCTTCGATCAGCGATCCCGGTACTACTTCTCGGCCCTGCTGATCCTCATGAACATCGCGATCGACACGGCCGCTGCCCTGTACGCGGGAGCCTTGGTCGTCCAGATCATCTACCCGCAGATTCCGCTCTGGAAGTCCGTAGTCGCGCTCGGCATCGTCGCGGGCGCCTACACGATCGCCGGTGGACTCAAGGCGGTGGTCTATACGGACGCGGTGCAGGCCGTTCTGCTGCTGATCGGCGCCTGCCTCGTCGCCGTACTCTCCTTCGACGCGATCGGAGGCTCCTGGTCCGCCGTGGTGGCGAGGGTTCCGGCGGATGATCTGTCGATCATTCGGCCGGCATCGGATCCGGTCATGCCGTGGCCCGGACTGCTCACCGTCTTTCTCCTCGGTTTCTATTTCTGGGGGACCAACCAGTTCATGGTTCAACGCACCCTGGCGGCGAAGGATCTTCGCCACGGACGCTGGGGTGCGCTGTTCGCCGGCCTGCTCAAACTCCCCGTCATCTTCATCATGGTGCTGCCGGGCGTATTCGGGCGGTTGCTGTATTCCGCCGCCGACTATCCGGCTCTGGCGGAGAATCCGGATCTCATCTTTCCGACCCTCATGTTCGACCTGCTTCCGGTCGGCGTCCGCGGGCTGATCATCGCGGCGCTGGTGGCGGCGATCATGTCGAGCGTCGACTCGACACTGAACTCCGCCTCCACGCTTGTCACCATGGACTTCATCAAGAAGCTCAAGCCCGACGTGCCGAATCACAGGCTGGTCATCGCCGGTCGAATCGTGACCTTCGCGTTCATGTCGCTCGCGATCCTCTGGGCACCTCAGATCATCAAGTTCCCGAACATCTGGACGTACCTGCAGCAGATGCTGGCGTATCTGGCTCCGCCGATCGTCGCCTGCTTCTTCGCCGGCGTGTTCTGGAGACGTGCGAACCGGCACGGCGCCTTGGCGGCGCTCGTGATCGGCCACCTGGCGGCAGCCGTCATCTTCGGGCTCGCGCTCTCCGGATCGGTCATCATCCAGACGCAAGCGCTCACGCCGGTGCAACTCCAGATGGCCGCGGCGGGCACGCCGGTCATACACTTTCTGTACGTGGCGCCGATCGTGCTGGTGATCTCGCTCGCCGCTCTCGTGGTCGTGAGCCTCGCTACCGAAAAGCCCGACGAGGAGGTCGTGCGCGCGTTGACGTGGTCGCCGGCCGCGCTGGCGGAAGAGACGCCGGCCCTCGCCCGCCTCCCGTGGTACAAGAACTACCGGTACCAGTCTGCCGCCACGCTCCTGCTCATCGCGATCTTCGTGATCGCGTGGTGGTAGATCGTGATGGTGTGGTGGTAAAGCGTGGATGGCGTAGATGGCGTGGATGGCAGGACCAGGGCGGCCGCCCATGACCAAGACTGTCGTGGCCATCGGCGAGGCGCTTTGGGATGTGTTTCCGGATCAGCGGAGGCCGGGCGGAGCGCCGTGCAACGTTGCTTGCCACGCCGCGGGCCTCGGTGATCGAGGCGTGATCATCACGCGGGTGGGGGAGGATGCGGCCGGGGAAGAGCTGGTCGCGTTTCTTCGCGGCCGAGGTGTCGTTACCGACCATGTGCAGCGCGACGACACCAGGCCCACCGGCACCGTCTCGGTGACGATCGAGGATTCCGATCCTCGGTACGCGATCGCCGAAGATGTGGCGTGGGATCGCATCGCGGCGGAAGATGATGCCCGCACGCTCATGCGCACGGCGGATGCCATCTGCGTCGGCTCGCTCGCGCAGCGGAGGGAGCCGAGCCGCGCGGCGATCCGCCAACTTCTGTCAGACGCGCGCGGGCAGGCACTCGTCGTCTTCGATGTGAACCTCCGGCCTCCGTTCGTCGATGCGGACGTCATCGAGGCCACCCTTCGGGTTGCCGACGTCGTCAAGATGAGTGAATCGGAGGTCGCTCGAACCTCCACCCTGCTCGACACGCCGTCGCTCATCCCGTGGCTTCTTGAGAGCGTCGGGGTGCTGGCCGTGTGCGTGACCCGAGGCCGGGACGGTGCTTCGATCAGCATGCGGCGGGGAACCGTCTCTGCACCCGGCGTGGAGATCGATACGTCCACGGGTGATGCGGTGGGCGCGGGCGATGCGTTCACGGCCGCCATGGTTCATCGGCTCGTCCGGAACGCCACTCCGGAAGAGGCCCTCGACGCCGCTAATCGCTACGCGGCCCTGGTCGCGTCGAAAAAGGGCGCCGTGCCGGTGCTATCGTTCGATGAGCTGGGCGCGATCGGCTTGTGATGCGCTGATCCGTCGCGCTCCGTCGAGCAACCTGCGTCTATAGAGACCGACACCGATCTTGGGCTGGCTGCGGTCGAGGCCGCGTGGCCCATCACACCGCGCACGTCACACCGCCACGACGGCCTCGTATGGCAGGAGATGGATCGCACGCCCGACCTCGCTGCCCTCGCTCACGCGGTGGGTGGACACCGCGATCCGGCCGGCGAATCCCGGCGCGTCAATGGAGAGCGGTTCAGGTGAGAAATTGACGGCAACGAGCACGCGCTCGGTGCCCTCGAAGCGCTCGAAGACAAAGCACTCGGGAGGCAAGCGGTCCACGGGCGAATACGACCCGGTTCTGAGAGCCGCCGAGCCCCGCCTCAACGACAGCAACCTGCGATAGAGGTCGAGATGCGATTCCGGATCCTGCAGCTGGGATCGGACGTTTCGAACGCCGTGATCGGCGCCGACGGGCAACCATGGTTCATCGGCCGACGTGAACCCGGCGGCCGGATCCGGCGACCACTGCATCGGCGTTCGGCAGCCGTCGCGACCCAGGCTCGGTTCGGTCAGGTTCCAGGGATCCTGCCGGCTGTCGGGCGGAATCTCGACCTCGCGCATTCCGAGCTCGTCGCCATAGTACAGCGTGGGCGATCCGCGCAGCGTGAGCAGCAGAACCGCCGCCTGGCGGCTCCCGTGCTCCCCGAGTCTGGTTGCCAGGCGCCGGTCGTCGTGACTGCCCAAGACGTAATTGGGCCACGCGCCGCGTGGAATCGCCGCCTCCACTCCGTCCACGACCTCGCGAACACCCCTCGCCGTCCAGGGCACCTCCAGGAGCCCGAAGTTGCTCGGCATGCTCAGCTCGTCGAGATCCACCCCGTAGTACGACGCCCACTCGTTCCAGTCGAAGACGTGCATCTCCCCTGACGCCATCCGAGGCGGCTCGTACTCCTCCAGGAGGTCCCGCACTTCGCGGAAGACCTGATGCACGTCGGCGTGTCCCTGGTCATGCAGGTGCACCTGCGCATCGTATGCACCCAACGACTTGTGCAGGTGCGGCACGCCGCGGACGTTGGGCGGATTATCCCGCTCGGCGGGATCCTTCATGAGGAAGAGGACCGTATCGATTCGAAATCCGTCCACGTCTCGATCGAGCCAGAACCGCATGTTGTCCAGCATCGCGGCTTTCACCGCCGGATTCCGCCAGTTCAGTTCGGGCTGCTCCTTCAGGAAAGAATGCAGGTAGTACTGACCCGTCCGATCGTCGAGCTCCCAGGCCGAGCCACCGAAGACGCTGAGCCAGTTGTTGGGCGGCGAGCCGTCCGGCTTCGGGTCCCGCCACACGTACCAGTCACGACGAGCGTCTTCCCGCGAGCTTCGTGACTCGATAAACCAGGGATGCCGGTCCGACGAGTGGTTCGGCACGAAGTCGACGATCACCTTGAGACCGGCGTTGTGGGCGCGCGCCACGAGCCGATCGAACGTCGAGAGATCGCCGAACAGCGGATCTACGCCGCGATAGTCCGACACATCATACCCGAAGTCCGCCATCGGCGACGGGTAGAACGGACTCAACCAGAAGGCGTCCACGCCGAGCGTGTCGCTCAGGTAGTCCATCTTGTCGATGATGCCCTGCAGGTCTCCGACGCCGTTTCCGGTCGTGTCCTTGAAGCTTCGTGGATAGATGTGATATACGACCGCGGTCTGCCACCACTCGTGTCGCTCGCGATCGGACATGAGAACGATCACTGGGTCACGGAAGCTTCTGTCTCACCTCATCGAGGTAACGGTCGAGCCGGCGGTAGCTGGACTCCGCCTCTGCCTCCGCGGTGGAAGGCTCGACGGCCCGGAGGTCGTCGGTGTGAGCACGCAGCCCCCGACACATCGATGACGAGAGGACCAGCGGCGACGATCCGGCGCGGGTGTCACCTTCCCGTGACATCCCGTCGGCGGGCTCCGCGGGCCGGGCCAGGCCGACCGCACGCGCAAAAGACTCACTGCCCCGCCGAGTCTCGCCTCTCTTCCATTCGATGTAGCCCCTGAAGAAGTGGGCATCCACGCTCGAGTAGTGGGAGCCGATCACCGCCTCGAAATAGTCGAGCGCCTGCGTGATGTCGCCCTGGAGGAGGGCGACCTGACCGAGCTGCAGGAGGGGGCCGGCGTCCTCCCTGTTGATATCCAGAGCGAGCCGGAACTCCGCTTCTGCCGCATCGAGATCGAAGAACTCGTCCAGATCCGCGCAGCGGTAGAGGTCGCCCAGCCTGGAGTGTGCGCGCGCGCTGGAACGGCTGACCTCCACGAGGCGTCGCCATGCCTCCTCGGCTGACGCATGCTCGCCCAGGTCCATGTACATGTTCCCCAGGTAGTACAGCGCATCTTCGTGGTCGCCTTTCAGCTTGAGCGCGCTCTCGTAGGTCGATGCCGCCTCCCGGGTCCGGCCGGCGACGCGGTGATCGGTCGCCTCCCGGTACAGCTCCCAGAACCGGAGGACCTGCTCCCTGTCGGTCCCTCCGGCCGTCTTCGCCGGTTCCTCGCCCTCCACCACGTGCAGCAACTGACCAGCGGAGACGTCCACGAGCACCTGGCTTGACCCGCTCGGCCACAGGATCTCGAGCGTGTCCGCCTTCTGTGCGTCCGCCAGGCCACCGATCGCGGAGCGGTTGCTCTGCCTGCCCTCGAGCCGGACCTGGAGCCAGCGGTTCCGGTTGCCACCGTCGTTCCGGAGAAGGATTCCCGGACCGCCGTTGTTGACGATGAACGCGTCCACATCGCCGTCGTTGTCGTAGTCTCCGAACGCCGTTCCTCGCCCCCCGTACTCACGCTGGAAGTACTCCCCGCTCACCGACGAGACGTCGTAGAAGCCCTCATCTGTTCCTCGATTCCAGAAGAGCTGGTCCGGCATGGGGATGAGGAGGCGGGGGTCCTCCCGCTGCTGAAGAGTGCTCCCGTTGGCAACGAAAAGGTCGATCCGACCGTCGTTGTCGTAGTCGAAGAAGGAAGTGCCAAAGCCGATGTAGTCGAGCGCGATCTGACCGAGGCCGAAGCGATCCGCCTCGTCCCTGAAACGGAGCGACGGGGACGCTCCCGTCGAAGCCGCCGCGGCCCCTTCGGAGGTGCGATTGTTATAGAGAGCGTTCTCCTGGGCCATCCAATGGGTGACAACCATGTCCATGTCGGAGTCCCCATCCCAGTCTCCGACGGCGATACCCATGGCACCCCGGTAATCCGCCACCCGGGCGGCGTGACTGATGTCGCTGAACGTCCCGTCGCCCTCGTTGTGGTAGAGGACGTTGTCGGAGACGTCGTTGGCGATATACAGGTCGGGCCAGCCGTCCTGATCGAAATCGGTCCACACGGCCTCGAGGCTCCTGCCCTTCCTGCCCGGCACGCCCGCCTGGACGGCCACCTCGGTGAACGTCCCGTCCCCGTTGTTGCGGTAGAGGAGATTGCGCTCGGGCGGGAAGGCCGAGGGGTTGAGGCTCGCCGGCTCCTCGACCTCGTAGTGGGACGACGTGTGAGTATCGGCAAGCCGGTCGTACTTCACGTAGCCGGCAACGTGGAGGTCCAGGTAACCGTCCCGCTGATAGTCTCCCCACGAGGCGCCCGCCCAGAAACGCCCGAGCCCCCCGAGTCCCGCCTCCCCGGCGCGATCCGTGAACGTACCATCGCCGTTGTTGCGGTAGAGGGCGTTCTCGCCGTACGCCGTGACGACGAGGTCGAGCCATCCATCGTTGTCGTAGTCGCCCCAACCGACGCCCATCGCCCAACCCCGGAACCGGACGCCCGCCTGCGCGCTCACCTCGGTGAACGTCCCGTCGCCGTTGTTGTGATAGAGAACTGAATGCGCCGGCGACCGCTCCACCTCTTCCGCGGTCAGGGTCAGGGGGCCAGCCATGTTGGCCACGTAGAGGTCGAGCCACCCGTCGTTGTCGTAATCGCCCCAGGCCGCGCCCGAGCCCATGTCCTCGGGCAGCTGCGAGGAGCGCGAGCCCGAGAAGTGCCGGAACCGGATGCCCGCCTCTTCGGCCACGTCCACGAAGCGGACGCGC
>JBDHFW010000095.1:0-9305 GCA_039590175.1 Gemmatimonadota bacterium | reverse complement strand
CAACCAGACCCTGATTCGCGACACGGTGCTTGTTGTCACGGAGCTACTTGAGGACGACAGCTGCCCGGACAACACGACGACGACCGCCAGCACGACGGCGGGCGCCCCGCCGCCGCACTGTCAGGGTGCAGCGCCCGACGCGGGCGGGATCGATTCCTACTACATGAACCCGACGGTGGTCGCCGACGCCCTCGGCAACGCACTGGGCGATGGCACCGGGGACAACACGATCCCGGGCGAGTTCGACTCGAGCGGTGCGTTCGGGACGGACTACGGGGCGCCGAGCACGCTCAACGCGGCGGGAGCCACGACGTTCCAGCCGGATGACGCGGTGGATCCGTTCACCTGGCTGACGTCGGCGGACAGTGTGACCTACGAGACGTTCATGTTCTCGGCGGTGGATCCGGTTCTGGCCAGCATGGACGCGGGCAGTCAGGTGAACAACGATGGCTGCGCCGCCGCTTGCGGTGACGGCAGCCTGCTCACCCTGGACCTCGACGTGTTCGTGGACCCAGCGGGCGCTCCGGTTGCCTTCCCCCTGACCTGTGTGGAGACGGACGGTGCGGGCGTACTGGCGGCCGGCAGCGGGATGTTCGAGTGCGACGTGTCCGGTTTGACGGACGGCGCGTACGGGTGGACGACGCAGATCGCCGACCGTGCGGAGAAGATCCCGAACGTGACGGTGGTGACGCAGAACATCATCGTTGACACGTCGGACCCGGTGTTCGGCGCGCTCAATCCGCCGCCGGTGGGCAGCCCCGGTACGGACGCGAGTTCGATCGTAATGATTATCGGCGGCACGGTGAATGATGTGAGCGTGCTCTCTCCGGCGACCGTCACGGTGAGCAGCGTTGCCGGGCCGAACGGGGCCTGCGCGGGGAGCACGGTCCTGGTTGTTCCCGCGGATATCGATCGGAACGCTGTGAGCATCGCCGGGACGCCCCCCACGAACGCGATCGCGTTCAACGAGACGTTCACGGTTAACGAGCCTGCGGGTTCGGGAACGATCACCTACTGCTTCGACGTCCTGGCGACGGACGCGGCGAGGTCGAAGACGGGCGCGGGGACCGGGAACACGGCTACTCTGACTACCCAGGTGGATGTGACCTGGAACCCGTAGACCCTCAACGCCGGATGCGTGGATCCGTACGATCTGCGCGTTGATCGGCGGCCAACCGGGCGTTAACCTTCCTCTTCGCGACCAACGGGCCACACGAAACCCGGATGCGCGGCGGCGCGTAGGGAGACTCGGGAGCGGGGAATGACGTTCATCCTCGCCATTCTGTTCATCATGTTCGTCCTCGGACCGATCGCCCGAGCCATCGCGGTTTCGATCGAGAAGTCCGGGGAGAAGCGGGCGCTGGAGGCTCAGGCCGGAGCCTCGGAGCAGCTGGTGGCGCTGAGCGAGCAGATGCAACTGCTGGCGGAGCGTGTCGACCGGCTCAGCGAGGAGCAATCCTTCCTCCTCCGGGTGATGGAGAAGCAGCCGACTCTGCTGGAGGAACCGGGGGTCGCGGCGCATACCGCTAGAGAGGATACAAGCACATGATCGGCCTTGAAGATCTGGAGAGCTACCTGCTCCGAACGGAGCTCGAATACGAGGAGATCAGCGAGGGGATTTGGGCGGTCCATCCGAGCGGGGAAGAGGAGCAGCTGCCGGCGATCCTGGTGAACCACGCGCCTCCGGTCGTCGTTCTCCGTTCTGACGTTCAGCGGGCGCCGGAGGACACGGAGGAGCAGCGTGAGCTCTTCGGCAGGCTTCTGGAGCTGAACGCGACAGAGGTCGTGCACGGCGCCTACGGACTCGAGAACGGGCAGATCCTGCTGAGCGACACGCTGGAGCTGGCGGACCTGGACTTCTCCGAGTTTCAGGCGTCGATCGAGAGCATCGCGCTCGCGCTGTCGTCGTACAGACAAAACCTCGAAACGGGCTGAGCTTCCGATGGGATTGTTCGATAGACTATCGCGGCTGATTCGCTCCAACCTCAACGATCTGATCGCTCGGGCCGAGAATCCCGAGAAGATGCTGACGCAGATCATCGAGGACATGCGGCGTCAGCTCGCACAGGCGAAGCAGGAAGTGGCCGTCGCGATCGCGGACGAGCGCAAGCTGAGGGCTCAGGTCGAGGAGGAGCGGCGGCAGGCGGTGGACTGGGAGAAGCGAGCCCGGCTGGCCGTGCGTGAGGACCGGGACGATCTGGCCAAGCAGGCGCTGCTGAGGGCTCAGGAGCACGCGAACCACGCCCAGGAGCTCCAGGCGCAGTGGGAGCGCCACCGCGAGGACACGGAGCGGCTGAAGGACTCGCTACGCCAGCTGAACGCGAAGATCGAGGAGGCGAAGCGAAAGAAGAACCTCCTCATCGCGAAGCAGAAGCGGGCGCAGGCGCAGCGCCGCATCCATGAGACGATCACCGGCCTCCAGGACCGGAGTGCCTTTCAGGCTTTCGACCAGATGGCCGAGAAGATCGAGCACGAGGAGCGCCGGGCCCTTGCGGCGGCTGAGGTCACCGAGGAGCTGGAGGGCGACGAGCTCGCCAAGGAGCTCGATCTGCTGGCCGCGGGAAGTCCGGACGTCGACGAGCGCCTGCTCGAGCTGAAGCGCGACATGGGCCTCCTGCCCCCCGCCCCGGACGATGTGGAGGAGGCGGAACTCAAGGTGCTGGAGGGGGGCGAAGAGGTGCAGGACGCCGAGATCGTCGAGGAGGAGCGGAGCTAACCCCTTACGATATAACCATATACCTGCCCGCGTTACCCTCGAGGTATCCCGTGCTCGCTGCGCCGTCTCCTCAAGGGAGGTGTGGTCCCGGCTAGCTCTTTCCCTCGGCGCTCCTCACTAGCGGGAGGAGCGCGTTGAGCAGCTTGGCGGGGCTGAACCGGATCGGGTCGGTAGTCGGGAGACCGGTGAGGTCAGCGGCTCGTTCGACTTCCAGTTTGGCCTCGGCTTCCGGCTGGCCGTGCGTGTTGCAGGCTAGGGCTACGACAGGCACCCGCTCGTCCGGGCACACCCATGCCATCGCGTCTTCGTGGAGGCGGACCACCTCGTCTAGCGGGGGGATCTTCACCCAGTCGTGATGGCCGCCGTAGATGGTCTTGCGCTCGGGTTTGGTGCAGAGAATGAGCGCCTGGGGCAGGGCGCCGTGCATGAGGCCAAGCGTGACGCCCGAGTACCCGGGATGGACCAGGGAGCCCTGCCCCTCCACGACGATCACCTCCGCCTCCGGATTCGCGTCGAGGACCAGTCGTTCGGCCGCACCGGCGACGAAGTCGGCGGCGACGGCATCGACCGCGATCCCTCGGCCCTCGATCATGATTCCGGTCTGGCCCGTGGCGGCGAACTCAGCGCGCAGGCCGCGCTCCCTCAGCTCCCGGACGAGCTCCATCGCCACGGTCATCTTTCCGACGTTGCAGTCCGTCCCGACGGTGAGGACGCGAAGCGCCGTCGTTTCACGGGCTCTTCCCGTCGCCACCGGCAGGCCGGTGGGCGGCCTCCTTACGTCGTGAAGCGTGACGCCGTGCTTTTCGGCCAACCGGGCAAATTGGGGGTCGTCCCCCAGGAAGACGTGGAGTCCGCTCCACATGTCCAGCCCGCTCCGGATCGCCTCCCCGATTGTCTGCCGCCAATCTTCCGGAAGCCCCCCGCCCTGGGGCGCGGTTCCGAGCAAAAGCGTAGTCGGTGGCGGGTCGAGGGCCAGCGCCTCTGGCAGATCGGACAGGACCGGAATCCCGCGGCCGAAGCCGAGGATCTCGGACGCGTTGCGTCCCGCTTGCGTGGAGTCCAGAACGGCGACGACACTTTCGGGTCGATACCGGATGATGCAGGCCGCCGTCTTAGCCCACTCCATGTCGAAGAGGCCATCCGCGAGGATGACGGTGCGGGAAGGTCTCACAGCTCCTCCTCACGGCCGAGCCATTTCTCCACCCGCGGGGGCTGGTACGACCGCAAGAGCTCCAGGAGCGCGGCGGGCTCCTCCGCCACGAGGAGCATGCTCCGGTGGGCGGCGGCCAGGAAGCTCTCTTGGACCGCTCGATCCAGCGCGGCGAGCATCCCGTCCCAATAGCCCGCGACGTTCATGAGCCCGCACGGCTTGGAGTGGTAGCCGAGCTGACCCCAGGTCAGCGTCTCGAACAACTCCTCCAACGTGCCCATGCCGCCGGGGAGCGCGATGAAGGCATCCGCGAGATCCGCCATCTGAGCCTTCCGCTCGTGCATGGACTCGACGACGCGAAGCTCGGTGAGGCTGTCGTGGCCCACCTCGTGCTCGAACAAGGCCCGCGGGATCACGCCGATCACGGTGCCTCCCTCCGCGAGCACCTCGTCGGCGAGGACGCCCATGAGGCCGACGCTACCTCCGCCGTAGACCACTGAGATCCCCTCGCTGGCCAGCGATCGGCCGAGCATCCGAGCCGCGGCCGCGTACTCCGTCCTGGCTCCGGGGCTCGATCCTGCGAAGACGCAGACGCTGCCCAACCGGGTCATCCGATCCGGGTCACGGTCGCGGTTCACTCGTCCGAGAGGATCAGCTCGCGGAACTCGGGGAAGAGACTAGGATTGGCGGCGAGGACGCCTCCCGGCCACAGCGGCTCTCCGGACTCGGCGCCCGGGTCGACCTCGAGGCGCTCGCCTCCTCGGGGCACCCGCAGCCGCTCGACCGAGCCGCCGGCCTCCCGGATGATCAGGATGCCGGCCGCGAAGTCCCACGGCATCAGGGCCAGCTCCCAGAACGCGTCGAACCGCCCGCAGGCCACGTTGCACAGGTCCAGGGCCGCCGCGCCCGCCCTCCGGACCCCACTGGTCGACCTAAGCACGCGGTGGAACAGGTCCAGATAGCGTGGCAAGTTGTGCAGGCTCTTGAACGGAAAGCCGGTTCCCACCAGGGCGAGGCGCAGCTCAGACACCTCGGAGACACGGATCGGCTGACCGCCGCCCCGGGACCCGCCTCCTCGCACCGCCTCGAACCGCTCCCCCGTCGCCGAGTTGAGGACGACGCCGAGGCGCAGGCCGCCGGAGTCGACGGCGGCGATAGAGACCGCGTACTCCGGGAAGCCGTGCAGCCAGTTGGTCGTCCCGTCGAGCGGATCGATGATCCAGCGGATCTCGGGCGCCGCTGAAGATCCGCCCGGTTCATCCGCCGCGGCTGATGATACGCCTGACCCAACATCTCGAGCGGACGATCCGGCCGATGCACCCGCTCCGGCGGGCGTCGAGCCGTTGGTCGCCTCCTCTTCGGCAAGGATCTCGTGGTCGGGGAAGCGGCCCAGCAGCGTCTCGACGATCGCTCGCTCGGCCTCCCGGTCCACCTCGGTGACGAAGTCCGACGTGCCCTTCTCCTCCCACGTCACGGATCCAGCGCCGCCGGCCCGCGCTCGGTGCACGTGCCTTGCCTTGCCGGCGGCCTCCCGGGCTGCGTCCAGCAGCTCACGATCCTCCCGGCCCAGATTCCAGTCCATCGCCTCTTCCTCTCCAACCTCTCCAAGCGCGCGGCGTGAGAGCGGGGATCCTTGCTTGCTCCGGTCGTTGGGGGGGAATAACTTAGCCGGGCTCTTCCGACTCCTCCAGGCAATCGGGCGGGCCCCGAAATCCAATTCCTTCCGAAGCCATGACGACCGAACGAAAACGCGTCTTCAGCGGGATACAGCCGTCCGGGGAAGTCCACCTCGGCAACTACCTGGGCGCGATCAAGAACTGGGTGGATCTCACCGACGGCTACGAGTGCATCTACTGCATTGTGGACCTGCACGCGATCACGATTCCGTATGAGGTCGACGAGCTGCCGGAGCGGGTGTTCGACGTCGCCGTCTCCCTGGTGGCCAGCGGGCTCGAGCCCGAACGCTGCACCCTCTTCGTCCAATCGCACGTGCCCGAGCACGCCGAGCTTCAGTGGCTGTTCAACACGGTCACGCCGCTCGGGGAACTGGGGCGGATGACGCAGTTCAAGGACAAGTCGGAGCGGGTGGAGTCGGTGAGCGCCGGCCTCCTGAGCTACCCGGTTCTGCAAGCCGCCGACATCCTCCTCTACCTGGCGGAGTACGTTCCGGTGGGGGAGGACCAGCGCCAGCACCTCGAGCTCACGCGCGATATCGCCCGGAGGTGGAACGGTCGCTTCGGCGAGCTTTTCCCCGAGCCCGATGCCCTGATCATCGGTCCCGGCCGCCGTGTGCTCGGCCTCGATGGCGTCGCCAAGATGTCCAAGTCCCAGAAGAACGTCATCCCCCTGCTGGCGACTCCCGAAGAGCTGGCGTCGGTGATCCGCACGGCGGTGACCGACCCGGCCAGGAAACGCCGCGACGATCCCGGTAACCCACACGTCTGCAACATCTTCTCCCTGCACGGGGCCTTCTCGACAGCGGCGGAACGAGAGGAGATCGAGGCCCGCTGCCAGACGGCCGAAATCGGCTGCGTGGACTGCAAGCTCAAGTTGGCGAGCAACATAGCGGAGACGCTCGCGCCGATTCGGGAGCGGGCCGACGAGCTGCGAGCGAAGCCGAAGTTGATCCGGGAGATCCTTAGCGAGGGGGCCGAGCGGGCGCGGGCTATCGCCGGTCCCGTGATGGCCGAGGCGTATGACCGCATGGGCCTTCGCCGGGTCGGGTCGGAGTGACGCACAAAGGGATGGAGCCGAATTGATGGAGAGCTTTCTGGAGCAGCTGCCGGCGTGGATCGAGGCGCTTCGCTTCCCGGTGCTGGGCCGTCTGGTGCTGGCCGCGGCACTGGGGGCGCTGGTCGGCCTCGAGCGGGAGCTCGCGGGCAAGCCGGCCGGCCTTCGGACCAATATCCTCATCTGCGTCGGCGCCGAGCTCCTCACCGAGGCATCGCTGGGCATAGCGACCTCCGGGTTCGCGACGCACGAGCTTGTCCGAGCTGACCCGGGGCGCATCGCCGCCCAAATCGTGTCGGGGATCGGGTTCATCGGTGCCGGCACGATCCTGGTGGCCCGGGGGAGCGTGCTGGGGCTCACCACGGCGGCCACGCTCTGGGTCGTCGCCGCGATCGGCATTACGGTGGGGATCGGCGCCTACGTGGAGGCGGTCGGCGCCACCGTTCTAGTGTTCCTGGTTCTGTTCTTGATCGGAAGGATCGAAGAGCGGCTGCTCCGGACACGGGCCGAGCGGAAGCTCCGGGTCGCGCTGTCGGCTCCGCACGCCGCGGCCGATCCCGTCGCTGATCTCCTGGCTGAACTCGGCATCCGTGCTCAGCCTCTCAGCATGAAGCGAGATGCCGAGGGAGCCGAGTACGTGTACACGATCACCGGCGCCGACGAAGCCAAGCGTCAACTCTTGGGGCGTCTGGCCGGAACGGAGGGCGTGCGCGCGTTCTCTCTGGAATGACGACGCACCTCGACCGAGCCGGCCGAGGCTCGGTCCGCTCCCGCACGCCGTCGCCCGACCTTGCCTGAGCTCCTGATCTGGATGTACTCGACCAGCCAGCCGCACTGGTCGATGCCTGCCGGCTCCGTGGCGCGGGTCCGCGAGGCGCTGGGCGACGAGTGGACGGTTCGGACCATCGAGCACGAGATCGACGCCACGGGAGACGGGCCGCCCGCGACGCCCGAGCCCGTCCTGGAGGGGATCGCCGACGCGGAGGTCTACTTCGGCTTCGGGATCGCCCGCGACGCCTTCCGGGAAGCGAGGCGGCTGCGGTGGGTACACTCGGGGGCCGCGGGAATCGGCGGCTCCCTGTTTCCGGAGATGCTCGAGAGCGATGTCCTGCTCACCAACTCGGCCGGCATCTATGCCGAGCCGATGGCCGATCAGGCACTGGCGATGATGCTCTACTTCACCCGCGGCCTCGACCGGGCCGTGGCCGGGATGCGGGCAAGGGAATGGCGCAGGGAGGCCATCGTGGGTCCGGGCGGAGGTGTGACGGAGCTGGCGGGTGCCGTGGTCGGAATCGTGGGATACGGAGGCATCGGGCGCGCGCTCGGCCGTCGCGCCCGCGTGCTGGGCATGAGGGTCTGGGCTCTCCGCCGCAGCGAGCCCGCGGCCGGCGAATGGCCCGAGGAGGTGGAATGGGTCTCGGGGGCGAGCGGTCTGGACGAGCTGCTGCGCGAGAGCGACTACGTCGTCCTTACCGTACCGGAGACCTCCGAGACGACGGGCCTTGTCGGCGAGCGGGAGCTGGCCCTGATGCCGCGCTCCGCCGTCTTGATCAACGTCGCGCGCGGGCGCATCCTTGATGAAGAGGCGCTGGCTGCCGCACTGGGCGCGGGCAGGCTGCGCGGTGCCGGGCTCGATGTGTTTCGCGAGGAGCCGCTACCTCCCGACAGCCCACTATGGGAATTGGACAACGTTCTTATCACACCGCACATCGGCGGAACGTCCCAACGGTTCTGGGACCGCCAGACGGAGCTGATGATCAGAAACATCGGCAACTACTTGGCCGGCCTCCCTCTCGAGAATCTGGTCGACAAGCGACTCGGGTACTGACGACGTGAGATCCCGCTGCCATCCGCCAGGACACTCCGGAAAGGCGATCGTCCGATGATGGAGACTATGATTCGAGCGGCTGTCGACAAGGGCGCCGCCACCCTGCACATCAAGGCGGGCGACCAATTCCGAGCCCGTATCAAGGCCGATCTGGTCAAGCTCTCAGAGGAGCCGCTCTCGGACGAGGACGTCCTCGGCCTCGCGCTCACGCTCCTCCCGGACCCGGCCCTCAAGGACAGGATCCACGATATCACCGATTACGACTTCGCCTGGGAGATGGCGGACGTCGCGCGCTTTCGCGTCAACATCCTCAGGCAGCGCGGCTCCTTCATGATCGTGATGCGCGTGATCCCCTGGGAGGTGCCCGGTTTCGACGAGCTGCACCTGCCGGCCGTCCTCACCGATATCGCCGGCCAGCCCGATGGGCTCGTGCTCGTCTCGGGCGCCACCGGTCAGGGGAAGACCACCACTCAGGCGGCGATGATCGATTGGGTCAACCGGAACCGGATGAGGCACATCATCACGCTCGAGGATCCGATCGAGTACTGGCACGAAAACATCCGGAGCACCGTGACCCAGCGTGAGATCGAGCGCGACACCGAGTCGTTTCGGACCGGGCTCAGGTCGGCCCTCCGTCAGGACCCGGACGTGATCCTCATCGGTGAGATGAGGGACGTGGAGACGTACGAGACAGCCTTCGAAGCCAGCGAGACGGGCCACCTCGTGATCTCGACGATGCACTCCAACACGGCGGTCGGGGCGATCAATCACATCCTCTCGATGTTTCCGGATTTCAAGGACGCACTCGTCCGCCGCCGTCTCGCCGACAGCCTGCGTGCGATCATTTCGCAGCGGCTCCTCAGTCGGTTGGACGGCGGCAG
>JBDHFW010000094.1:0-9445 GCA_039590175.1 Gemmatimonadota bacterium | reverse complement strand
CGTCCGGAAGGCCGGGACGATCCGCACGGATCAGATCACGGAGCATGCCGGGGTCACGATCATGAACCCGGAGCTTGCCCTCTTCACTCTTCAGGAAGACCTGCCGGAAGGCCGTCCGTTGCGCATCGACCTCTGGGTCGATCGCGGCCGAGGGTTCATGATGGCCGATCAGCACGTGAAGCCCGACGAGTCCCCGGTAGACATGATCAGGATCGACTCGATCTACAATCCGGTTCTGAAGGCGAACTTCACCGTGCACGAGACTCGAGTGGGCGAGCGCACGGACTTCGATCGGCTCACGATCGACGTCGAGACGAACGGCGCGATCGACCCCGGAACGGCCCTCCAGCAGGGAGCTGACATTGCGCGTGCCCACTTGGGCTATCTCACGCACATCGGTTCGGCTGACCCCTTCATGGGAGAGCCGGCTACCGATGGCGAGAGAATCGGGCTCCATGTCGTCGAGGACGAGCTGCAGGGCCTGCTCGAGACGCGGCTCGAGGCGTTCGAGGAGATCTCGGTCCGCAGCCGCAACACCCTGGACAAGGCCAATATTCGCACGCTAGGGGACGTGGCGATGCGCAGCCGCGATGACATGCTTCGGGTCGACAACTTCGGCGAAAAGTCGCTGGAGGAGGTGGCCGAGGTGCTTGCTCTGCACGGTTTGCGCTTCGGCATGACGTTCGAGCGGGGAGAGGACGGCACCCTCTACGTTGCCGAGGAGGTGGCCAGCAACGGTGCCGGACAGGGCGTCGAGGACGAGGAATGAGGCACCGCAAGAAGGGGCGTCAGCTCAGCCGCACTCGCAGCCACAAGCTGGCCACGCTTCGCAACATGGCCACGAGCTTGTTCCTCCACGAGCGCATCCGTACTACTGAAGCGAAGGCGAAGGAGTTGCGGCCTTTCGCCGAGCGTTTGATCACCCTGTCAAGACGGGGTGATCTGGCGAGTCGCCGTCGTGCCGGCCGGCACGTGGCCGACCAGGAGGCCCTCGCGAAGCTGTTTGATGAGATCGGACCCCGTTACGGGGGCCGCGATGGTGGTTATACTCGAATCCTGAAGCTCGGGGCGCGGCGTGGGGACGGGGCCGAGCTCGCAGTCATCGAGCTCGTCGAGAGCGAGTCCTGACCGACTTGGAGAAAAAAATGCGGCGCTTGCCAATGACGCAGAGAGGATCGACGGGCCTCTCCACCGTCCTGATTATTATCGCGGTCGCGATGGTCGGCGGCTTTCTCCTGTGGTTGTACCGTACGGCGCAGTCCCTGGAAGACGAAGTCGCACCCGTCATGGTGGGCGAGGGGAGCCTCGATCTTCTCGCGCTGAGCCAGGATCCCGCGACGTCGGTGGGCAAGGTGGCCGATATCGGGGAAGTGGCGGTCCTGCAGAGCCTGGGCCGAGGGGTGTTCCTCGTGCAGCTCGCCTCCGTCGAAACGGAGGGTGAAGGGAGCGCGTACCCGGTGTTGATGTCGCCTGATCTGATTGCCGGCAACACCCAGGTCTACGGGGGCGATGTGGTGAGCTTGCACGGACGGGTCTACTCGCTCAACGATTCGATCAGAGGCCAATGGGTCGAGGCCGGTGCGGTCAACGAGGGGGCGGCGGGGAGCATCCCAGGGATCGCGAGCTTTCTTCTTGCCGACTCGCTCGAGGTTCAGTAGCGACATGGCGAACTTCTGTTACGTGTGCGGGAAGGGACCCGCCACCGGCAACAACGTGAGCCATGCTCACAACAAGACTCGGCGCCGGTTCATGCCGAATCTTCAGCGGCTGCGCATCCGAGACGCGGGAAAGCTTCGGCGCGTGAAGGTATGCACACGATGCATCCGGTCGGGCAAAGTTCAGAAGGCTTGAACCCTCCGGCTCTCCTCTCGCCCGAGAGTGAAGGGTTGGTAGCTGAAAACCTGCCGTTGCAGCCCCGTTCACGGGGCTTTTTCGTCCTATGACGCCACGCTCTCCACTCTCCGGCCGCAGGGTGCTCGTGACGCGGCCCTCCCATCAGGCCGAGCCGCTGGTTCGGATGCTCACCGACATCGGGGCGGATGTGGAATGCCTCCCCACGATTCGTCTGCGGGATCCGGACGACCGAGCTCCGCTGCTGGAAGCGGCTGCGCATCTGGGCGAGTACGATTGGGCGGTCTTCACCAGCGTGAACGGAGTCCAGCGCTTCGTGGCGGCGTTGGCCGAGCAGGGTCTGGACCCGCGCGCTTTTGCCAACCTGCGGTGGGCCGCGATCGGACCGGCCACGGCGAGGGCGATCCACCGTGCCGGCATCACCACGGTTCTCCTCCCATCCAGCTACCGGGCCGAGGCGCTGGCCGACGCGGTTCTCGAGAGCGCAGTCAGCGAGGACGGCGACGCGGACCGACCGCTCCATGGACTCAAGGTCCTACTGGCTCGCGCCGCCGGAGCTCGAGCGGTGCTCCCAGAGCGCCTGCGCGCCCTTGGCGCGGAGGTGGACGAGGTCATGGCCTACGTCACGGAAGCGAACAGCGAGGCGGCGGAAACCCTGCAGACGCCGGCCCGCGAGAAACGATGGGACTGGATCACCTTCACCGCCTCCTCGGCCGTTCGTGCCTTCGGCGAGCTGGGAGGCCGCATCGGCGACTCGCGAATCGCCGTCATCGGACCGATCACGGCGGAAACCGCCCAGGCCCTGGGCTTTCCCGTGCACGCCGTTGCCTCGGAGTACACCGTGCCGGGTCTTGTTCGCGCCATCGAAGAGGCCGAGGCTTGAGCGGCTTCCCGAACGTGCGGCTTCGGCGGTTGCGGCGGACCGGCGTCTTGCGGGAACTCGTGCGCGAGACCGAGCTACGGCCCTCGGATCTCATCTACCCGTTGTTCGTTTCGGAGACGGAGGCGGGCCGATCGGCGATCCCCTCCATGCCGGGTGTGGACCGCCTGTCCGTGGCCGAGCTCGTGTGTGAGAGCGCGGCCGCCTGGGAGGAAGGCATCCGCGCGGTCTTGCTGTTCGGAATCCCGGCCGAGCGGGACGAGACCGGAAGCGCAGCCGTCGCCGCCGACGGTGTCGTGCAAACGGCCGTTCGCGAGCTCAAGCGATCGCTTCCGGATCTCGTCGTAATCACCGATGTGTGCCTGTGTGAGTACACATCGCACGGCCACTGCGGCCTCGTGCACGAAGGAGAGGTCCTCAACGATCCGACGCTCGAGCTGTTGGCGGCTCAGGCGGTCAGTCACGCCGACGCCGGTGCCGACATCGTGGCTCCGTCAGATATGATGGACGGGCGGGTGGGAGCGCTTCGGTCTGCACTGGACGCGGCGGGATTCGAAGCCACCGCGATCCTCTCCTATGCCGTCAAGTACGCCAGCGCGTTCTACGGCCCATTCCGGGACGCCGTGGATTCCGCTCCCAGGTTCGGCGATCGACGTGGCTACCAGATGGATCCGGGCAACGTGCTCGAGGCCTTGCGGGAAGCGGCGCTCGACGTCGAGGAGGGTGCCGACATCCTCATGGTGAAGCCGGCCCTCCCCTATCTGGATGTTCTTCGCCGGGTCAAGGAGGCGTTCGGTACGCCGATGGCCGCGTATCACGTGAGCGGCGAGTACGCGATGCTGCAGGCGGCCGCCGAGCGAGGTTGGATCGACAGCGATGCGGCCATGCTGGAAGCGGCTCTCGCGATCCGGCGGGCGGGAGCCGATCTCGTGATCACCTACGGCGCAAGAACGCTGGCTCGCCGGCTCGTCTGAGTCCGGCGTCCATCGGCCGCAACCCGTGAGCGTGCTCGTCACCGGAGGAGACGGATTTGTCGGCCAGTATCTTCTCCGGGAACTGCTGGCCGCCGGTGCCGACGTGGTCGCCTCGGTCCAGCGATTGCCGCCGCGTCCCTCCATTCTCGAGCGACAGGAGGTGGACGCTGCCACCTGGAAGCAGGCGGAGATCCTGGACGAGGGCACACTGTTTCGCCTGGTCGCCTCGGAGAAGCCGGATCTCATCGTTCACCTCGCGGGCTTCTCCTCGGGGGCCCTGGCCCGACGAGCGCCCGGCGAGGCGTTCTCGCTCAACGCGGAAGGCACTCTAAACCTGTGCGCAGCGGCCGGTCGGGTGAGAGCGGAGTACCCGGATTACTCACCGCGAATCCTCGTGATGGGCTCCGGCGATGCCTACGGCTCGCACACGCAGGAGCCTCTCTCCGAAGAGATGCCGCTGAGGCCAAACTCCCCGTACGGACTCTCGAAGGCATGCCAGGAGCAAGTCGCTCATGCCTTTCGGCGCTCGCACCAGCTCGACACGGTGGTCGCTCGCAGCTTCAATATGGTAGGTCCGGGTCAGGCTCCGCATTTTGCCGTCCCGGATTTCAGCCTCCAGGTTGCCGCGATCGCGGCTGGCGAGGTCGAACCGCTCCTCTCGGTCGGCAACCTCAACGTGGAGCGGGATTTCACCGATGTTCGGGATGCGGTCCGTGGCTTGCGGGTTATCTCGGAGCTGAATACGCCGAGCCGCGCGTACAACGTGTGCTCGGGACGGCCGGTGTCGCTTCGGCAGCTTCTCGAGTGGATACTGGACGAGGCCGGAGTGGAAGTGGAGATACGCGTGGTCGGCGAACGGGTCAGGGCAGAGGAGAGCCCCAGGATCGTCGGTGATCCTCGGCTCCTGGAGCGGGACACAGGGTGGAAGCCGAGGCGCGATCTCGAGGACAGCGTGCGAGGGGTGTACCGCTCGGCCCGCTCAGCGCGCGAGAAGGGCTGAAGAGTGGGTCCTGAACGTCTCGAAGGGGAACCATGGACATAGCCGTAGTGGGAACGGGATACGTGGGGCTCGTGGTCGGCGCATGCCTGGCCGAGACGGGAAACCACGTGGTTGGAGCCGACATCGATGAGAACAAGATCCAAGGCCTGCGGGAGGGGCAAATTCCGATCTACGAGCCCGGTCTGGATCTTCTCATCTCACGAAACGTGGCCGAGAAGCGCCTCCGCTTCACGACGGACATCGGGGCGGCCGTGCTCGAGAGCGAGGTCATATTCATCGCCGTCGGCACCCCGCCGGACGAGGACGGGTCGGCCGATCTTCAGCATGTCCTGGACGTAGCCCGCGTCATCGGGCGGAGCATGACCGAGGGCACGGTCGTGATCACGAAGAGCACCGTGCCGGTCGGCACCGTGCTTCGGGTGCGGGAAGAGATCGAGAAACACACGGATCGTGCCTTCCACGTCTGCTCCAACCCGGAGTTTCTGAAGGAGGGCGCGGCGGTTGACGACTTCATGCGTCCCGATCGAGTCGTGTGTGGGATAGAGGACGATCAGGTGCGGCCGGTGCTCGAGGAGCTGTACGAGCCATTCGTACGAACCGGCAACCCGCTGATCTTCATGGACATCGCGTCTGCCGAGCTGACCAAGTACGCGGCCAACGCGATGCTGGCCACGCGGATCAGCTTCATGAATCAGATCGCCGAGCTATGCGAAGCCACCGGGGCGGACGTCACCGTGGTCCGACAGGGCGTGGGTTCCGATCCGCGCATAGGCCAGTCGTTCCTGTTCGCCGGTGCCGGCTACGGAGGCAGCTGCTTTCCCAAGGATGTGAGGGCGCTCATCAAGACGGCCGACGATCTGGCCGTCGATCTCTCGATCCTGAAGGATGTCCACGAGGCCAACGAGCAGCAGAAGGGGCTATTGGCGGCAAAAGTGAAGGCCCGTTTCGGGACGGACCTGAGCGGTCGCCAGTTCACCATCTGGGGTCTGTCGTTCAAGCCGGAGACTGACGACGTTCGAGAGGCGCCGGCGCTCGCCGTGATCGAGGAGCTGCTGGAAGCCGGGGCGTCGGTCGTCGCCCATGATCCGCAGGCGATGGAGACGGCTCGCAGCTTCCAGCTCGGAGACCGCATCGCTTTCGGCGAGGACGCCTACTCGGCCTGCGAGGGGTCGGACGCTCTGATCGTGGCAACCGAGTGGCTGCAGTACCGTCGACCGGACTGGGATATCGTGCGGGATGCGCTGCGCACGCCCATCGTGTTCGATGGGCGCAACCTGTTCAAGCCGTCGAGGATGCGCGCGATGGGGTTTGCCTACTATTCAATCGGGAGGGAGCAGGTAGGGTGAGAGTCCTGATCACCGGGGCGGCAGGCTTCCTGGGATCGCACCTGTGCGACCGCTTCCGCCAGGATGGCCATTCCGTCGTCGCCATGGACAACTATATCACGGGAACTCCGGAAAACCTGGCCCATCTCCGGGGCGACGGCTTCGAGCTCGTCCAGCACGACGTGACGGAGTACGTACACGTGAGCGGTGAGCTCGACGGTGTCCTCCATTTCGCGTCGCCGGCCAGCCCGACCGACTACTTGGAGCTCCCGATTCAGACACTGAAGGTCGGAAGCCTCGGCACGCACAAGGTGCTCGGCCTGGCGAAGGCGAAAGACGCCCGGTTCCTGCTGGCCTCCACCTCCGAGGTGTACGGAGATCCCCTCGTTCATCCGCAGCCCGAGTCCTACTGGGGCAACGTGAATCCGATCGGGCCACGGGGCGTATACGACGAGGCGAAGCGGTTCGCGGAGGCTCTCACTATGGCGTACCGTCGCGCGCACGGCGTGGATACGCGCATCGTCAGGATCTTCAACACGTACGGACCGAGGATGCGGCCGGGCGACGGACGGGTGGTCTCCAACTTCATCGTGCAGGCTCTCCGCGGCGAGCCTCTAACCGTCTACGGTGACGGCGGTCAGACGCGGAGCTTCTGCTACGTCGAGGACGAGGTGGAGGGCATCTTCCGCCTGTTCGCCTCCGATGAGAACGAGCCGGTCAACATCGGCAATCCCGGAGAGTTCACCGTCGCTGAGCTGGCCGAGCTCGTGCTGGAGCTCACCGGGTCCTCCTCCGAGTTACGCTACCTGCCGCTCCCGGAAGACGATCCCAAGACGCGCAAGCCCGACATCACGCGGGCCCGCGAGCTCCTCGGCTGGCAGCCGGAGATCTCCCTCCGGGAGGGCCTGTCACGCACGATCGAGTACTTCCGTCGGCTCCAGGAGGACAAGCGGCTCGGTTCTGCGACGATCCTCACCGGATAGCGCGGCGAGCATCCTCGTGAACGAGCACCGGAGAGTCTCCGTCGTCATGCCCGTGTACAACGAGCGAGCGACGGTGGAGGAGATCGTCCGGAGAGTTCGGGCCGTGCCCTTCGAGATCGAGTTGGTCGTCGTCGACGACGGCTCGACGGATGGTTCCCGGGAGATCCTCGAAAACCTGGCGGAGGCCGGGTCCATCGAGCGTCTGATCCTCCACGACGTCAACCGCGGGAAAGGCGCGGCTCTCTCCACGGGCTTCGGAGCGGCGAGCGGCGACGCGGTTCTCGTTCAGGACGCGGACCTGGAGTACGACCCACAGGAATACCCGTTGCTGCTGTCGCCGATCTGGGAGAACAAGGCCGACGTCGTCTACGGCTCCAGGTTCATGAGCGGGCGTCCGCATCGCGTGCTCTACTTCTGGCACTACGTCGGCAATCGGCTCCTCACCCTGGTCTCGAACATGGTGACCAACCTCAACCTCAGCGACATGGAGACCTGCTACAAGTGCTTTCGCCGCGAAGTCCTCCAGAGCCTCGAGATTGAAGAGAAGGCGTTCGGCGTCGAGCCTGAAATCACGGCGAAGGTGGCTCTCCAGAACTGGCGTGTGTACGAGGTGGGGATCTCTTACAGCGGCCGTACGTACGCGGAGGGGAAGAAGATCGGGTGGCGGGACGGAATGAGGGCGATCTATTGCATTTGGCGGTATGGTCTTTGGAGAAAGATCACCGGAAGAGCGAAACGTCGGAGCGGATCGCGCGCGAGCAGCGCGTGAGTTGGCCTCGGAGCCTCCCAAGATCGATTCGGAGATGCGGGTGGGTTGAAGGGGGCGTCGGCGGAGCCGTCGGCCTTCTGATGCTCGTCTCTCTGATCGGTTGCGCCGATGAAGCGGGGGATGCGATCCATCGAGGCGACCGATTGTTCGGCGAGGGCCGGCTCGACGCGGCCATCGCCGAATACAAGTTCGCGCTTCGCCAGGATGACGATGAGCGTGCCCTGCTGCGGCTCGGGGCGGTGTACGGGATGCGAGGCGACATCGAAACGAGTCGGCGGTACTACGCGGAGCTCATCGCGAGGGACTCCTCGTATCGCTTCCAGGCGGCTGCCGGCCTGAGCTCGTCGGCCAGGATGGCCTTCGAGCGGGGCAGCCGCGAGAGCGCAGCACGCGCTCTGCAGCCCCTTGTCGAGCTCGGCACGGGGTTGGTTCCACGCGACCTGACCCTGCCGCTCGCCCGACACTACTGGGCGGACAACCAGTTCGAGGAAGCCCTTCCGCTCTACCTCAAAGTGCTGGCGGATTCCGCCGAAGTGGAGCCGGAGGTGTACTACGAGACGGCGCGGGCTTTCCAGGAGTTGGGCGCGTGTCGCGAGGCCATCTCGTTCTACGAGCGCTACCTGACGCGAGCCGCTCGCAGGGCGGCGCGACGCGCCGAGGCCGAGTGGAGCCTCGGCAACTGCCTCTATGAGGCGGCAGAAGAGGACTGGCAGAACGGGCGCGCGGCGAGCGCACAGGAGCGTGCGGCCCGACTGATTCGGCTCGGGGTTCCGCGCACCGTGCAGGACCGCGCGCAGTTCCTGTACGGGGAGCTGTCGCTGGCTCTCGGGGAGCGCGACGAGGCGCTGCGAGCTTTCGAGGAGGTCCTTCGGCTGAACCCGTCGCGCACCGGTCCCCTGGTAGAGCGAGCGGAGGCGAGGATTCGAGAGATTCGGTTCGGCTTCGAGTGAGACGTACGATGAATCGTGATCGCGCTCGAACGCGAGCGGTCTGGTGCGGCCTGGTCGTGCTGATCGGGGCGCTGCCGTCGTGCTCCGCCAAGCTCCCTCCGGACGGAACGCCGCCACAGGAGCGCTTCCAGTGGGCAGCGGACAAGTACGACAGCGGGAAGTACGGCGATGCGGCGAAGGGCTTTCTGGATTTCGTCGGCCGAGAGCCGTTGAGTCCCCTCGCGGACAGCGCGCTCTTCCTGCTGGCGGACTCGTACCTGAGGGATGGAGATGCGTTGCGGGCGGCGACCGAGTTCACTCGCTTCGCCCAGACGCGGCCCAACAGCCCGCTCGCCGACGACGCACAGCTCGGAGCCTGCACGGCCTACTGGGAGCTCTCTCCCTCGCTCCCTCGCGACCAGGAGTACACCATGCAGGCCATCGAGGAGTGCACGCGGATGCTGCAGTTCTTCCCCGACAGTCCGCGGCGGGCCGAGACCGTGTCTCTGTTGCAGGAGGCTCGAGCCAAGATGGCGGCCAAGCAGTTCAGGGTGGGGAAGTTCTACTTCGACCAGGGATTCTACGAGTCGGCCAACATCTACTTCGAGTCCGCGGTCGAAGACTATCCGAACGCTCCGGTCATCCCCGACATCCTCTACACCCTCTACCTGAGCTACCGGCGGCTTGGCTTCGACGCCGAGGCCGACGTGACCAGACAGCGGGTGCTGACCGAT
>JBDHFW010000093.1:0-10720 GCA_039590175.1 Gemmatimonadota bacterium | reverse complement strand
GGAGCGGGCGGGCTCGGCTGGACTCGTCGAGCCCGAGGAGCTTCCCGGAAGAACCGATGAGGAGCTGCTGGGCCTGCTCGCGCGGCGAGCGGCGAATCTCCCCGGGGACGGCGGCGCTGCCGTGGTCGGCGGGCTTATCGACTGTCTGGAGAACCGTCGCCTGCCGAAGCGGGCGGTCGAGGTTTTCGGCGACGCCGTGCCGGCGGGAATCGGCTCCTGGCTTCAGGAGAGATCGGATCTCGTCCGCGGGCTCGAAGATCGGCTGGCGAAGGAGTGGTCGGTGCCGCCGGGCAGCGTGTTCGTCGACTACCCGAGCTATCCGGACATGCTTCAGCTGGACATACTGCTGATTCGCCGGAACGGTGACGTGCAGAGGCTCACCGAGAAGGGCGCAGAAGGCCTGATCGATCTGCCGCGCCTGAGCCGCTCGCTTCATCACGCCGCGAGGGTCTTCCGGGTCTTCGTGCTCGGAAAGCGGCTGGCGCCCGATCCGAGACCGCTTCTGGAGCTTTTGGAAGCAGGCGCCGAAGAGGTATCGGCAAGGCTGCAGGGGGGGGCGGCGCTCTACCCGGCCTAGTGTACCGTCTCAGAAGTCACACTGTCATGAGACGGTACACTAGGGCGCCCGCGCGTCGATCACGATCACCGTCGTGTTGTCCAGCCCGCCGGCGGCGTTTGCCCTGTCCACCAGCTGCCCGGCCGTCGCCTCCACGTCCATCGCCGCGGCGAGGATTCGTTCGATCTCGGCGTCGGGGAGCATCGAGCTCAGTCCGTCTGTCGCCAGGAGGATGCGGTCGCCGGCCTCGAGGGTGCCCTCGTAGAGATCCGTCGCGAACCCACCGGGGATTCCCAGAGCCCGGGTCAGCACGTTGGATCTCGGGTGGACGCGAGCTTGTTCATCAGTGAGTGTGCCGCGATCCACCTCCTGCTGGACGAGGGTATGATCTCGCGTGATCCGTTCGAGGCTCCCGCCCCGGAGCCGGTAGGCCCGGCTGTCCCCCACGTGGCCGATCAGGAAGAAGGCGTCCAGGACGCACAGCGCCGTGATGGTCGTGCCCATGCCGTAGCAAGCGGGGTCATCCTGAGCGCACGAGAGGATGCGGCGGTTGGCTTCGGCGATCGCCGCCTCCAGCGTTTCGGCGAGCTCCGCCGCCGGCTGCGTGCCCACGGCTCCGGAGAGGGCTTCGCCGACTCTGCTCGACGCGATCTGGGCAGCCACCTCGCCTGCCGCGTGCCCACCCATCCCATCGGCGACCACGAAGACCCTGGCTGGCCTCGTCGTCGGCGTAGAAGCTGTCCTCGTTACCTTGACGCACGCGGCCGATATCTGTCGCGGCGGCGTGCCGAAGGCTAAGTGGCATCGCGATGTTCCCGATGGTAGGCTTCTTCGAGACGGGCTCCAGTCGGGCGCCGCGCCGGCGGCTCCGTAACGCGTACGCCGACGGGAAGAAGGAGAATAGAAGCCGTCCATGCACTCCGCCAGTTCGCCCGCGCTCCCTGCGGGAACCTCACGATTCGCCCACTCCGGGCCGGCGATCGCGCTCGAACATCTGGACGCGCTGTGGCTCCAGGTGGCGGGGACCGTGTGCAATCTCCGGTGCGCCCACTGCTTCATCAGCTGCGCCCCCGAGAACGACACCCTGGGCTTTCTCACGCTCGAGACGGTTCTCGGCTGGCTCGAGATCGCCCGTCGGCAGGGTGTCAAAGAGTACTACGTCACCGGAGGCGAGCCCTTCATGCACACGGATCTGCCCGCGATGCTCGAGGCGATACTCCGGTACGGGCCGGTGACCGTGCTGACCAACGGGACCCTGTTCACCCAACGGGTGCTCACCAGACTGGCGACGGCCGAGGCGGCCAGCGCCTACTCGCTCGAGCTCAGGGTGAGCATCGACGGGCCCACCCCGGAGACCAACGACCCGATCCGCGGAGAGGGGACGTTCGAGCGTGCGATGGAGGGAATCCGGAAGCTGCTGGACCACGGGTTCCTGCCGATCCTGACGGCGGCCCGTGTATGGGATCCCGCCGACGAGGAGATGGTACGCGACCGATTCTTCACGGCCCTTCGCGACGTCGGCTGCGAGAGACCCCGCCTGAAGATCCTGCCGTCGCTCCGGCTCGGCCGGGAAGCTCTCCGCACGGGGGGATACGATCGGCATCACTGGGTCACGGAGGAGATGCTCGAGTCCTACGATAGGGCGCAGCTCCTGTGCTCGAACAGCCGCATCGTCACGAGCCGTGGGGTGCACGTATGTCCAATCCTGGTCGACCACCCGGATTCGCTCATGGGCCCGACGCTGGAGGGCTCGCTCCGACCCTTCGAGCTTCGTCACCGGGCCTGCTTCACCTGCTGGCATTACGGTGCGATCTGCAGCAACTACGGGGATATCGGCCGGGATGCAACCTGAGCGCATCGCCGTGTTCGGCGGCATCTACAGCAACCATCTGGCCCTCGAGGCGGCTCTGGAGGACGCTCGGGCGCGTGCCGCTCAGGCTTTCTACTGCCTGGGAGACCTCGGGGGCTTCGGCCCCCACCCGGATCGTGTCTTTCCCCTGTTGCGCGACGCCGAGGTGAAGGTGGTGCAGGGCAACTACGATCATGCGATCGGGCATGGTCACGCCGACTGCCGATGCGGGTACACGGACCCTCGGGACAACCACTTCGCTCGACTCTCATACGAGTACTCCCTTCGCAACACCAGCGATCGGTGGCGGGGGTGGATGCGCGAGCTCCCGCCCGAGCTGCGGATCTCGCTCGGAGGGAAGAGAGTGCTCATGTGCCACGGAAGCCCGCGTCGCACCAACGAGTTCCTCTGGGAATCGACGACTTCGGCCGACTTCCTCGACTGGCTGACGCGGGAGTATGAAGCGGACATCATCCTGGCGACGCATACGGGGCTGCATTGGAGACGGGAGCTTCCGGGCGGACGCGCTTTCGCGAACGTCGGTGTTCTCGGCCGTCCCGCCAACAACGGGCGCACGGAGGTCTGGTACGCGCTTCTGTCCGCGAGCGGCGAGCGTCCCGGTGTGGATGTCGAGATCGTGTCGCTGGGGTACGACCATGAGAGGTTGGCGCGCGAAATGCAGGATGAAAACCTGCCTCGCGAATTCGTGGAGACCATCCTGACGGGCTGGTGGACCACTTGCCTGGAAGTTCTTCCGGCAAAGGAGAGACGTCGGGGCCGGCATTGATCGAACGAGGCGCCGTTTGCGGTCTCGAGGCTACTAGACCCGCGTAGGGGGCCTGTTTACCTTGCACCCTCACTGGAAGGGCCGGCCGCACCGGCAGCATGATCGGCACAGAGAAAGCCCCCCGAGAGAGTGAGATGGCAACTCGAAGCACGAACGGTCAGATACCGACCGACGAGTTGTCGAGTTCTCTCGACCTCTACCTGGACGAGCTCAGCCGCTATCCTCTCCTCGCCGCCGAGGACGAGGATCGAGTCGCGCGCCTCGCGCGCAGCGGCGATGGCGTGGCGCTGGACGAGCTGGTCCGAGCCAACCTCCGTTTCGTGGTGTCCGTCGCGAAGAAGTACCAGAACCGAGGCATGCCCTTCTCGGACCTGATCCAGGAGGGGAACGTCGGTCTGGTGACTGCAGCCCGGAAGTTCGATCCTGACCAGGGCGTGAAGTTCATCAGCTACGCGGTCTGGTGGATCCGCCAGGCTATCCTCGCCGCGCTGGCGAAACAGAGCCGTGCAGTGCGCCTGCCGCTCAACCGAGCCACAGAGCTGGCCCGCGTCATCCGGGTCCGGGAGGACCTCAAGCAGAGTCTTAGCCGGGAACCCAGCTCCGAGGAGATCGCCGAGATCGCGGAGCTGGATGCCGTCACGGTCGAGATGCTCCAGGCGCTGAACGTCGCCGAGGTGAGGCTGGATGCTCCGGTGGGAAACGGTGACGACAATCAGCTCGTGGACCGGTTTCTCGTCGACGAGTCGAGCACCGAGGAGTCGCTGGAGAACAAGCTCCTGAGAGAGCAGATCGCCAGGGCGCTCCAGGAGCTCAAGCCTCGAGATGCGCGCGTGGTTCGCCTCTACTACGGGCTTCAGGGAGAGCAAGAGCACACGCTCGAGCAGATCGGTCAGCTGCTCGGAGTGACCCGGGAGCGGGTGCGGCAACTGCGGGATCGCGCCCTCAGAGAACTCCGGAGCGGGTCGGCCGGTCAGACCCTGAGGAGCTTCGCGGCCTGATTCAGGCCGCCCTCACTCGGTCAACCGTCAGCCAGAGATCGCGTCGCTCAGCAGCTCGAGTGTCGGACACTCGGGCGGCTCCGTCCACACGAATCGCCGCTCGGTCAGGCTCAAGCGGCTGCGCCAATCTTCCGGAGCGCGGCTCGCCGAGAGCCCCTCGTTCGATCCGCGGACCGCTTTGACGAAATCGAAGCGGGAGCCGTTCAGCTCGACCCACTCGAGGTAGGCGAACGCCTCCTTCCGCTCGGCGGTGCCGTACGTACGCACCTCGCGCCACACCGGCAGATAGCCCCGGGTCGGCTCGCGTCGAGCTAGAAAGAAAAGTGACGCGGCGTCGTCCCGCGGAGGTCCGGGCGCGAGGCTGTCGTTGATCAGGTAGGTGGCCGCCATCTCCTCCAGCGTGTCCGGGCCAGCCACGGCCTCCAGAGCCATCCGCTGGGCCAGGAAAGGTCGAGCCACACCCTCCGCTCGCAGCAGCTGCTCGGCCAACACGGGTCCGAAGGTGACCATGCGGTTGGACGGACCGCGGTCGGTCGCCCGGCCGATACGCACGGGAGAGAGCTGGAGGGGCACGGCGAAGCCGATCTCGGGGACGGAGATCCCGGGCGGAAGGATGGCCTGAACGCTGGCGACGGAGAGGCAGTTTGCCCTGTCGGACGCCGGCTCTCCGACGACGACGCTACCGATTCGCTTCCCGCCGACGACCAACGCCAACTCCCTTCCGGTCGGCAAGAACGCCTGCTCGAACCGCTCTCTGAACTCTTCCGGCATCGGTGCGGGGAACTCCAGCGGTGCCAGGCTGTCTCCGGCAATCCGTGCAATCGCTGCCAGGTGCCCCTGACCGGCGCCACCCAGGCGGACCAGATAGAGAAGCGGCGCTTTCGGTAAGGGGGCCGGGGCCGGCTCGCCCTCCTCGGCCGCCGGTTCGGGCTCGGGCGGCGAGGGATCCTCGAGCGCCAATCGTCCGCCGCCCCACTGAACCTCGCAAGCCGCGCTCGCCAGGAGGAGGGCCAGGGCCGGGAGAGCCAGGCGGAGGATTTGGGCCGTGGGCCGTTTGGGCGTTCCGATCATCGAGGCTCGCATCCGGGTCGGTCTCTTTCAGGGGCGACGGCGGCAAGGTAGGTGCCGAACGAGCGACCCGGCAACAAGACCCCGGGCGGAGCTCCGGAGTGCTGTCGCTGGCGTCTCTGAAGCGGATTAAGTTGGTCTGCGGCCGCTCATGGCTCGGGCGACCGATCGAGCCGAGAGAGGCTGAGGAGAGAGGTACGAGTTGACGAAGACCGCGATATACAACCATCCCGCTTGCGCCCGACACGACACCGGCTGGCGCCATCCGGAGCATCAAGGCCGGCTGCGCGCCGTGACGAGCGAGCTCGAGAAGGCGCTGCCCTCGCTCTCACCCGACGCCGAGCCCGTGCTCGGCTCGCCGGTCGAGGATGCCCGCCTGGAGCTCGCCCACACCCCGAAGCACGTGCGGCACGTGCGGAGCGCGGCCGACGCTGCTCTCGCCGAGGGACGCCTAGTGAGCCTGGATCCCGATACCGTCGTCTCGGGGGCGTCCTGGGAAGCCGCGACCGCCGCCGCGGGCTGTCTCGTCGAGGCGGTAGAGGCCGTCACGGGAGGACGGTACGCCAACGCCTTCTGCATGGTCCGCCCGCCAGGACACCACGCCACGGCGAGCCGGGCGATGGGATTCTGCCTCTTCAACTCGGTCGCGGTCGCCGCTCGTCACGCGCTGGTATCCCGCCTGGCTTCGCGCGTCCTGATCGTGGATTGGGACGTCCACCACGGGAACGGGACTCAGGACATCTTCTACCGCGACCCCGACGTCTTCTACCTCTCCATGCACCAGAGCCCCTTCTATCCGGGCACGGGGGCACGGGACGAGACGGGAGAGGGCCCGGGAGAGGGAACGACGCTCAATGTCCCCTTGCCTCCGGGGCTGCCGCCCGAGCGGTACGTCGACCAGATGCTGGCCGGAATCGAGCAGGCTGCTGCCTTCAATCCGGAGCTCGTCCTGATCTCCGCGGGCTTCGACGCGGCCGCCGAAGACGTTCTCGGGGGGTTCACGCTTCGTGAGGAGCACTTCTGCCAACTGACCTCCGGGGTGGAAGAGCTGACGCGCTCGAGCGCCGCGGGACGAATCGTGTCCGCGCTCGAGGGGGGGTACAATCCGGAGGAGTTGGGCCGCAACGTCGTGGCCCACATCGAGACGCTTACCCGGGTGCGCACCGGACGGGCGCGCCGACCAGAGCAACAAGAGACGGAGGATGCCGGCGTATGAAGGTTCGTCTGCCGCAGGGCTTCGCGGAGGCCGCCGCCACGGAGCTGCAGCGGAACGCGATCGACGGCTGGCTGCTGTTCGACCTGGAGGGTCGGAACCGAGTCATGTGCGAGTTGCTGGGGCTCGGCGAAGGGCCTTCGAGGAGGATCTTCCTCCTCCTGCGGCCCGGCGCCAGGCCCGCCGCGCTCGCACACAAGATCGAAATGGATCCTTGGAGCGACTGGGAGGGCGAGCTCGACGCGTATGTCGGCTGGGAAGAGATGGAAGACGCTCTCCGGAGGCTGCTGGCGGGCTGCCAGGTCGTGGCGATGGAGGTCTCCGAGCGGGACGCCGTGCCGTTCGTCGACCAGGTGCCCGCGGGCGTCGTGGAGCTCATCCAGAGCCTCGGTCCGCGGGTCGTGAGCTCGGCTCCGCTCATCTCGGGAACGTACGCGCAGTGGGGGGACCGCGGGTACGAGACGCACACTCTGGCCGGGGCGCGGCTCGGGGCGATCGCGGAGACGGCGTTTCACCGCGCCCTCCAGGCGGCAGATCAGGGGCTCGGAATGACCGAGCACGATCTGACCGAGTGGATACTCTCGGAGATCGCCTCGGCCGGTCTGGCGGAGGGGGGGACGATAGTGGGGATGGGCCCGAACAGCGCGAGCCCGCACTACGAGCCCGTGGCCGGCGAGTCGGCGGTTCTCGAGGTCGGCGGCGTCCTCCTCATCGACCTCTGGGGAAGGATCGAGGACGATCCGGACGCGGTCTTCGCGGACCAGACCTGGATGGGCGTGCTCGGAGCCGCGGGGCCGTCGGGCTTCGACGAGGCCTGGGAAGCGGTGCGTGCTGCACGCGACGGCGCCGTGGACTTTATCCGCGACCGAGCCGGCGCCGGGCAGCGACTGACAGGCGCCGAAGTGGACATCGTGTCGCGGCGGATCCTGGAGGAAGCGGGCTTCGGAGAGTTCCTGCAGCACCGCCTCGGGCACGGGATGGACAGGGCGCTCCATGGCTTCGGCCCCAACCTGGATTCGGTGGAGACGAGGGAGGAGCGCGAGCTCATCCCCGGCATTGGCTTCTCCGTGGAGCCGGGAGTCTACCTGCAGGGCCGCTTCGGGATCAGGTCCGAGATCAACGTCTTCATGCGATCCGATGGCCCTGACGTTACGACCCGGGGCGTCCAATCCGAGCCCTGGCGCGGGTGAGTCAGGCCCGCCGACCCGTCCGGATTCGGAGCAGGCCTTGAGACTTAGCTGGGAGAAGCTGCGGCTGGAGCTTGAGTATCCCTTCACGATCAGCCGATCGACCCGGGACAGCGAGACGGTCGTCTGGGTCCGTATCGAGGCCGAAGGCCTGGAGGGCTGGGGAGAGGCCGACCCCTCGGCCTTCTACGGGGAGAGCGTGGAGACCGTCGTCGACGCCCTCGAGGCCTATCGCTCGGTGATCGAGAGTGCGGGGAAGCCGGTCCGGCCCGAGTCGATCGAGCGGCTGGAGCGCGGACTGGAAGCTCGACGGAGCGGCAACGGCTCCGCGAGGGCCGCGATCTCCGCCGCCCTTCACGACCTTCAGGGGAAGATCCTCGGGCGTCCGCTCTGGATGCTCTGGGGCCTGGAGCCCGCGGAAGCTCCGCTCAGCTCGTTCACGATCGGGATCGATGAGCCCGGGGTCGTGGCCGAGAAGGTCCGTCGCGCACGCGAGTACCCCATCCTGAAGATCAAGGTGGGGACGGACCGAGACGAGGAGACCCTCGAGATCGTGCGTAGCGAAGCGCCAGACGCGACTCTGCGGGTGGACGCGAACGCGGCCTGGAGCGCCGAAGAGGCGCTGGCTCGGCTCCCTCTCCTGGCGGATTACGGCGTCGAGTTCGTCGAGCAGCCGCTGCCCCCGACTGATCGCGAGGGGCTCCGAAGGGTGTTCGAGGGTTCGCCCCTGCCGATCATCCTCGACGAGTCGAGCATCGTTTCCTCGGACATCCCGGGGCTCGTGGGCTGCGCTCACGGCATAAACATCAAGCTGGCGAAATGCGGCGGTCCGAGGGAGGCCCTTCGGATGATCCACACGGCTCGCGCCTGCGGATTGAAGGTCATGCTCGGTTGCATGATCGAGAGCAGCCTCGGAATCGCTCCCGCGGCCCACCTCTCGCCGCTGGTGGACTACGCGGATCTGGACGGAGCCGCGCTGCTCAAGTCCGATCCGTTCAGAGGGCCGCACCTGGAGGGGGCCAGGATCGTCCTCGGCGACGAGCCGGGCTTGGGCGTCTCCCTACAACAGTGACTCCGGGTCACGGTCGATCTCGATCCGCAGGTCGCCCGAGGGCTGCCCGTGGTAGATGGCCAGGTAACGCAAAACGGAGCCCAACCGCCGTGGTTCGTCAGATTTGAGCAGGAAGTGCCACCTCCAGCGGCCCCTGAGCCGGTCGATGGGGCAGGGGGCGGGACCCACCACGTCGACGCCGTCGAGGGAGCGCGACCGGATCAGACCCCTCGTCCAGTCGGCCAGGTGCCCGGCCAGGTCCGTCACCCGCGTCTCCGATCTTCCGGAGACGACGACGTTCGCCAGCCGGCGGTGCGGCGGGTAGCCGGGCTCGAGGCGGTCGTCCAGCTCGCGCTCGGCGAAGCCCACGTAGTCGTGCTCGACGGCTGCCCGGAGGGCGAAGTGGCCCGGCCGTGACGTCTGGACGAGGACTTCGCCAGGCTCCGCACCCCGTCCGGCTCTTCCCGCCACCTGTGAGAGAAGCTGGAACGTGCGCTCGCTCGCGCGGAAATCCGGCAGATTGAGGCCGACGTCCGCGTTGACGACCCCGACCAGAGTGACCTCCGGGAAGTCGAGTCCCTTCGCGATCATCTGGGTTCCGAGGAGGATGTCCACCTCTCGCTGACGCATTCGTTCGAGAATCCGGAAGTGCGACCACTTGGTGGCCGTCGTGTCCAGATCCATCCGCGCGATCCTGGCGGCCGGGAAGGTCTCGCCGAGCCGCTGCTCCACCTGCTCCGTGCCGATTCCCGAGTAGGAGATGCGGGCCTCGCACTCATCGCAGTGAACCGGCGGCTGTTCCCGGAAGCCGCAGTGGTGGCAGATGATCCTCTGCTGCCGGCGATGGTAGGTGAGCGAAACGTTGCAGTGCTCGCAGCTCCAGACCTTTCCGCAGTTCTCGCACTGAACGAAAGTGGCGAAACCGCGCCGGTTCAGAAGCACGATGCACTGCTCGCCCTTGTCGAGGCGCGCTTCGATCGCCTCGCGCAACGGGCCCGAGAGCGCCGGCCCTCCGCGAGCGGGCGTCGCCGCTCGGCCGTTCGACCGCGGCGACTCGCCGGCGCGAATATCGATCAACCGGACGCCGGGGAGCGGGTGATCGGTGACCCGCTTCGGAAGCTCGAGAAGGGCGTATCGCCCCGAGTGCGCGTTACGCCAGCTCTCCAGGGAGGGCGTGGCAGACCCCAGCAGGCAGAGCGCGGTCTCCCGCTGGCATCGGACGGCGGCCACGGCCCTCGCGTGATAGCGGGGCGTCTCCGATTGCTTGTAGCTACCCTCGTGCTCCTCGTCGAGGATGATCACCCCGAGTTCGCGGATGGGCGCGAAGACCGCGGACCGCGCGCCGATCGCGATGCGCTTGCGTCCTTCCCGCAAGGCCTGCCATGCGTCGAGGCGCTCTCCGGCCGACAGGCCGGAATGCAACACGGCGACGGCGTCGCCGAAGGCAGCACGGAAGCGCTGAACGGTTTGGGGCGTGAGAGAGATCTCCGGCACGAGGAGGATCGCGCCCCGTCCGCTCTCGAGCGCTCTCTCGATCAGCCGAACGTACACGAGCGTCTTGCCGGAGCCGGTAACGCCTCTCAGGAGCGCCGACCCGGGTGCCGATCGCTCGAGCATGCCGGTCAGGAGTTCGATGACGCGAGCCTGCTCGGGGGTCGGCCGATGTCTCGGCTCGGGCGAGGATCCCAGATTCCGGAAGGGATCGCGCTCCACGCGCTCCTCCGTCAGGTCGGCCACGCCACGCTTCACGAGGCCTCCCAGAACCGAGCGGCTGAAGCCCTGGCCTTCCAGCTCCACGAGTGTGGAGGCCCCGCCCAGTTCCTCCAGCGCCTCGAACGCCTCCCGCTGTCGGAGGGCGCGCCCGAAGACCCTTTCCCTCTCCTCGAGCGTGGGCAGATGCCGGCTGAGCCGAAGGACCTTGCGAACGAGCCCTCCTCCGTCCGATTCGTCGGCGCTCTCGGCGAGCAGGCCCGGGGGGAGCGCCGCGCGAAACACGAGCCCCAGAGGGGCG
>JBDHFW010000092.1:0-17437 GCA_039590175.1 Gemmatimonadota bacterium | reverse complement strand
CGATCTGGCCGGCGTACATGACCAGCACCCTGTCGGCCACCTGAGCGACGACCCCGAGATCGTGGGTGATCAGCAGAACCGCCGTTCCCAGCTCCGTCTGCAGAGAGGCCAGCAGCTCGAGTATCTGACTCTGTACCGTCACGTCCAACGCCGTCGTAGGCTCGTCGGCGATCAGGAGCGACGGCCTCGTGGAGAGGGCCATGGCGATCATCGCCCGCTGCCTCATCCCGCCGGACAGCTGGTGCGGATAGTAGCCGTAGCGGTGCTCGGGATCGGGGATCCCGACTCGATCCAGCCATTCGATCGCCGCGCGTCGGGCGGCCGCCGCCGCTCGCTCGCCCGGGCCGGTCGACATGGCCTCGTGCTCACGGATGGCCTCCGAGACCTGCTGGCCGACCGTGAAGACCGGGTTCAAGCTGGTCATCGGTTCCTGGAAGATCATCGAGATCTCGCCGCCCCGGACCTCGCGGAGCCTGGACTCGGCGGCCGAAGTGAGCTCCTCTCGGCGGAGCTGCACGCTCGAGCCTGCGAGCAGGCGGCCCGGAGGCTCGGGCAGAAGCCGAAGGATCGACAGGGCCGTCACGGACTTTCCACAACCGGACTCGCCGACCAGGGCCACCGTCTCGCCCTCCCGCACATCGAACGAGATCCCGTCCACGGCTCGGGCCTCGCCGCGATCGGTCGCGAAGTACGTCCGCAGATCGCGAACCTCGAGCAACGGCGAAGTCATCACGCGACCCTCCTCGGATCGAGGGCATCGCGTAGTCCGTCTCCGACCAGGTTGAAGGCCATCACCGTGAAGACGATCGCCAGCCCCGGGAACGTCGTGATCCACCAGGCATCGAGCATCGCATCGCGGCCGGACGCGACCATGTTCCCCCAACTGGCTGTCGGCGGCTGCACACCGAGGCCGAGGAAGCTCAGCGCGGCCTCCGCCAGGATGGTATTACCGATGCCGAGGGTGGCCGCCACGATCACCGGCGTAAGGACGTTGGGCAGAACGTGCCGCGCCAGGATTCGGGTACGACCGAACCCGAGCACCCGAGCCGCCGTGACGAACTCCATCTCGCGAACCGTGAGCACCTGCCCACGGACGATCCGGGATACCCCCATCCATCCCGTGAGCCCGAGGACCAGCGTCACGAGCGCGATCGACGGCTCGAACAGGGCGACGAGCACCACGAGCAGAACCAGACGCGGGAAGCTGAGCAGCAGATCGACTCCCCGCATGAGCACCGTGTCGAGTCGGCCGCCGAAGAAGCCGGCGATAGCTCCGATCGCGGTCCCCAGCGTAATCGCGATCAGGATGGCCAGGAAGCCGATGGAAAGGCTAATGCGGGCTCCGTACAGCGTGCGGCTGAAGATGTCGCGCCCGAAGCGGTCCGTACCCATCGGGTGGGAGACCGAAGGCGCCTGGTACCGGGTGGCCACGATGTCGGTCTGCGCGTCCGGGTCGTAGGGGGCGAGCGCCGGAGCCAGGAGGGCGCTCCCGGTCAGGAGCACGATCAGCGCGAGACCCAGAATCGCCTGCCGATGCCTTCTGAAGCGTCGCCAGGTCTCACGACCTCTCTGTCTCCGCGCTTGGCTCAACACGATGCTCAGTCCGTCCGGATGCGAGGGTCGATCACGGCGTACAGCATGTCGGCCAGGAGGTTCGCTCCAAGCACGAGGACGCCGAACAGGAAGCTGGCGGCCATGACGACCGGGTAGTCTCGGGAGAGGATCGCGTTGTACAGGGCGCGGCCCATCCCAGGCCAGGAGAAGACCACTTCGATGACGACCGAGCCGCCGAACAGAAGGGGCAGGTAGAGGCCCAGCAGGCTCACGATCGGGATCAGCGCGTTTCGCAGGGCATGCTTGAGGATCACGCGCCGCTCCGAGAGACCTTTGGCCCGCGCGGTTCTGATGTAGTCCTGACTGATCACTTCGAGCAGTGACCCTCGCATGTATCGAGCAACGCCCGCGGCCGACGCGATGCCGAGGGCGAAGGAGGGCAGCACGAGGTGACGAACCCTGTCCACGATGCGCTCGATGGGTCCCATGAACTCGTAGTCGATCGATGTCACGCCCGATATCGGCAGGCGGAGAAACTCGGGCATGGCCGGCGATGAGAAGGCCAGGATCAGCATCAGGCCGAGCCAGAAGCCCGGCATCGAGTATACGAAGAGCGAAACGAACGTCGTGACGTTGTCGAGGGCGGAGTACTGCCTGACCGCCTGCACGGCCCCGACCGCGCAGCCGACCACGAAGATCAGGACGAGCGAGACGGCGCTGAGCAGCAGCGTGTTGGGAAGGGCGTCCCGTATGACGTCCGCCACGGGTCGGTGCTGGCTGAACGAGTAGCCGAAGTCACCCGTGAAGAAAGAGCGCAGCCATCGCAGGTACTGCTCGTGGAGCGGCCGGTCCAGCCCGAGGTTCTCGCGCATCCGGTCGATGATCTCGGGACTGACGTTCGGGTTGAAGTAGGCGGTGGCCGGGTCGCCCGGCGCCAGGTGGAGAAGCAGGAAGATGAGCGTGACGATGCCGATGAGGATCGGTACCGCCTCGAGAAGACGTCGAACGGCGTAGCGGATCAAGGTTGGAAGAGCCACCACGACCGGACGTCCGCGAGCTCCCCGCGGAAGTCCGGACTTGCGCCCTGCAGCCGAAGGCGCAGGGCGTCGGCCCGCTTCTCCACGTAAAGGAAGGTGAACGGCTGATCGGCGGCGAGCATCTTGTTGTACCGGCGGATCAGCCCCTCCTGGGCCGAGCGGTCCGTGGCCCTCGGAATCGAGTCCATCACCGCGTCCAGCTCCGGGTTGCAGTAGCTGGTGAACTGGAGCGGCTTCCCGATCCGCTCGCAGGCCCATTGGTCGCGCTCGTCCAGCACCAGACCCTGCGTCCAGCTGAGTAGGAAGGCGTCGAAGCGCCGTTCGGGGCTCGTCACGTCCGCGATCACGGTCTGATGCTCGCGGATGCGCGGCCGGGCCTCGACGCCGACCTGCGCCAGGTAGCGCTGGACGAGCTCGGCGATGGATCCTCGCTCTCGACTCTCGTTGGTGGAGATGTCGAAGCTGAACCGGACCCCATCCCGCTCCCTGACGCCGTCCCCATCCGCATCCCGCCATCCGGCGCTCTCGAGGATCGCGGCCGCCGAATCGGGCGCGTACGCGAGCGGCCGCCAGGCGGAATCGTATGCCCAATGCCAGGATCCGACGGGACCGGCGGCGGGAGTGGCGAGGCCGTGCCGCACGACCTCCACGATCTCCGAGCGGTCGATCGCCATGGTCAGGGCCCGCCTGACGCCCGCGCTCTCGAAGAACGGCCGCATCGAATTCCAGGCGATGAAGGAGTAGTTCGGGAAGGGATAGGCCACGAGGCTGAGATCGGGATCCGCTTCGATTCGGTCTACGAAGACGGGAGCGACCCGCACGTACATGTCCACGCCCCCACTCCGAAGCTCCGCGAAGAGAGTGGTCTCGTTGGGCACGACCCGGTAGACGAGACGGTCCAGGTACGGTCGTCCTCCGAGCTCGGCGGGGAAGTCGGGGTTCGCCGCGAAGATCCATCGATCCCCGGGCAGATGCTCCACGAAGCGGAACGGGCCGTTTCCGACCGGCTCGCTCGTGCCGAACGGATGCGTGGCCAGATCCTCCGGAGCCGTGCCCTCCAGGATGTGCCTGGGCATGATCGGGAGCGCCGTCCACCCGTGAAGGAAATCGGCGTGGGGCCGCAGAGTGAAGCGTATCGAGTGCGGACCGAGCACCTCGGCCGACTCCCACGCGTCGAAAGAGGAGCGGTTCGGATACGGAACCGCCGGATCCTTCACCCGGTCGAAGGTGAACGCGACGTCGTAGGCCGTGGTGGGCGTGCCGTCATGCCAGAAGACGTCGTCGCGCAGCTCGAAGACCACCTCGTTGCTGTCCGGACTTACCGTCCACGAGCGCGCCAGATACGGCTCGGACCGCAGCTCGTCGTCGTTGCGCAGAAGCGTCATGAACAGCACGTACGCCTGGAACTGGTCGGTCATGTAGTCCCGGGAAAAGAACGCGTTCATGGTCTGAATCTCGCCCATGCCCGCGACCACCGCGGTGCCTCCGTAGCGCTCCGCCGCCGGGACGGCCGCCGGATCCGGCTCTGCGACGGGAGGCTCTCCGGCGCAGGCACCCGCCACCAGCGCAGCCGCTATCGCCGAGGAATACCGGGGCCACCTCACGGCGCCTCCTCTCGATCGGCCGAGGCCCAGTGCCAGCGCGGCAGGGTCACCAGCTCCCCACGAGCGTCCATCCGAACGCCCTCGAGGCCGGCACGCAGACCGGCGAGATCCTCATTCCAGAAGAGGAACGTGATCGGCTGCTCGCGCTGGAGAATCCGGGCGAATTCCGTCCACACGGCGCGTGCCTCCGATTCCTCGGCCAAGGTGACGCCGAGGTCCATGAGGCTGTCCGCCACCGGGTTGGCGTAGGAGCTCCTGTTCGCACTGCCCTCGCGCGCCGCCTGCGAGCTGTGGAAGAGAGGCCGGGGATCGACACGAAAGTTGTCCAGCACCCAGTTCGTGAGGACGGCGTCGAAGTCGCGCGCGCGATGGCGGCCCAGAACCGTCTGCCACTCGAGCAGCTGCGGTTGGACGAGAACGCCTACTCGCGCCAGCTGCGCCTGAACGATCTGCGCCACGTCGGCCAACACGGGACTCGTACCCACGGTGAGCAGCGTAAACTCGAGCGGCGTCCCGCCGCGCTCGCGGCCGCCGTCCCCGTCGGAATCGCGCCATCCCAGCGCCTCGAGGATCGCGGCCGCCGAATCCGGCGCGTAGGGAAGCAGCTCCAGTCTCGGTGCGAGCGGATGCCAGGGCGGGATGGGACCGCTCGCCGGGGTGCCGCGACCGCCCAAGACGGCTTCCCGCAGCTCTCGCCTGTCGATCGCCAGGGCGAGCGCCGTCCGCATCTCGGCGGTGTCGAAGGGTTCCCGCCGGGTGTTCCAGCCGATGTACGTGAACATTCGCCACGGGAAGGCGACGACGCCGACCCCCTCCGCACCCTCCACGCGCTCCACCTCGCTCGGCCCGATCGTCCCGTATACGTCCACCTCTCCGCGGATGAACTCGGAGAGCAGGGTCGTCCGTTCGGGCACGATCCGGTAAAGCACCCGCCCGATCGCGGGCGGACCGCCGAGCGAGGGGGCGAACGCCTCGTTCTCCTCGAAGACGAGCTGCTCGCCCGCCTGCCAACGGACCAACCGGTACGGGCCGCTTCCCACGGGAGAGCGCCCGAACGGATGGCGACTCATCTCCTCGGACGGGACGTCTCCCAGCAGATGGCGGGGAACGGGCGGCCAGTAGAAGCTCTCGAGCGGCTGCGATCCGAGGGAAGCGAGGGTGAACCGGATGCGGTGCGGGTCGAGCACCTCGGCGTCCGTGACGTCGGCGAGGTAGACGGCTCCAAGTGGTGATCCGGACCCTTCGTCCTTCGCCATGTCGAAGGTGAACTTGACGTCGTGAGCGGTCACTGGCTCGCCGTCGTGCCAGCGAACATCGTCTCGGAGAGTGAAGACGACGGACTCGCCCTCGAACTCCCAGCTCTCGGCAAGCCACGGACGGACCCGGTAGGTCGAGTCGTAGGTCACGAGAGGGGTGTAGAGCAGGTGGTAGATGAGGTCGTTGGCGTTCTGGTCCGTGCTGACCAGCGGGTTCAGGGTCTGGAGGTCGGCGGTGTAGCCCAGGATGAGGGGAGAGGCTCCCTCATCGCGTCCGCCTCCGCCTCCGCAGGCGACCCAACCGCTACAAAGCAGCGAAAGCAGGGCCAGCACCCGGCGCACCCGCCGGGCGGACAACCCCGAGCGAGCTGGCGTGTCCTGCGCGAGGTTGCGCCGCGTCGGGGAGACGATCCGGTCAGCACTCCGGCCTTTCCGCACGACGCCAAGTTAGGCGTGCGGCCGCATGGCGGGAAGCTGGTGATCAGCGGCGCCAGGTCCATCCCGGATCCAGGTAGCGGGCCTCCAGGGACCGCGCCGCCCGTTGCTCCGAGGTATCCGGCTCGCCGGGCTCGAGCTGGACCTCGAACTCCTCGGCGAACCCGGCTGCCAGGGCGCTCAGCATCTCCTCCCGGGGTGGCACCCGGCCGAGGAGCTCGTGAATCGAGCAGGCGCCGGACGGGAGCGGTTCACCCGCCGGCGGCGCCAAAAGGAGCGCATCGACCTGAGACTGATCGTCGTCAATCAGGATGGAGCCGTGCTGGAGAAGCGCCCCGTCGACGCGCCATTGAGCGCTTCCGACAAGCTTTCTCCCGCCGCTGGTCAGCTCGCCCGGAAGCGGGTCCCGGAAGCAGGCTCGAGCCAGCGGCGGTGGGGCGGCTTTCGTGCCGCTCCCCGTCTCGACGGACGCCACCGAATCCAGCGGGACGCCCACTTCGGCCAGGCCTCGAGCGAGTCCTCGGTTGATGCGGCCATAGCACTCGCGCAGCCCTCCCCAAAGGCCCGCCGGCGCGATCACGCTGTAGGTGATCTCCCGGCGGTGAAGCACGGCGCGACCGCCCGTGGGTCGACGCACGACATCGATGCCTCGGCCTCTCGCCGCCTCCGGATCGTATCGGCCGCGGGCCGCCTGATTCCGGCCGAACGAGAGGCAGGCGGGGCTCCAGCCGTAGAATCGGAGCGTGACCGCGCCCGCCCTGGCGGAGGCCATCAAGGCCTCGTCCAGCGCCATGTTCCAGGCTCCGGGAGATGGTGGACTCGAGAGGTGGCGAACGGAATCGGTGGGCATCTCTGTGGGAGCGGCTACGCCTCGCGCTATCCCTCGGGGAAGCTCCAGCGGACGTCGAGCTCGCGTCCGGCTCGTCCCTCGTCCAGGCGGCGGACGGGCGTCCCGTGCGGCGCACCGGTCACGAGCTCCGGGTCGCTCTCAGCCTCCGCCGCGATCGAAAGAAGAGCGTCGGCATAACGGTCGAGCTCCTCCTTCGTCTCGGTCTCGGTGGGCTCCGTCATCAGCGCCTCGGCCACGATGAGCGGGAAGTAGACCGTCGGCGCGTGGAAGCCGTAGTCGAGGAGCCGCTTCGCGACGTCCAGCGTCTTCACGCCCGTCTTCTTCTTGAGCTCGGTGCCGCTGAAGACGGACTCGTGCATTCCGCGTCCGTAGGGAAGCGGGAAGTGGTCCTCGAGCCGGGCGCTCAGGTAGGCGTTGTTCAGGACCGCCGCTTCCGCCATCTCGCGAAGGCCGCTCTGGCCGAGCATCCGGATGTACGTATAGGCCCTGACCAGCACGCCGAAGTTGCCGTAGAAACCGTGGATCCTGCCGATCGACCGGGGCCGATCCCAGTCCAGGGAGAGAACACCGTCCTCCGATTTCACGGTCGGCACTGGGAGGAACGACTCCAGATGCGACATCACCGCGACCGGCCCGGCCCCCGGTCCGCCGCCACCGTGCGGGGTGCTGAACGTCTTGTGGAGGTTGAAGTGGACGATGTCGTAGCCCATGTCGCCCGGGCGCGCGACGCCGGTCAGGGCATTCAGGTTCGCTCCATCCATGTACATCAGGCCGCCGGCATCATGAACGAGCTCGCTGATCTCCAGGATCGCGGACTCGAAGACCCCCAGCGTGTTCGGGTTCGTGAGCATCAGCCCGGCGACTCGCTCGTCGAGTGCCTCGCGCAGGGCTTTCACCGAGAGGCGGCCGGCCTCGTTGGACTTGAGCTCCGAGACCTCGAAGCCGGCGAGCGCTACGGTGGCGGGGTTCGTCCCGTGCGCAGAATCCGGTATCAGAACCCGCCGGCGTTGGAGGTCTCCCCGCGACTGATGGTAGGCGCGCATGAGAAGCACGCCGGTGAGCTCGCCCTGCGCCCCGGCGGCGGGCTGAAGGGTGACGGCGTCCATGCCGGCGATCTCGCCCAGCATCTCCCCGAGCTCGTGCATGAGCCCGAGCGCCCCCTGCACGGCCCATGGTGCAGGAGCCGAGCGGGTAGAGGGCGCGGTCGACGTGGTGGTTCTTGAGCGAGATCTCCGTGTAGTGGCGGACCGCCTCGTGCTCGGGCACCTCTGGCAGCCGCGGCGGAGAGGCCCTCAAATGGCGGGCCGGTATGAGCTCCTCCAGCGGCCGGGTCGGCACGTCCGGCCGCGGCACGGACGTCCCGGAACGACCGGGCCGGGAGCGCTCGAAGATCGTCGGCGTCGTCGGGCCCAGGAAGGGGAAGGGAGTCCGGCTCAAAGGTCGAACGATCCTCCGGGAGGAATCACGACGACGTCCGCCGCGCTCCCCACCAGGTGCCGGAACCGCTCCGGATCCTGCTCAACCAGATCCCAGGTGCCGTAGTGGATCGGTATGACCGTCGACGGCTCGATCATCTCGACCGCCCGCGCTGCGTCCTCCGGCCCCATGGTGAAGTTGTCCCCGATCGGAAGCAGGGCGGTGTCCACCTGACCCTTCAGAAGAGTCATGTCGAGGGTCAGCGCCGTGTCGCCCGCGTGGTAGACGCGGTGGCCGTCGATCGAGAGCAGGATGCCCGCCGGGCACGTAGTAAAGCCCTCAGCACCGTCGCCCGCCACCAGGCCTCCGTGGATCGCGGTCGTGAGCTTCACGCGCCCGAAGGGAAAATCCCATCCCCCCCCGATGTGGAGCGGGTGCGCGTTCTTCACCTCCTGCTTCTCCTGAGCGTAGGCGACGATCTCGAACGTGGCGACGAGGGTCGCGTCGGTGCGGCGGAGGATCTCCCAGGCGTCGGCCACGTGGTCGAAGTGGCCGTGTGTGAGCAGGAGGTAGTCGAGCCGATCGAAGGCGTCGGGTCCTACGTCCGCCAACGGATTCTCCGTGAGGAACGGGTCGATGAGAATCCGCGTCCCGTCTCCCGCCAACAGCTCGACGCATGCATGTCCGTGGAATGTCAGGTTCGCCATATTCGCCTCGCTCCGGTCAACGTCCAGCCAACACGTCGATCAGCCGATCGATCTCGGCTCGCGTCCTCTTCTCCGTGAACGCGAGCAGGAGTCCGTCCGGCGTCTCGAGGTCCGGAAAACGACCGAGTCGAACGCCCGCCAGCAGGCCTCGTTCCAGGCCGCGGCTCAAGATCGTGCGCGGATCCTCCGGCGTTCGCACCGCGAACTCCCGCACAAACGGCGTGTCGGGATAGAGCAGCTCGAATCCATCCAGCTCAAGGATCCTCGCCGCTGCGTAGTGCGCGTTCTGCACGGACGTCTCCGCGACCTGCCTCAGCCCCTCCCGACCGAGCATGGCCAGGTGCAGGGTCGCCGCCAGTGCGTTCAGCCCCTGGTTCGTGCAGATGTTGCTGGTGGCCCTCTCGCGCCGGATCTGCTGTTCGCGCGTCTGGAGGGTGAGCACGTAGCCCCGCCGTCCCTCCGTGTCCTCCGTGGCTCCCACGATCCGGCCCGGCATCTTCCGGATGAACTTCTCGCGCGTCGCGAACAGGCCGACGACAGGACCGCCGAAGTTCGGGGTGTTCCCGAACGGCTGACCCTCGCCGGCCACGACATCCGCTCCCTGCTCGCCCGGCGGTCGAATGAGGGCTAGCGACACCGGGTCGGCCACCGCGCACACGAGGAGCGCTCCGGCGTCGTGCATCCGATCCGCCAGGGGAGAGAGTTCCTCGATCAGGCCCAGGGCGTTGGGACTCTGCACGACGACACAGGCCGTGGCATCGGTCACCTCCAGCGCCTTCTCCTCCACCGTCCCGCCTTCCCCGGCCCCGACGTTGAGAAGGGAGACATCCAGGCCCTGCGTGTAGGTCCTCACGACCTGGCGATAGTGGGGATGCAGGTGGCCGGCGAGCAGGACCTCCTTGCGTCGTGTCACCGAGAGGGCCATGAGCACCGCCTCGGCCGTGGAGGTCGCCCCGTCGTAGATCGAGGCGTTTGCCACATCGAGCCCGGTGAGCTCGCACACCATGGTCTGAAACTCGTAGATCGACTGAAGCGTCCCCTGGCTCACCTCCGGCTGGTACGGCGTGTAAGCCGTGTAGAACTCGCTCCGGCGCAGGACGTGATCGGCCGCTGCGGGCACGTGGTGATCGTAGATACCCGCTCCGGCGAAGCAGACGAGCTCCGCGTTTCGCGCCGCATGCCCGGAGACCAGGCTGATCGCCTCCCACTCTGAGAGCGGGTCCGGCAGTGGTAGGGGCTCGTCCAGGATCAGGCTCGCCGGGATGTCGCCGTAAAGCTCCCGGACGCCGGACACGCCGACCGCGGCCAGCATCTCCTGCCGGTCGGCCTCGCTGTGCGTCAGGAAGGACATCGGAGGCGGGCTTCTATCAAATCGACGTCGCCGTCACTCTTCGACAATCGCCCGGTAGGCTTCAGCATCGAGAAGCTCGTCCAGACCCGACAGATCCTGCACCCTGAGCCGGACCATCCACCCCTCACCGTACGGGTCGGAATTGACCAGAGCCGGATCCTCCTCCAACGCCTCGTTGACGGCGACGACTTCGCCCGAGACGGGGCTATACAGATCCGAAACGGCCTTGACCGCTTCGATCGTCCCGAAGACCTCCATCCGCTCGAAGCTGTCGCCCACCGCCGGAAGCTCCACGTAGACCACGTCCCCGAGCTCTCCCTGGGCGTAGTCCGTGATCCCGACAACGATCTCGTTCTCGGAATCGGCCGAGCGCACGTACTCGTGCTCTTCCGTATACTTGAGAACCTCGGGAATTCCCGACATCCGTATCCTCCATTGGCTGGGCGCTAGCCGCCTGTGAAGCGGCACGGCGGCTGACAATACCCGGGAGCCTCCAAGGGCGTCAAGAAGCGACGGAACAGGGCAGGCACGCTGTCCATGGCCTCATAACTTCTTCGTCAATAAACTCCATATTGAACGGTCGCGAACGGATAGGTCGATTTTGCGACATATCTTGAAACAATTTGGAGAGAGCGTTGTGCCTCGGAAGAGAAGCAATCGCCTGCGCGCGAGAGTCAGCGGGAAGACCGCGTTCGTCAGCACCACCGACGTCCGGCAAAACTTCACGGCGATCTACCAGAAAGTGTTAAGGAAGTACGAGACAGTAGTGGTAGAAAAGAACGGGGTGGCCGTCGCCGTGATCAAGCGCCCGTCCAAGGACGACACCGGAGTGCGGGTCGAGGAGTTCTGAGGGCGAGCCATACCGGCGGTTTTCGAGCCGCCCTCGAGCCGGTCGCGGATCGCGGGGAATCAGGCGTCCTGGCCGCGCCGGAGCCTGGTGCGGCCCTTCTCATGCTTGATGCGCTTGCGCGCCTCCCTTTCGGTCTCTCCCGGCAGGCGGACCTTGATCTCGACGGCACCCATGCACGCGAAACCGTTGACCTTGATCAGCGGCGCCTCCGGCCCTGCCGTCTCCTGCGCCACCTGCTCGAAGCCGCCCATGAGGGCAAAGCCGTTGGATTCGACGCGCACACCCGGCGGGACGATGATCTCGACCCCACCCATGAACACGACGACCGTCACGTCCGTGACCGGCTCGCCGAAGATGGCCTCTCGATAATCTAGTCCCGCGCCACCCATGATCGCGGCGACGTTCATGTGCCGAGGCGGCGTCCATTGGCCCTTCCGCTCCGCGCCCCCCATCACGGCGACCATGGTCTGGTTCCTCTGCACGGCGCGCCACGGCTCGACCCGTACCGACGGCGCGACCTCGACCTCCTCGTCGACGGAGAGAGCCGGAAGGTCGGCGACGAGCGCAGCCAGCTCCGCCCGGCTCCGGGCCCCGTAAACGAGATCCAGGCGACGTTCGAGCTCGGAGATCTCCAGGTGATCCGCCGCGAAGTGGGCGGAGAGGCGTTGCACGGTCTTCTCCTGCTCCTCCTCCAACGCCGGAAGCTCTGAGGGCGGCGGTCTGTCCGGCAGCTTCATGGTCAGGCCCGATCAGCGAACGTGGCGGGTTTTTCGGCTCATGTAGTCCATCAGAATGTACTGGCCGAGAGACATCGTCGTCGTAAAGTAAGCCTTCCCGCGGCAGATCTCCGACACCTTGCGAACGAACGCGATCAGCGCCGGCGTCCGAGCGAGCATGAACGTATTGATCACGATCCCGTCCCGGCGACACGCCGCGACCTCCCGAAAGGTGTCCTTCAGTATTCGCTGGTCCAATCCCATCGAGTTCTTGTAGATCCGGCCGCCGGGTAGCGTGATCGCGCTCGGCTTGCCGTCGGTGATCATGATGACCTGACGCATCTCGCCGCTCTCGGCGCGAAGGATCCGGCGGGCGATGCGCAGTCCTTCCGCCGTGTTGGTGTGGTACGGGCCGACCTGCGCACGGGCGAGCGCGGAGAGCGGAATCTCCTCGGCTCCATCGTGGAACAGCACGCAGCGCAGCGTATCTCCCGGAAACTGCGTGCGCAGCAGATGCGACAACGCCAGGGCCACCTTCTTCGCCGGCGTGAAACGGTCCTCGCCGTAGAGGATCATCGAGTGACTGCAGTCGAGCATCAAGACGGTGGCGCAGCTCGATCTGTACGTGGCCTGGTGAACGTGCAGGTCCGCGTAATCGATCGGCAGCGGGAATTTCAGACCCGACCGGGCTATCGCGCTGCGGAGCGTCTCGGGCACGTCGACGTTCAGCGTGTCCCCGAACTCGTACGGTTTGGAGCCGGCCTCAGCCTCGACTCCGGTCGCGAGCTTCGGCGTCTCGTGTGTGCCGATCCCCGCCTGGCCACGAGACCCGAGAAGGTCCCGGAGCGCCCGGTAGCTGAGGAAATCGAGGCTCTTCCGCGAGAGCTCGAACTTGACGGAGCGGGCGGCGCCATGCCCTACACTTCCCGCCCCGGTCACCGGCTGCACCTCGTCGGGGGCGCGCGGAGTCTGGTCCAGTTGGATGTACCCCTCCTCGACCAGCCGCCCCACGATCTCATCGAGCAGGCGCGCGATGGCCTTCAACATCTCCTCATCCGGCTCACCGCCGCGCAGGGCTTCGAGCATCTCGGGGGTGAGATCGCCACTCTCCATCAACGCCCGGAGGATGGCGTCCTTCAGCGCGTCAAGGCTGTCCGACTCTTCCGGCTCGCCGGTCAACGGGTTCCAGCTCCAACCGCCGAATCCCGAGTCGAGGAGGAAATCGGAGAGCTTGTCGAGGAGCTCCTGCAGGTTCAGGGCATCGAGGAGACCGCCCCGGTACTGTTCATAGGTGGTGGTTCTCACGACCTTCTCCCGACGGTAGGTTCCTCGAGACTAATAACCGCTCCGGGTAGCTGCTGTGCCACCAGACGTCTCCTCGGTCCCGTTCAGTAAGTATAGCGGCGCCGGAAACGATTTTGCGATCGCACTCGCCTCGGATCTGAGATCGCGCGAGCCCTCCGATCTGGCGCGATTCATCTGCCCGCGTGCCACGGGCGTGGGAGTGGATGGTCTCATCATCGTGGAACCGCGGGGCCAGGACCGCGTGGCCGCCCGATTCTTCAACCCGGATGGATCGGAGTTCTCCACCTGCGGGAACGGGACGCGCTGCGTCGCTCGCTTCGCGGGCCAGCGAGGCCTGACCTCCGGAACCGCGATCGCGATCCAGACCTCGGCGGGGGTCGTTCAGGCGAGCGTCGCGGGTGAGAGCGTCGCCCTCGACTACGAGATGGAGATCTGGGTCGAGCGAGCCGTGGGCGTGACGTACGACGGCGCGCCAAAGACGGGATGGCTCGTACAGGTGGGCACACCCCACGTCGTGATTCCGATCGAGACGATGCCCGAGCGGGAGATCGAGGCCCTGGCCGCGCCTGTCCGATTCGATCCATCCCTGGGCGCTTCCGGAGCCAACGTGGATCTCGTCGTGCGCGACAGCTCCGCCGAGGTCTCGATCCGGACCTACGAGCGAGGCGTGGAAGCCGAAACGTTGGCGTGCGGCAGCGGCGCGATGGCCACCGCTCTGGCCCTGCACGAGGCCGGGTTGACGGAGCGGACGCTGACGCTCAACACCAGGAGCGGGGAGATGCTGGAGGTGACCCTGCTGGAGGACGGTGGCGCAACGGCGAGCACGGAGGCACGCCGCCGGCCGATCCGCCTGAAGGGACCCGCACGCCGGATTTTCGACGGCGAGTATCCGCTCCGTGAGCCGTAGGACCTCCCTCGCCGAGCACGGCAACCTCAACCTGACCTCGCTCGCCGAGCAGCGCGACCTCGCGGATCAGCTGCTCGGGTGGTTTCGACCCGACGATCGACAGGTGCCGTGGAGGCACTCCAGCGACCCCTATCGCGTCTGGGTCGGGGAGGTGATGGCCCAACAGACGCAGATCGCCACCGTGCTCGGTTATTACGATCGGTTCCTGACGCGATTCCCCACCCTCTCATCGCTGGCGGACGCCAGCCTCGACGAAGTCCTCAAAGCGTGGGAGGGGATGGGATACTATGGGCGGGCGCGAAACCTACGGTCCGCTGCGCGGGAGGTCATGGCTGCCTACGGAGGACGGCTGCCGGAGGATCGGAAGAGGCTGCGGCAGCTTCCCGGGATTGGCCCGTACACGGCCGGCGCGATCGCCAGCCTGGCCTTTGGCCGCGACGAGCCGGCCCTCGACGGCAATGTGCGGCGCGTCCTCAGCCGTCTCTTCGACATCGCTCGGCCCACGGCTCGACGCCTGGAAGCGGCGGCCCGAACGCTGATCGAAGCACGGCCCGGGCGTGCCGCGGCGCTCAATCAGGCGATGATGGACCTGGGCGCCGTGCTCTGCACTCCTCGAGCTCCCGGCTGCGAGGCCTGCCCGCTGTCCATGCACTGCCTCGCGCTCGCCCGTGGCTCTGTTGCCGACCGCCCCCCGGCGGCCTCGCGCCGGCGGCTGCCGCACCAGACGGTCGGGGTAGGCGTCGTGTGGCGGGAGGGCAGGGTCCTCATCGCGCGGCGGCCACCGTCGGGGCTGCTCGGCGGGCTGTGGGAGTTTCCGGGCGGCAAGCTGGAATCGGGCGAATCGGCGGCGGCGGCGGTGAAGCGAGAGCTCATGGAGGAGGTCGGCGTCGAGGTACGAGTGGGTGCTCTTATCGACCGGGTCGATCACGCGTACAGCCACTTCCGCGTCACCCTCCACTTCCACGAGGCCGAGTACCTCTCCGGCCGGGCACGGCCACGCGCCGCCTCCGAGGTCCGCTGGGTGGAGCCGGGATCGCTCCGCGATTACGCCTTCCCGGCCGCCAGCCACACTATCGTCGACCGCGTGAGGTCGACGGGCCGCCTGGGACAGGCGCCTCGGACAGGCTCCTAGGCCAGGCCTCCGCTGAACGGCGAATCGTCGGCGCCGGGCCGGCGCCGGGAGGGCAGTCGCTCGTAGCCCGAATCGGTTCGACTGATTCTCCGCTTCGCGTGCAGGGCTTCAAGGACCAGCTCGCAGGCCGCGGCCACCTCCTCGGCGCCCGCATCTTCCGCCACGATGCCGGACGCCTCGACGAGCGGGAGCAGTCCCGCCACATTGGAGAAGCCCTCGACCAGCGCGCCGCCACGGCTCATCTCGGAGATCCGCAGCATGCCCCCCAGATCGAAGTACTCGATGACGGGCGTGGCATCCTCCTCTTGGAAGTATTCCTCGAACGTCGCCTCGCACGCTTCGGCGATCAGGTCGAAGGCGATCCGCTCGGCTCCCTGGAGCTCGCCTTCGTACTCCAGCTCCAGCTTGCCTGTGATCGACGGCAGGGCGGCGTAGATGTCGGCCGGGCGTACGGTCGCCTGCTCTTCCCCGAGCAGGAGCGCTCGTCGCTCGGCGGCCGATACCGCGTTCTCGGTCACCGTGATCGGCATCCGCTGGCTCACCCCGGAACGCTGGTCCACTCGCTTGTCGGCACGGGCGGCGAAGGCGACTCGCTCGACGATCTCCTTCACGAAAGTGGGCATCACGACGTCGATCTCGCGGTCGAGCCAAGCCTCCTGGCCGGTGATGGCGATGCCCGTACCCAGGTCCCGCGGATAGTGGGTGATCACCTCGGAGCCGACCCGGTCCTTCAGCGGCGTGATGATCTTGCCCCGGGCGGTATAGTCCTCGGGGTTTGCCGTGAACACGAGCTGCACATCCAGAGGCAGGCGCACCGGGAAGCCCTTGATCTGCACATCCCCTTCCTGCATGACGTTGAACAGCGCCACCTGCACCTTTCCGGCGAGGTCCGGCAGCTCGTTGAGCGCGAAGATGCCGCGGTTCGCACGCGGAAGCAGGCCGAAGTGGATGTTGAGCTCGTCGGACAGAAGGTGCCCGCCTCGCGCGGCGCGGATCGGGTCCAGGTCGCCAATGAGGTCGGCCACGGTGACGTCGGGGGTCGCCAGCTTCTCCACGTATCTGCTGTCACGACCAACCCACCGCACCGGCGAATCGTCGCCCTGCTCCTCGACCCGCACTCGGCCGAACCGGCTGATCGGAGCGAGCGGGTCATCGTTGACTTCCGATCCCTCGATGACCGGTATCTCGTCATCCAGCAGCCCGACGAGGGCGCGCAGGATCCGGCTCTTGGCCTGTCCTCTGAGACCGAGCAGGATGAAGTTGTGGCGGGAGAGGATTGCATGGGCGATCCCCGGGATCACGCTCTCATCGTAGCCGATGATCCCCGGAAACATCGGGCCGCCTTCCTTTAGCCGGCGCCTCAGGTTGGCCCGCAGCTCCTCCTTGACCGAGCGAGGCGTGTATCCCGAGCTCCTCAACTCACCCAGCGTTCGCGGACGCTCCATCTCTCCTCCGGTCGTCAAGTCACGCACCCTACGCTTCTACGGCGGATCGAGAGGGCCGTTCCTTGAGCGCCATGAGCCATAGCGCTGCCGCCGCCAGGAGCGCCGCAGCGGCGTGAAACGCGATCGTGTACCCCAGAGCGCCGAACGCCCACCCGCCCGCCGCCGGACCGACGACCCTCGCGAGCGCGCTGGCCGATTGGTTCACCCCCAGCACGCTCCCCTGGTCCGCGTCGTCCGCCCGAGCGGACAGGATGCCGAGTAACGAAGGGTTGAAGAGGCCCCAGCCCACGCCCAGAAGGGCGAGTGACGCCAGGATCCCGTTCGTGCCCGGGGCCCAGGCGAGGACAATGAGCGCGAGCACGACGGCGGCGGTGCCGGATATTGCCGTGCGCCTCTCGCCCAGGCGCTGGACGACCGGACCGACAAGCCCGCCCTGAGTCACGGCCGACACCACTCCGGCGAAGGCAAAGAAGCCGCCCGCCTCCGCGGCGCTCATCCCGATCGGGTTATCCAGCAGCAGCGGGAAGATGGTCGTGTAGGCGGCGATCCCGGTATTGGCGAGAAGCGTGGCTCCGATCGGACCGCGAAAACGGTCGTCACCCAGCGTCTCGGTCAGGGCACGGAGCTGCTCGCCCGCCGCACGTACGCCCGAGCTCGCAGACGATCCGTCCGGCTTCAACCTCTTCTCGACCGGAAGCGATTCCGGAAGGAAGGCGATGGCCACCAACGCCGCCAGGAGGCTGAGGCCGGCGGCAACAAGCCCGGGAAGGGCGTAGCCCCACCGGCTCATGAACCCGCCGATCGCAGGACCGATGATGAACCCGATGCCGAAGGCGGCGCCGATGAGCCCCATCGCCTTCGCCCGGCCTTCC
>JBDHFW010000091.1:0-14852 GCA_039590175.1 Gemmatimonadota bacterium | reverse complement strand
GTGATTCCAGAGCTTCTGAGTCCATCCCACCGCGTGATTCCGGAGGCGAGGCGGTTCTTTCGTGAGCCGCCCTTTTCGCATCTAGCCCCTCCACGCTCTTGACTTGAGAAGACCAGTGGCCCTTTCATGGGGCTTGCGGGAAGGCTCTCTTTCGGCTGACTAATCAAGGATCTTTCCGTCAATTTCAAAGGAGGTCGCCATGCTTCGCCGTCTCATCCTCGCCCTTCCACTGCTGGTATTCGCCGCACCGGTCTTTTCCCTGGCACACGCCCAGGACGCCCCCGAGATGAACACCGTCGCCTTGAACTTCTGGAAGTGTGACTACGGTGCCATGAGCGATCTGGTCCAGAAGGCCCAGGAACTATGGATTCCAGCAGCCCAGGAGCTTCAGAGCGAAGGAAAGATCGCCTACGCTCAGGTGCTGACACACGACTGGGGCGACGAGTGGAACTTGATTTTTTACTTTCGCACGGCGGACGTGCCTGCCTATCTGGAAGCGTTCGAGGCGTGGATCGGCAAACTGAACGAGGCGGAGCCAGACGGCGCGGATTGGTTTTTTGAGCGCTGCAAGGAGCACAAGGACGGCTTCTACAGCAGCGTGGCGCAAACCGAGGTTCCGTAGAACCGAACTCTGCTGGCTCTGGTTGGACGCGGGGCGGTTCCTTCGGGTGCCGCCCTCTCGCTTTCTGGGCGAAAGCGAAATCCAGGCTACCCGCCAGACACGTTCCCCGTTTGCCTAGTTCGTAGGGAGCTCTCGAAGGTAGGCGATCATGGCCCTTCGGTCCTCTGCGTCCTGGATGCCCGGGAAAATCATGCTAGTTCCCGGAGCAAACTTGGTATTGTCCAAAAGCGAGAGGCACGGGCGCGTCTGAACACCGTCTGCCAAGTCGACTCCGGTGGTTTTATGACCTCCAGGTCCGGCCCCAACGCCAGGGATGAGACCCGAAAGACCGAGCATTCCTCCGCGCTTCGCCAGTGGAGGTGCGACGCGAATAGCTCCCAGCCGTCACCTACGCGCTCGATTGCGCCCCCTCCCAAGACGTCGGTCGGCATGACCAACTCGTTGTAATAGCGAGCCCGCACCGGGTGGTAGGCCATTCTCAGGAAGACCTCACGGGTGCGTTCAGTCGCGACGGCCTCTGCCGTTCCGAAAACATTTGGCCACATCAAGAGGCTTATGACGGCCACGAATCCCGCCAGCCCGAACGCCACGGGGCGTCCCCGACCGCGGACCGATTCTCCCAAGAGAACGGCGAGCAAAGTGATGATTACGGAGATTCCGATCACACCCCTTGAAAACGGCAGGTCTTGCCGCAAGAACCGAAACGCATACGCGGCCGCGAAGAGAGCGAGAACTGTGAGCAGAGCCAAGGAGATCCGACTTCGGTCTGGTGCCGACGCGAGCGTAAACACGAGGACAGCGACCGCGTACGCGACCCCCATGAGGAGTATGCTCGGAAGGGTATTGGCCTGGAGCGACCAGAACGGCTGTCCAAGCCAAACCTGGCTCGGGAAGGCCAGCACGATCAGGAGACCGAGCGGATACCAGAGCCCTCTCCACATACCGTCGCGAGTCCGGACAACGGAAGCAGATGGCTGACTCATTCGAACTCCCGGAAGCAGACCTTCGCCAAGGCGCTTAGGCGCGCCTGAAGTTCGCGCTCACTTCCCCTACGGGTTGCGGCGGGTTCGGTTCCTTCGGGGCCGCCCTCTCGCTTTCTAGCGAAAGCGAAATCTAGCCAACTTGAGAGACCCACTTCGCCGTAGCCGACGGCGACGCTCCTGGTCTCGTCCTCCATAGGCCAGCGCATCGATACGCCACCGAATAAAGGTTTTCCTGACTTGCGTGCCGGTGGGCGCCCGGTTGATCATGAGTGGATCACACAATGAAAGCGGGCACCCGGCTCGCTCTCTGAGGTGGTGCGATGCTATCGGCGTTGGCCAAACGCCTGGACACCTCGACTGGCCGGACACTTCGACCAGCCTCCTCATAGATCATCCCCGATCCACCACTGAGACCAAGAATCCATATCGACGGTGCCAGAGGAAGAGGGTCGTGACATGGATCCAGAGACCGCAGAAGCATTGCTGATACTGGGTAAGCTTGCCTTAATCATAGGTGGGGGGTGTGCCGTAGTAATGGGAAGTCTATATGCAATCATCGCAGCTGCACTGCACTACTTCCAGAGGAGAGATCGCCAGAGACTTGATGCCGCTGTACGATGAAGGAGAGATCACCACACAGCCGACAATCCTTAACGCGTACAGCATTTCAGAGCGTGAATTGCTTTCTTGCTGAGGCTGCAAACCGTATTCAAGAAGTAAGATGTTCCTGCCGGACCCCCCGTTTGGCATCTGCTCCCTCCACGCTCCTGATCTCGTCCTCCGACCATACTCCGCAGAATAGAGGTTCTCCCGACTTGCGGCGGCCCGTCCCTCCCATAGGCTGAATCAGAATCAGGGCTCATGCCCTCCTAGCTGCTCGGTGGTCACCGACTGCGCCAAGAGACGCCCACCAGGACGCCTGCCTGACCGCACCTCCGACTCCGAACGTGCGCGACCTCGACTCTGTCATCGAGGGGGCCCACCATGAGACTCTCCAACTGTCTATCGCCAGTTATCGCCGCGACCGTGGCCGTCTTGATCTCTTGTACGGATTCGACGGGACCGACCACTCCTGAGGATGGCGTGGGTTCCGTTTTGAGAGCCAAGCTCGGCCAGAACGCTGTCACGCAATCCGCCACCGGAAGCGGCCAGTATCACACCCTCTCCGGGCTCTGGAGGACATTCAGTTTCAACGGCACCAACAAAGCCGACGGCACCGTGAGAGGAAGGTTTCACTTCCGCATCCACGATGCCCAGGGAGAGGGATCGAGAATCTGGGGTGACGTAACGTGTCTAACCATTGAGGGTAACCAGGCTTGGCTCGCCGGATACGTGACCAAGGCGGGCAACGACAATCACGTGGGTAGGGCACATGGCTTTAGGGTGGTGGACAACGGGCAGGGTCGAAATGCGACCCCGGACCAGATCACCGTCACGTGGCCTGGGACATCCGATGTAGAATACGATCAGCCGGACGAATACTGCGAGAAAAAGCCGAATCAGATACTACACCGCGTCGAGGCGGGCAACGTCCAGATCCATCCGAGGGCTAAGGATATCGACCCCCCAATCATCGACGAGCTTCAGCCGCCGTTCACCAGCCCGCTGTTCGTCTGGAATCCCGACCTAGGTTTCGACGGCGTGGATGATTTCACCAGGACGTGCCCGTCGACGGACAACACCGAGTGCGAGACCCTGATGTTCGAGGCTGTGGACGAGGATCCCGGTGTAGAGGACGGTTCGTGCGGCGCAGAGTGCGCCGACGACGACTTCGATGGCAACCTAATCGACGTGGTGATCCTAGATTCGCCGGGTGACGCCTACAATGGTATGTCGCTACTCACCAATAACGCAGGTCTTGGCGCCGATATGTTTCAGGCATTTTTCTGCGGGGACAACTTGGCTCCAGGTAACGGTGGGGCGATGTGCGATGGCAGCGATGACGGCAGGTACGCCGTTCGGATCCTCGCTTCCGACGAGTCCCAACCGGACAACGAGGTTGCCACTCTCGACTACTTCTTCGTCCTGGACACGAATCAGCCGTTCATCGGCTTCGGTGGGATCACCGGCCTGAACTCGTCGAACGCCGCGACGGTCGAGTTCGTGCTCGACGCGAGCGTGGTGGACCGAAACGGCGACGGCACGGCTGTCACGAGCGCGATCGTCCAGTTCACCGGCTTAACCGGCGGCGGAGACTGCTCGCTCGGTAGTGAAGATCTGGTGACGGAGGCCCAGGTTCAGGTCACGCCAGAGGGCGGCAACGACGACGCGACCGGCAACACCGTGATCGCCGACGTTACGGCTGAGATACAGGCGAACGGCGGAGACTTCGCCTTGCTGTTCACCGCGACCAACCTCGGCGCGGGCGACTTCACCTACTGCTTCACGGTCACTGCCGACGATGGTGCGGAGCGGAAGGACGGGACCGACGACGGGACCGACATATCATCCGTCGCCGGGAAGGACTTCGAGTGGCAGTAGTCCAAACGGGATGCGGAAAGCTGGACCAACGGGTCGGCCCGCTCTGGGGCCACATGGCGACTCAGAGCCAAGAAGGGGGCGGTTCCTTCGGGAGCCGCGCTCTCGCTTCATCTCTCGTAGACATCTACATGCGAGGCACTCATGAATGCGTTCGTCTTTGACCTCCCAAACCGACCCGGTGAGTTGGCCCAGCTTACGGAAGCACTGGCTGCTCGGGGTATCAATGTTCTGATCTACGATCTAGGGCTGGCTCTCGGTGTCGTTGCCAGCGACGAGGAGGCTACGCGCACAACCTTTGACGATCTGGGCGTTGCGTTCCGCGAAGTGTCCGTCGTGACTGTCCGGATGGAGGACCGACCAGGCCAAGCGGCCAACATCAGTCGGCGATTAGCGGACGCAGGTGTCAACATCGAGATCTGGCTGCCGGTCGACACCAGCCCGCAGAGCTTTGTCGTCGCCTTGGGCGTCGACGACACCGAGGCTGCACGGGAGGCGATTAGAGAACAGATCATCGAGTGGAGCTACCAATAACTGGTAGCCGCCCCGACCGCCGCTTGGCAGCGGGCGTGTAGCTAGGCTTGCAGGCACCCCCCTCCACGCTTCTGATCTCGTCCTCGTAGAGCTACCGGAACGGGAACGCCGAAATCTACATGTACGAGTTCAGGACGGACCCGGTCGAGGCGATCCAAGCCCTCCTCGCCGCTGTGGACGCCTTCGAAACCGACGGCTCGATCGGCAACGACGGCATAGCCGAGAGCCTGCGGGCGTTCCTCGCGCACGCGGAGGCAGCGATCAGCAGAGGGGACAACGACACAGCCATTTGGTCGCTGACGCGGTTTATCGACCACATAGGGCGTCAGACACCGCGCCACATCACGGAGTCGGCGGCCCAGACGCTGATCGGCATGGTTCGCAGGGCGTGATCACCTCGACCGCTGCTCCGAGGCGGTCCGAACCCGATAGGAGGATGGCCATGACGCGGGAAACTGTCTGGGCCTCGTTGGTCGGAGTCGGCCTCGTCGCTGTTGCCGCCACCGGCTTCTGGAGAGCCGATGCTTCCGTGGGCACTGGGATTCGCTACAGCGAGCTGCCCACACACGCGGCACTGAAAGCCGCTCTCACGGAGGCCCGGCAGGCAGACAACGGCGGATTCGATCTCGACATGTGGGCCACGGTCGTCGATCGAGACGGCATCGTCCGAGCCGTCGCCTTCACCGGTGGCGACCGGCCAACGCCTTCAGCCTGCCCGGTCTCGCGCTCGCCACGGCGAACCTCTTCTCTGCCGTCCAGCCGGGCGGCAGCCTCTTCGGCTTACAGTTCAGCAACCCCGTGAATACCGAGGTCGCCTACGGCGGCGATGCCGCGAAGTTCGGCCAGGCAGACGATCCGATGGTCGGCAACCGGGTCGGCGGGGTCAACGTATTCGGCGGCGGCCTCGGCCTCTACAACGCCGAAGGCGAGCTGATCGGAGCCATCGGCGTCAGCGGCGACAGCTCCTGCGCGGACCACAACATCGCCTGGAGGACCCGGCACCTGCTGGAGCTGGATTATGTCCCCGCCGGCGTGAGCGGCGATGCGCAACGACCGGACAACATCGTCTTCGACATCGGTCCCGCCGGCAGCGCAGGCGGCTTCGGCCACGCGCACTGCGGAAGCGACGCACGGAACGAGAGCAACATCGCCGGAGCCCTGCCGCCGGCAAGCGCCTAGCTCAAACGGCGTGTAGTAGCGCGTCGATTCCTGAGTTCGCTGGAGGAGGGCGGCTCCCTCGGGACCGGCCCCTCTTTTTGGCCTGCACCCGAATCTGCACCCGAATGGACTCCGGAAATTCCGGGGCGAAAGCCAGAAACGGCCCGGAATCTCCGGGGTTTTGGGGAGTGTTCTGAGCTCCAGGAGTTGTCGGCCACGGGTCCTGCCTGGACCCGTGGCCCATCACCCTACTGACAACCCATCTCTTTCTCGTGCACGCGCCCATGCTTGCCGAGCGGGACCATGATGTGGGCGTACGGCGTGTCCCTCCACATGACCCACGGACCGCCCTCCTTCGGGTGAGTCGGCAGGCCAGCGAGCGCATCGGCAGTGGCCGCAACCACCATGAGATGCGGACCGCCAGCCTCCAGCCACTCGTTATCGTCTGTCGCCTCCTCGGCGAACGGGTCGACGTTGCTACCGCCTTCCGTGCAGCAGTTCAGCATGTAGCCGAACCCGGTCTCAGCGACGGACGGGGTTTCTTTGTTCAAGTACGCCTTGATAAAGCCGGCGAACTGCTCGTCGAGACACATCGGGTCTTCGGTCGTGACGCACGTCCAGCCGTTCGTGCCTTCCCTCAGAACGTTGCCGTCCGTGTCCGTAATGGTGGCTTGGTCGGCTATCGAGGCCGGCGCGGCCGACATCGCCATCTTGATCATCTTCGCGGCGTCTGGCGATTCGTACTCGGCTTCCTGCGCCGTCAAGGCGGCAGGCAAGGCAACGACCACGAAGAGACAGGAGCAGGCGAGGCGAGCGAATCGGGTCATGGGTACCTCCTGGGGGGAACGAAGTGGCGCGAACGCCTGAGTACAAAGGGCACGGGCGAGAGGTGTGGCTAACGTCGGGGACATGCACCAACCCATCTTGGGGACTTCTTGAAGCGTACCAGTCTGTTGGGAGCCGGGAAACTAGGGGAAGTCGTGCGCCTCGTGCAACCATCCACATCTTGCAAGCAGAACGCGTCTGCCTAGCGCTCCGGTGACGGGGCGCAAGTTCCAAACAGAAAGTAGCGGCCCGGAATCTCCGGGGTCTGGGGTGTTCTGAGGTCGCCTTTTAATCCGTGGGTCGTGGGCGAGCTCGCCGCTGCGCGGCGTCTCTGTGGCTTCGCCGGCGATTCCCACCCCGGTCATTTACCAGGCTGCTGCGCCCGTTGTAGTCCCATTCACCAGCCGTACCTAACCGTATCTATACGCTACCGTATCTGATTATATGACATAGACTTGCGTGGGTCGCGGAAAACGACGAAGTTTGGTTTGTCCTGCCACCAACCGCTTTCGTGCCAAGGAAGGAGTCCTGTGAGCAACGGGCGGGGAAGCATGGCGGGACGTGACCCGCTGCCTAGCGAGAGGGTGTTTCGAGGGCTGGCAGGTTTCCTGGCGGTCACAGCGATGGTCGTCGGGATATCAGCCTGGCTTGGAGCAGACATTCCGGGCCATTACCCAAGGCCCACGGCGGGAATAGCCGGGCTATCGGCAGGAGCTTGCATCCTGGTCGGGGTTTGGGCGTTTAGCCGCTCACCGCTCGTTGGCGCTCTGTTGATACTCCCAGTGGCTGTTCCCTTGGCCGTGTTGCTTGCCTGGGCCACCGTTCCCCCCGTCGTGGTGTTGCTAATGCTCCTGTCTTGGGTCAGAGCGCGGTGGGTTGCTACACACGCTGGGTAACAAGAGGCTTTTCCAGACTACCTGGACGCTCCCGATCTCGACCTCGTAGAGCTGCTTGATCTCGGCGCCGTAGGTGCCCTATGCTCCCAGCGATGAACCACATTGTTTCCGCTGCCGAGACTGTTGGGGGGGATGCGCTCATGAGTCAAGCCGAGCAAGATCGGCGCATTGATTATGTAGAGTTTCTGACCACAAACATGAACGAGACCAAGAAGTTCTATTCAGGGGTCTTCGGTTGGAAGTTCACTGATTATGGCCCGGACTACACCAGTTTCAATGACGGCAGGCTCGGCGGCGGTTTCTCGGCCGCACCGGAAGTTGCGGCGGGCGGCCCATTGGTCGTGCTCTACGTAGCGGACTTGGAAGACATCGAAGCCAAGATCAGAGAATACGGAGGCAGGATCGTTCGGGAGACATTCGAGTTCCCAGGCGGGCGGCGATTTCACTTCGTAGATCCAGGCGGAAATGAACTGGCGGTCTGGTCAGATCGATGAGATCCGACCTGAGGTATTTAGCTTATGTTCGACGTCCGACGCGGTTCGCGGTGCCAAACCTGGGTCAGAGACCAAGACACCAGATCTAAGCCGCCCCCTCTCACTCCTTCCGGCGTGCCTCGAGCAGGGGCTCCAGCACCGCCCACACCGTCCTCGCCACTACCGCATGGCCGGCCACCGTCGGATGGATCCCGTCGGGCAGGTTCAGGGAGTCCACGCCGGCCACGCCTGCCAGGAGGAAGGGGATCAGCGTAGCACCCGTCCGGCTGGCGGCGCTCGGGTAGACGGCCTGGAAGCTCTCGGTGTAAGACCCGCCCAGATTGGGCGGCGCCACCATCCCCGCCAGCACGAGAAGGGGGGGTGGGTCGAGGCGGGATGCGCGCTCCAGGATGGCCAGCACGTTCGCCTCGAGGCTGTCTGGCTCCAGTCCCCGCAGGCCGTCGTTGCCGCCCGTCTCCAGGATGAAGATCGCCGGCGGCGCCTGCTGGAACAGCCATTCGGTCCGCCGGAGGGCGCCGGCCGAAGTCTCACCGCTCACCCCCGCGTTGACCACCCTGTACCGGTACCCGGCCGAGTCGACCATGCGCTGGGTGACCGCCGGATAGGCGACGGACGGATCCACTCCGTACCCGGCGGTCAGGCTGGTGCCCAGGAACATCATCACCGGCGCCTCGGCACGCGCGTCCGATGTCGGGGCGCCTCCGGCAGCGTCGCCGGGGGTCGCGGGCGACGGGGCCGGTTCCCTGGGAGCGTCGCCTCCGCCGCACGCCGCGAGGAGTGAGACCAGGAGCACGGTACCCGGGTATTGGCGGATCATTGAACTCGATTCTCGAGGACTCTTGAGGAACGCGCGATGTTGAGATGTGAAGAACTGACCCAGACCTACCTTTCCGGGGGACGCCCCCTCACGGTGTTGAAGGATATCACCTTTGCCCTCGAGGATGGCAGCTTCCTGGCCATCGTTGGGCCCTCCGGCAGCGGCAAGACTACCCTGCTCGGCCTCCTCGCCGGGCTCGATCTCCCGGCCTCCGGCCGGGTGTGGCTCGACGGGGCGGACCTCACGGTCATGACCGAGGACGAGAGGGCACGCATCCGGTCCGCCAAGATCGGGTTCGTCTTCCAGTCCTTCCAGCTCATCCCGACGCTCACCGCCAGGGAGAACGTGCAGGTGCCGCTCGAGCTGCGCGGCGAACCCTCGGGGGCCCGCGCCGACGAGCTGCTGGGCCAGGTCGGGCTGGGCGATCGGCTGGACCACTATCCGGCCCAGCTGTCGGGTGGCGAGCAGCAGCGCGTGGCGCTCGCCCGCGCCTTCAGCATCCGGCCCAAGATTCTGTTTGCCGACGAACCCACGGGCAACCTGGACGCCAGGACCGGCCGGACCATCATCGACCTCATCCTCGAGCTCAACGAGGCCGAGGGCACGACTCTCGTCCTCGTCACGCACGACGCCGACATCGCGAGCCGCGCCCGCCGCACGATCCGCCTCTCCGGCGGGCGGATCGCCGAGGACCGCACAGCCGCCTGATGAACCGCTTCGTTCGCCGGATGGCCTGGCGTGAGACCCGGGGATCACGTCGCCGCCTCCTCTTGCTCACCGGCGCCGTCGCAGCGGGAGTCGCCGCGCTCGTCGCCGTCAACTCGTTCGCGGCGAACCTGCGGGAATCCGTGACCCAGCAGGCCCAAACGCTGCTGGGCGCCGACCTGTCGATCTCCAGCCGCCGCGAGTTCACCCCGCGCGTCGCGGCCCTGCTCGACACGCTGGTGGCCCCCGACCCGGCCCACGGGCGAGCGCCCGGAAGGAAGGCTACGGTCGTCAGCTTCGCCGCCATGGGCTACGTGAACCGCACCGAGGGCGTCCGGCTCGTCCAGGTCGCCGCCGTCGAGCCCGGGTACCCGTTCTACGGGGCAATCCGAACCGACCCCGACGGGACCTGGAGCGAGCTTCAGGAAGGGGGACGGGTCCTGGTGGACCCGAGCCTGCTCACGGCACTCGACGCCGGGATCGGCGACACCCTCGCTCTCGGCGAAAGCCGGTTCGTCATCTCGGCCACGGTCCTGAGCCAGCCGGGCAACGTGGCCGTAGCGGCCTCGTTCAGCCCGCGCGTCTTCATCGCCGCCGCCGACCTTGCGGCAACCGGTCTCCTGCGCTTCGGCGCTCGCGTCGAGTACGAGGCGTTCCTGGAGCTGGCCGATCCGGACCGGGCGACGGCCATCTCGGAAAAATACCGGCCCATCCTCAGGCCCGAGCGGACGCGCATCCGGAGCGTCGAAGAGAACCGCTCGGACCTCACCGAGGCGCTGACGCAGCTCAGCGACTATCTGGGGCTCGTGGCGCTGATCGCCCTTCTGCTCGGCGGGATGGGCGTGGCCAGCGCGGTCCACGTCTTCATCCGGCAGAAGCTGGACACGATCGCCGTGCTGCGCTGCCTGGGCGCCAGGACGCGGCAGCTGTTCGCCATCTATCTCCTGCAGGCGCTCGCCATGGGGGCTCTCGGCAGCCTGATCGGTGCCGGGCTCGGCGGCGCCCTGCAGCAGGTCCTGCCCCTGGTGCTCGCCGACCTCCTCCCGGTCGACGTGCGGGTCCGCCTCGATCCGGGGGCCGTGGCCCTGGGCGTCGGCGTCGGGATCTGGGTGGCCGCCGTGTTCGCCCTCCTGCCCCTACTCGGGATTCGGAGTGTGTCCCCCCTCGTGACGCTGCGGCGCGACGTCGAGCCGCTCCGGCGCCGCCGCGACCCGGTGCGGCTGCTGGCCGCACTCGCCCTGGCGGGCAGCATCGGGGCGCTTGCCGTAATGCAGGCGGGCGGGCTCCGCGAGGGGGTCGGCTTCGCGGCCGGCACCGGCGCAGCCGTCCTTCTCCTCTGGCTGGCGTCCCTCGGCTTGATCCGCGGCGTCCGCCGGTGGTTCCCCAGCCGGTGGCCCTACGTATGGCGGCAAGGACTAGCCAACCTGTACCGGCCCGCGAATCAGACCGTCACCGTTGTCCTGTCGCTGGGCTTCGGGGCCTTCCTGCTCAGCACCCTCTTCCTCGTTCAGCACAACCTGCTGCGCGACCTGAGGGTGTGGGGCGAGGGCCGGCAGCCTAACCTGGGGTTCATCGACATTCAGCCCGACCAGCGGGAGGGCGTGCTCGAGCTGCTGCGGGCGGAGGGCATCGGCTCGCCCGAGGCGGTGCCGATGATCCCGATGCGGATCAGCTTCGTGAAGGGGGAGCCGGTCGTCCTGGGGCCGTCAGGCGGAAGCGGCGCGGCCGACGGGGATGGTGCTGCGGACGATTCCCGAGAGGATCCCGACGCAGACGATCGCCGGGACGATTCCGACGCAGAGGATCCCGAAGCGCGACCGAGGTGGGCCTTCCGGCACGAGTATCGTTCGACATACCGTGACACGCTCGTCGATTCGGAGACGCTGGTGGAGGGCGCGTGGTGGGACGGTCAGATGCCGTCCGCAGCCGGCCCGGTCGACGTGTCGCTGGAGCTGGATATCGCGAGAGAGCTCGACGTGACGGTCGGAGACGAGATCGTGTGGGACGTGCAGGGCCTGCGCGTCGCGAGCCGGGTCGCGAACCTCCGCAGGGTGGACTGGGCGCGATTCGAGCCCAACTTCTTCGCGGTCTTCCGCAGGGGCGTAATCGACGAGGCCCCGCAGTTCTTCGTGACGCTGGTGCGAGTGGAGGATCCGGCGACCCGGGGCCTGCTCCAGCGCAGGACCGCCGAGCGCTACCCCAACGTGACTTCACTCGACCTCAGCAGCCTTCAGGAGCTGCTCGACGACATCCTGAGCCGGGTGGCCCTCGCGGTCCGGTTCATGGCCGGGTTCAGCCTGGCGACGGGTGCCGTGGTGCTGGTGGGTGCCATAGCCACCACCCGCTTCCAGCGCGTGCGGGAGGCGGTCCTGCTCAAGACGCTGGGGGCCACGCGCCGGCAGGTCCTTCGCGTGTTCTTCGCCGAATACGCGGCCCTGGGGTTCCTTTCCGCCGGGATGGCGGTGGTGCTCTCGGGCGCGGCCGGCTGGGTGCTATCCCGCTTCGTGTTCGAGACGAGCTACGCGCTCCCTTACGCGGCTTTGGCCGCTCTCCTCGGAGCGGTCGTCCTGCTGACGGTCGGGATCGGGCTCGGCAACAGTCTCGACATCCTCCGCCGGACGCCGCTCGAAGTGTTGAGGAGCGACTGAGGATGCGCCTCTCCGGTTCCCGTCCGGCCTCCCCGATCGCGCGGGAGGGAATCCCCTTCATCCTCGGCGCCGCCGCCCTCGCCGCGGTTCTGACCGGTCTGCTCAGCCGGTGGGGCGGCCTGCCCACCGCCGTCCCCCTGACGATCGGCGCGGGGTTGGTCGGCTTCATGGCGTACTTCTTCCGCGATCCCGTGCCTCGCGAGGACGCTCCACCGGACGTCGCGCTCGCGCCCGCGCAGGGCCGGGTGGCGGACATCACCGAGGTCGAGCACCCCCACATGGGCGGAGAGTGCCGTCGCATCGGCATCTTCCTCTCGATCTTCGACGTCCATGTCCAGCGGGCCCCCTGGCCGGGTGTCGTGGAAGACCGCGCCTATCGGAAGGGCCGGTTCCTCGCGGCGTGGTCGCCCGAGGCGTCGACGGACAACGAGCAGGCCGAGCTCTGCCTGCGGGGCGAGGCCGGCCCCTTCGTCGTCCGGCAGATCGCCGGACTGGTGGCGAGGCGCATCGTCACGGACCTGGAGGTCGGCGACCGGGTGGCGCGCGGCGGCCGGATCGGCTTGATTCGCTTCGGGTCCCGGGTCGAGCTGCTCGTGCCGCTCGATTGGACGGTGCTCTGCGCCGTCGGCGACCCGGTGCGCGTCGGACGGAGCGTCGTGGCCCGGCGTGCCGCGGGTACTGACACGAGAGCGGGCGAAGCGGGGTCTTTGACGCTGGCGTGACGCAGACGACGAACTCATCAGAGGCCGAGGGATGATTCTGCGGCGAGAGGGAGCCAGGCGCCTGCAGCGAGGGGTGATCATCTTCCCCTCCGCCTTCACGCTGGGGAACCTCTTCCTCGGAATCTGGGCCATCGTGATGGCGGACCGCGCGGACCCGATCTGGGCCGCCTGGCTCATCGTCTTCGCGGGGATTACGGACAACCTGGACGGCCGGGTCGCGCGGTTCACCCGGACCGGCTCCTCCTTCGGCTCCGAGCTGGACTCGCTCGTCGACGCGATCTCGTTCGGGGTGGCGCCCGCGTTTCTCCTCTACAAGGTCTACTTCTCCGTGGGATGGGGATGGCTCCTGCCCTTCGCGTACCTCACGGCGGTCGTCGTCCGGTTGGCCCGGTTCAACGTCCTGCAGGGCGGACGCGCCAAGCATCTGTTCATCGGCCTGCCGTCGCCGGTCGCCGGGCCATTGCTCGCGACGTTCTACCCGTTTAGCGAGACGCCGTGGTTCCGGACCCACCTGAGCGATCTGAACCTGCCGCACATCGTGGCCGGGCTGACGATCGCCATCTCCGTCCTGATGGTGAGCCAGGTTCCGTATCCGGCTCTGTCTCGCGTGAGCCTTCACAGCTGGGCCGGACGGGGTCAGCTTGCCTTGATCGCGACGAGCACGACGCTTGCCATCACCGTGCCACGGTACTTCCTGTTCCCCGCGCTGGCTCTCTACGCCTTCCTCGGCCTCGCCCGCTCGGCGTTCCTGGGCCTCCTGGACCGGCTCCCCGATCGCGATCCGCTTGAAGACAGGGCTGAGGGCGAGCCCGAGGAGGTCCGACTCCTGGATATCGGAGAGCTGGGCAGGGAAGAAGCGCCGGACGAAGGCCTCGTCGAGAACAGAGAGCGTTCCTAGCCGGACTATTAGAAGTCAGCCACGCGAGTGGGCGCGGGGCGGTTCCTTCGGGGGCCGCCCCTTCGCTCATAGCAGCTCTCCTGGCAGGCGAATTGCAGGGATGAGGAGAGCGACCCGGGGGTGATCGACAGGGATCCTTGGGGAAGCGCCGCTCTGAGCGCCCCGAGGGCGGGTTCGATTCCCGCTACCTCCACTTCCTCGTATCTGGCCCGATCGGCGCCGGATTCTTTGCTGTCTTCGCCGCATACGTAGCGAATCTCCCCACATCCGCCAACCTGACCTCACCTTGGCCTCCCGAGCGGTTGGTCTTGCCTCTCACGGGTCGGGTTCGCAGAGTGGGGCCGGGCAAGACCTCACAGGCGAATACGTTCATGCGCGGGGAACCTGAAACGATCGAGCCTGTGCACGCTCGCGACTGACTTTTGGAGGCTACATGACTGCTCGACGCCACTACCTCGCCGTCGGTACCGTCCTCGCTGCCACGAGCCTCGTGGCCTGTCAGCCGGCCGACAACGGCCAGCCGGCAGAAGCAGGCTCGGAGGCGGCCACCGAGACGTCCCCCGGCGCCCATGTGGTCGAGGTGATCGCGCGGGATTACGCGTTCGATGCCCCCGCAGAGATTCCCTCGGGGTGGACCACCTTCCGGCTGAAGAACGAGGGAAAGGAGCACCACTTTCTGCTCCTGCAGCACCTGCCGGAAGGCAAGACGCTCGAGGAATACATGGAAGAGGTCGCGCTGCCCTTCGACAGTGTGTGGCACGAGCTGAAAAGAGGCCTGGGCAAGGCCGAGGCCGGCGCGCTGCTGGGCCAGCTTCTGCCCGAATGGTTCGCGTCGGTGAAGCAGATGGGCGGACCCGGCCTCGTCGCACCGGGCGGGGTCGCTCAGACGTCGGTGAAGCTGGAGCCAGGCACCTACGTCATGGAGTGCTACGTGAAGACTCCCGACGGGGAATTCCACGGGATGCTCGGTATGGCGCGCCAGCTGACGGTGACGAGCGATCCCTCCGGCGCGTCGGCGCCCGAAGCCGATCTCGAGATCACGCTCTCGAACCTCGAGCTGGCGATCGAGGGC
>JBDHFW010000090.1:0-9565 GCA_039590175.1 Gemmatimonadota bacterium | reverse complement strand
GAACCGGGACATGCCGGGCGTGATCGGCGAGGTCGGCTCCTGCCTGGGCGAGGCCGAGGTCAACATCGCCGAGTACCACCTCGCCCGCACCGAGGCCGGCGGCGAAGCACTGGGTGTCATCCGGACCGATGCCCCTCTCTCCAAGGAGCTTCTGGAGGAGCTCTCGGGACTGCCGAGCGTGATCGCCGTCAGGCAGGTCGTTCTGGACCGGTAATCGGGATGGCAGCTTCAGATCCCGGCGGCGATCCCCGTCGGTTCCCGGGAGTCGGTCGTCGCATCCGGTTTCCACGTATCGGCCGCGCCCGCCAGGGGGAGCGCCAACAGCTCGGGGTGCAGAAGTCCCCCCAGGATCTCGATCCCGTCCACGATCCGCGGACCCGATCGGTTGAAGTAGGAGGACCCGTCCACCACGAACGCGCGCCCGCCATCGATCGCTCGTGGGGCCAACCTGGCGAGGAGATCCGCGTGCTCCGAGGCATCTCGACGGGTCGCCGCGAGCCCGTAGCCGCACGGCATGACGAGGAGAACGTCCGGGTCCGTGTCGGCCAGCTCCTCCTCCGTCGTTTCGACGGATCGCCCCTTCGCCTCGCCCGCCACACACTCGCCGCCCGCCAGATCGATCATCTCCGGCACCCAGTGACCCGGTACGAAGAGCGGATCGAGCCACTCTAGAGCCAGGACACGCGGGCGCGGCGCTCCGGCCACCGCGCGAGTGACCTCGTGAGAGCGTCGCCGCAGATCCCCGACGACGACCTCGGCTCGCTCCGCCGTTCCGGTCGCCTCACCGATCAGCGTCACGATCTCCAGCACGTCGCGTATGGAATGCGCATCCAGCGAGAGCACGTCCGCTTCGATTTCCGCCGCTCGAGCCGCCTCCCGAGCGCCCTCGGTCGGAACGGCGCACACCTCGCACACGGCCTGCGCCAGAATGAGGTGGGGCGAGAGCTCTCGGAGCTGGTCGACGTCGATCTCGTAGAGGTCGTTCCGGGACGAAGCGCCTTCGCGGATCGCCTGATCGATCGCTCCGCTGCTCTTACCGGAGACATCGAAGGCCGGCTTGCTGATCCGTGGGCGGTCGAGAACCTCGGGTGGGTGGTCGCACTCGTGGGAGATGCCGACGAGCTCATCCTCCAGACCGAGCTCGCAGAGGATCTCGGTCGCAGCGGCGAGGAGAGAGACGATCTTCATGCCAGGCTCAGTAAGTCGGCATGCTCTCGTCGACCTCCTCCGCCCAGGCCAGGATCCCGCCTTTCAGGTTGATCGCCTCGAAGCCGGCTTCCCGCAGCTTCTCCACCGCGTTCGCACTGCGCGCGCCGGAGCGACAGTAGACGACCAACGGAGTGGCCGTATCAAGATCTCCGACGAGCGTGGGGAAGACGCCGAGCGGGGTCAGACGGGCTCCCTGCGGCTCCAGGTTGCAGATCTGCCACTCGTACGGCTCGCGTACGTCGATCAGCTGGAAGTCTCGGCCTTCATCCAGCCACCGCTGGAGTTGGGTCACCTCCATCTCGGGCACGCCTTCGGCCGAACCGCCTCGGTCCACGTTCACCCCACAAAACTCGTCGTAGTCGATCAGCTCGGTGATCGTCGGGCTCTCACCGCACACGGGGCACGACGGATCCGCATGGATGCTTAGCTCGCGAAACTGCATTTGCAAGGCGTCGATGAGAAGGATGCGTCCGCTGAGTGGGCGGCCCTGACCCAGAATGAGCTTGATCGTCTCGGTCGCCTGTATCGTACCGACGATGCCCGGGAGCACGCCGAACACGCCAGCGTCCGCGCAGCTCGGCGCCAGCTCGGCCGGCGGCGGCTCACGAAACAGGCAGCGGTAGCACGGTCCGTCCTCTGCTCCGAAGACGGACACCTGTCCCTCGAAGCGGAAGATCGCCCCGTAAACCGTCGGGATTCCCAGGAACACGGCCGCGTCGTTCACGAGGTAGCGAGTCGGGAAGTTGTCGCTCCCGTCCACCACGACGTCCCAGCCCTGCATGATCTCCAGCGCGTTGCCCGAGTCCAGCCTGGTCTCGAATGTCTCGACATCCACGTCGGGATTGATCGCATGGAGGCGAGCCCGAGCGGATTCCAGCTTCGAAGTGCCGACTGAAGACGTATCGTGCAGGATCTGTCGCTGCAGGTTCGTGAAGTCCACCACATCGTGGTCGACGATGCCTATCTTCCCTACTCCGGCTGCCGTGAGATAGAGCGCGACGGGCGAGCCCAGACCGCCGGCGCCGACGAGAAGGACCCGAGCTCGTTTGAGCCGCTCCTGCCCCTCCACGCCCACCTCGGGGATGAGAAGGTGACGGCTGTAGCGGCGTAGCTCATCGGTCGTGAGCCCGGCGCGCTCGGCTTCGGCCCCACCGCCAGTCGCCTCGATCACCTCCAGGCGCCCGCCGGCGATCGACGGTATGATGCTCAGCTCCGCCCCCTCCTCCAGCAGCTGATCCTCGGGCAGGTCGCGGAGATTGCTCGTACCGACGTAGACATTCACGAAGTTCCGCAGCTCGCCGTCGTCATCGACAAGCTGGGCACGAAGACGCTCGTTGGACTCCGTCAGCCGAGCGAGCGCCTCGCGGGCCGTCTCCGCCTGGACGTCGACGCTGGACCGCCCGTCCACGAAGGGTCGCAGCGGTGTCGGGATGCGTATCGAGACTCTAGCCATTCTTTCGCCTCTGGCTGGCGTGCGTCGATGAAGTATAGCGGATTGACCGCTCCTCGAAGCGGCCCGTGTCCACATCCAGTTCCCAGGCCCGCGTTTCCTCAGGCTCTCCCGCCGCGACCCGGATGATCACGTAGTAGTACCACGGCCATGCCAGCTCGCGATCGGTCTCCGACGGCAACGGGGCGGCGTCAGGGTGGGAGTGATAGAATCCGAGCACTCGCGGACCGTCCCCCTCCTCGGCGGCCAGAGCGCGACGAAGGCTCTCCGGATCCACCAGGTAACGATCCTCTCGCTCGGACCAGCGGTTCGGTGCGGGCCGGAAGCCCTCGACCACCCGCCTGTCTCCATCGATCCGGCCGAGCAGGATTCCGCACGCCTCCCCTGGATAGCCCTGCGCGGCGGATGCGAGCAGATCGGCGCAGATCTTCGAGCCGATCTCCAGCCGGGTCCGCGTCACGCTCACGGCCTGCTTCCACTCTCGCTGAGGTAGCGGTCTCCGCCGTCCGGCAGGATGGTGACGATCGTGCCGGCTTCGAGTCGTTCCGCGACCCGAATGCAGGCCGCGTAGGCGGCCCCGGAGGACGTGCCGACGAAGAGTCCGCTCTCGCGCGCGAGCCGTCGCGCCCAACTCTGCGCCTCCTCCGTGGAGATCCTGATCCTCTCGTCGGCCACCGTCGGATCGTAGATTGCCGGACGCAGCGCCGAATCGAGGTTCTTCAGGCCCTCGATGCCGTGCAGGGCCTCGAGCGGCTCCACCGCGATGATCCGCACCCGGTTCTCCAGCTCGCGTAGCCGCCGGCCGGTGCCGATCAAGGTCCCGGTCGTGCCCAGGCCGGCCACGAAGTGAGTGACGCCGCCACCGCTCTGCTGCCAGATCTCCAGAGCCGTGCCCTCGTAGTGCGCCCGCCAGTTTCCCGGGTTCGAGTACTGGTCGGCGTACCAGAAGCGATCCGGCGACGCCTTGGCCAAGCGTCGAGCCTCCAGGATCGAGCCGTCGGTGCCCTCGAGCGGGTCCGTGAGGACGAGACGTGCCCCAAAGGCCTCCATGGTCCGCAGCCTCTCCCGGCTCGCGTTCTCCGGCACGCAGAGGGTGACCTCGAAGCCGACGGCCGCCCCGATCATGGCGTAGGCGATGGCCGTGTTTCCTGAACTGGCGTCAAGAAGAGACCGGTCCGCGAGCCCGCCCGCCCACAGCCCATCCCGAACGATCGACCACGCGGTGCGATCCTTCACGGAGCCGCCCGGATTGAGCCACTCGGCCTTACCGAGGACCTCGACGCGCGGATCGGGCGAGGGCAGGTGGAGCAGCGGCGTCCGCCCGATGGTCTCGACGAGCGTCCGCGCCGAGCGCGACAGGGCCACGTGAGAGCCCGGCTTTTCCGGCAGGCCGAGGGCTGGTTCCATCGTCCCCTTCACTTCCGTTGAGTACCCTGGATACAAGAAAGCCGCGAGCTTGGGGCTCGCGGCTCGTGGCGTCATCCGGAACGATCTGTCGATCTACGCGCGCACCGCGGTCCCCCACCGTCGGAAGCTGATTCGACAGCTACAGACGGTCGTAACGCTCGTCCTTCCGGCCTTCGATGTGCGCGGTGTCATCTTCACACGGTCATCGGTTCGAGGGCTCTCCGGCCCGGTCAAGCGGGCGGCGTCTCTGAAGTGGAACCCCTCAACCCTCCCTTTGGTTTCCGGCGTCGAACTGGGATCCGGCGTCAAATCGGTTTCCGGTGTCGAAAGGCTCGGCGGCACGCTCGCGGAGGGAAGGGCAGCCTCACACCGGCACGGCGGCGGCGGCCTGCAGGGCCCTGAAGTTCTCGGCCACGCTGCCGGCGCCCCGGAAGACCGAGGAGCCCGCGATCAGCACATCCGCTCCGGCCGCTACCGCGAGCGGCGCCGCCTCCGTGTCGACGCCGCCGTCGATCTGGAAACGGATACCCTCCAGCCCGGACGCCGCCGCCATCTCCCGGATTCGTCCCAGCTTCGGAAGCGCCGACGCGATGAACCGCTGCCCGCCGAAGCCCGGGTTCACGGTCATGACGAGAACGAGATCGACCAGGTGGAGCACCTCCCCGATCGCCTCCGCCGGCGTCGCCGGGTTTATCGCGACCCCGCAACGGCAGCCGAGCTTTCGGATCTCGACGAGATCGCGGTGCAGGTGGAGGCTAGCCTCTTGGTGGATCGTGATGAGGTCGGCACCCGCATCGGCGAAGGGCGCCAGAAACCTACCGGGTTCGTGCACCATCAGGTGGGTATCGATGAACGCCTCCGTGCATTCCCGAAGCGCTCGCGCCACCGGGAGTCCGGCCGCCAGGTTCGGCACGAAGCGGCCGTCCATCACATCCAGCTGGAACCAACGCGCGCCGGCCTCTTCGGCCTCCCGCACCTGCTCTCCGAGACGGGCGTAGTCGGCGGCCAGCACCGACGGAGCGATCACGATCCCTTCGGGCGCGTCCATGCGGCTGAGATCCTTCCGGCACAGTGTGATGTGGGGCAAGCTGCCCGGTGTCGGACCCACGAATTATAGTCAGATCCCGCGGGCCGCCAGAGGGGAAGCCTTGCCATCGGGGACGGTCGCCGTTCCTTTCGGGCCCGATGCGTTGACCTCGACTCCGGATCCGGCCTCGGCGATTCTGTGACACCCTCCATCCTGCTGGTCCTGGCGATCGTGGCGGCGGCCGTCGTGCTATTCGTCACCGAATGGGTGCGCTACGACCTCGTCGCGCTCATCGTCCTACTCCTGCTCGCCCTGACGGGTCTGATCACGGGACTGGAGGCCATCCAGGGGTTCAGCAACCCGGCTGTGATCACGATCGCCGCGGTTCTGGTGCTCAGCGGCGGCATGTACAGAACGGGCATCGCGCACTTCGTCGGTGACCACGTCCTGCGGCTGGCCGGAGAGGGTGCGGGTCGGCTCACCCTCCTCCTGATGGTCACGGCCGGTCTTCTCTCCGCCATCATGAACAACATCGCGGTCAGCGCGCTCCTCATTCCGGTCGTCCTGGAGCTCTCTGGCCGTACCGGCCACTCACCGTCGAAGCTCTTGATTCCGCTCGCCTTCGCCTCGCTGCTTGGCGGCATGACCACCATGATCGGCACCGCCCCGAACATCCTGATCAGCGGTGCGGCAGCCGATGCGGGTCTCGGCGGCTTCGGCATGTTCGCGTTCACGCCCGTCGGTATCGCCGCCCTCGTCGCGGGGGTCGCCTATATGGCGCTGATCGGCCGGCGGCTCCTTCCCGAGCGCCGAAAAGACGGGGAGCGCGGGGTCGGCGCCGGCCTGTGGGCGCAGTTCGAGCTCGAGAACACGCTGTTCAGCCTCGAGCTTCCGGCCGGATCGACGCTCGAGGGTCGCACGCTCGTCGAGAGCCGGCTCGGAACGGTGCTCGGCCTCACCATCCTGGCCGTCGTGCGCGGCGGAAACTACATCCTGGCCCCCGCGGCCACGTTCGTGCTTCGAACCGGTGACCGCGTCGTGGTCGAGGGGCGGCGCTCGGCGCTCGAAGCCGCCAAGAGCTGGAGACGTCTATCCACCGAGGCTCCCCCCGCCGCGGAGGACCTCCTCTCTGAATCGGTCGGCTTCCTGGAGGCCATCGTGGGCCACGGAGCTCCGATCCTCGGAGAGAACATCGTCGACGCCAACTTTCGACGTCGGTTTCACGCCACCGTGCTGGCCGTCGACCGCAGTGGCGTCGTGAAGCGGACGCGCCTCCACCAGACGCAGCTGGAGGTGGGTGACGTGCTGCTGCTGCGCGCGGATGTGGAACGCCTCGAGGGGCTTCGGGCGGCGCCCGATTTCTCCGAGGTCCGACTGATCGGAGGCGAGGAGGCGAGCCGGCGATACCGCCTGGAGCGGAGGTTGCTGCGGGTGGTCGTTCCGGAGCGCTCCTGGCTGGACGGCCGACGGCTGGAAGAGACGAGGATCCGGGCCGCCCTCGACCTGACCGTGCTCGAGATCCGGCGCAACGGCGAGAGAAGCCGTCTTCCGGCGGGGGACACGGTGCTGCGGGCCGGTGATCGGCTCTTCCTGGAGGGCAGGGAGGAGGACCTCTCCATCCTCGAGGGGATCCAGGGGCTCGAGTTCGACGGAGAGCAGCCCCTGCTGCTGGAGGATCTCGAGTCCAACACGGTCGGCTTCGCCGAGGTCACGCTCTCTCCGCGCAACACCATCGGCGGAAAAACCCTGCAGGATCTCGGCTTCCGGGAGAGGTACGGGCTGATGGTCCTCGCGATCGAGCGCAGCGGCCGCGTCTATCACTGGAACGTAAAGGTCCGCTCGATGCCCCTCCAGTTCGGGGATGCGCTGCTTCTGTATGGCCGGCGCTCGGAGCTGGCCAAGTTGGCGCAGGATCCTGACTGGCTGGTGCTCAGCGCAGAGGTGCGGGAGGCGTTTCGCGAGCGGAAGGCACCCCTGGCAGCGGCCATCATGGCGGCCATGATCCTCTCGGTGGGCGTCCGCTTGCTGCCGATCTACATCGCGGCTCCCACGGGCGCCCTGTTGATGATCCTCACCGGGTGCCTCACGGCGGACGAGGCCTACAAGTTCATCGAATGGAAGGTCCTGTTGCTCATCGCCGGGATGCTGGCGCTGGGACTCGCCATGGAGGGAACGGGAGCCGCCGGGCTCATCGCGCAGTCGGTTCTCGGAACGGCCGGGTCGGCGGGTCCACGGGCGCTTCTCGCGTCTCTGTTCCTGATCACCGCGCTGGCCGCGCAGTTCATGCCGACCGCCGCCGTGGCTGTCCTGATGGCGCCGATCGCGCTCGGCAGCGCCGCCGACCTCGGCCTGTCGCCCTACGCTCTCCTCATGGTGGTGGCGATCGGGAGCTCGTGCGCCTTCATGAGCCCCTTTGGCCACCCCGTGAACCTCCTGGTCATGGGTGTGGGCGGCTACAAGGTTTCGGACTACACGCGGGTGGGGATTCCCCTCGTCGCGGTCCTGCTCGGGGTGGTTCTCTTCGTGCTCCCCATCGTGTGGCCCCTGACCTGAGCTCCCCTTCGAGCTGGCTGGCGGCCTCGTGATCCCAGCGTGATCGCGCTCAGATCAGCCCGAGCTTCCCACCCACCTTCTTCAGCGCGTCCAACGCCCGGTCCAGGTGCTCTCTCTCGTGGGAGGCCGAGATCTGGCACCGTATCCGGGCCTCCCCCTTCGGCACGACAGGAAAGCCGAAGCCGATCACGAAGACGCCTTCCGCGAGGAGCTGGTTGCTCAGAGCGATCGCGTCCGACGTGTCTCCGATGATGACAGGGACGATCGGGGTGTCGCCTTCGATCGGCCGGTAGCCGAGCTCCAGCAGCCTCTCCCGGAAGTAGTCGGTGTTGGCCTTCAGCTTCGAGACGAGCTCGGGGTGGCCTTCCAGATGGCGGATGGCGGCGAGGGCGCCGCACGCCGAGTGGGGCGGAACGGCGTTCGTGAACAGCTGGGTACGCGAGACCTGGGTCAGGTAGTCACACAGATCTCGCGTGCTGGCGGTGAAGCCACCCGCCATGCCGCCCAGCGCCTTCCCGAGGGTCGAGGTCACGATGTCCACCTCGCCGTGCATCCCGAAGTGCTCGGGCGTCCCGCGGCCGGTCTCACCCAGAACTCCGGTGGCGTGGGAGTCATCGATGACCATGATGGCGTTGAACCGGTCACACAGCTCGCGGATCTCCGGCAGCGGGGCGATCTCCCCTTCCATGCTGAACACACCGTCGGAGATGACGAGCCGATGACGGGCGTCGCGCGAGGTCTCCAGCACCTCCCGGAGGTAGTCCATGTCCATGTGACGGTAGATCTTGCGCTGCGCCTTGCAGAGCCGGATCCCGTCGATGATGGAGGCGTGATTGAGGGCGTCGCTGATCAGAGCGTCGTCCTCGCCGAGCACGGGCGCGAAGAGCCCCTCGTTGGCGTTCCAGCAGGAGGTGTAGGTGATCGACGCCTCCGTCCCCAGGAAGTCGGCGATCCCCTCCTCGAGCTCGCGGTGTATCGTGAACGTCCCGCAGATGAAGCGAACCGAGGAAGTCCCGGCTCCATATCGGTCCACGCCGTCACGAACGGCCTGCATGACCGACGGCTGGTCGCACAGCCCGACGTAGTTGTTCGAGCAGAGGTTCACGACCTCGCCGAAGCCTTCCAGCCGGATCACCGCCGATTGAGGGCCCTCTATGTGACGCAGCGTCTTCAGCACGCCCCGATCGCGCATCTCGCCCAGCTCGCGAGCCAGCCGCTCGCTCAACCCCTGATTCAACGTGGTTCCTCCGATCCGTTCCGAATAAAGCGTCATCTCGCTAGGCTCTCTCGCTGCTCGTACATCTCGCTAGTCGTAGTAGTCGCGACCGCGACGCTCCGTCACCCGGGAAGAGTCGACCCGGATGCTGGGTCTCGACCCCCAGCGCCCACAGAGCGTGAATCCTGCGAACGAGCCGCGCACGAAGACGACGCGGTCGGTTCCCGCCTCCGCGGCGATCTCGTCCGGGGTATCCCGAAGCGCGAAGGGTCGCTGGTTGGCTGCCCACCCGGGACCGAACAGCCAGCAGCCGCCGACGCTACGCACGGTGCCCTCTCCCACGGCGACCATCGGCGAGAAACGGCCGGAGTCGACCGCGGTGATCGTCCCGAGATCGAGCCCGCCGCGAGTTCGCACACGGTACCGTCCGGCACGCTCGAGGCTGAACGGTCGCGCGTGATAGAAACTGACGCGCTCCCGCGAGCACGTGGCATCGAACACGCTTCGCTCCGCGGAGAGCACGATCTCCGCCTCCGAGAGCGCGACGACCGCGGTGTCGAGCCGCCCGCAGGTCGTCGGGGAGACCGGGCCGGCGAACTCCAGGGAGAAGCTCTCGCCTACGACCACGGTGTCCGGATACGCCGCCCAGCTGACGATCGCCTCGTCCGGCGTCGGCTCGCCGATTCGCCAGCATCCCGCCGCG
>JBDHFW010000089.1:0-13245 GCA_039590175.1 Gemmatimonadota bacterium | reverse complement strand
CACGTTCTCAGCCGCCGGGCCCTTCTGACCCTGCACGACCTCGAACTCGACGCGCTGGCCCTCGGCGAGGGTCTTGAAGCCCTCACCCTGGATCGCCGAATGGTGGACGAAGACATCGCCCTCGCCATTCTCACGCTCGATGAATCCGTAGCCCTTCTCGTCGCTGAACCATTTTACGGTCCCTGTGTTCGCCATCGATGTACTCCCGATGTTGCTGGTGGTGTGTGTCGGGAGTACGGGTCTTGCCGCCACTACCGAACACGTGCATTTGCGGCCTTCGCCGCATCGATCTCTCAGGCCCTGCCGTTCGATCGGCCGTGAGCCTGGTGCCGGCTTGCCAAAAAAAAAGCGGGTTCCGAGGCGGTGCTCGGTCCCACTTATTTGTCGAGCTTGCCGTACACGCTGAATAATCTACTCAACTGCAAGGGTTTTCGTCAATGGGGGCCAGCGACGGGGTGTGTGATCCGCTTCCGTCGCCCCGCGAGAAAGAGGAGGACGCCGCACGCAGCAGGGGTGCGGCCCCGCGGGACGCAAAAGGGCCTGCCGGCAAACTTCGCAGAGCAGGCCCTCCACCGCGTCTTAGAAGGTTCGTCTCCCGGGACCGGCGTGCCTTCAAGCTGCGGATTCAAATCCACGCCGGCCGACCGCAATACCTCCGGTCAGACGTTAGCATTCTAACGTTTTCGTTTCCGGTTCGCCAGCTGAGAAGACGCGCCGTAACGGCTCCTGGGAGGAATCAAGGAAGGCTCGAATTGTTCCCGATCATGCCCACCGCTCTCGCTTCCACATCCCTCCTGGCTCTGTCCTTCAGCCCGCTCCTCGCCCAGGAGGTGGATCCGCGCGTCTCCTGGAACCTTCGAGGGAACGGGGGAATGCTCGCCACGGCCGAGCAGATGGCGCACTGGACTCACGGCGCCACCTAGCCATGGAGATCACCTTTCTGGGCGCCGCCCGGACGGTCACGGGCTCGAAGTTTCTGCTGAGCGCCGGCGATCAGCGGGTGCTGGTGGACTGCGGCCTCTTCCAGGGACTCAAGAAGCTGCGGCAGAGGAACTGGCGGTCCCTTCCGGTGAAGCCGTCGGAGATCGACGCGGTCGTCCTGACCCACGCTCACATCGATCATAGCGGCTATCTGCCCGCGCTGGTACGGGACGGGTTCAGGGGGCCGATCTACTGCACGCCCCCGAGCGAGGATCTGGTGCCTATCCTTCTGACCGACAGCGGGCGCCTGCAGGAGGAGGACGCGGCATACGCGAACCGGAAGGGATTCTCCAAACACAGGCCGGCGCTCCCGCTCTACACGGAGGATGACGCCAAGAGGGTGGCGAAGCGGCTGGAGGCCGTCGGGTATCACACAGACGTGGACCTGGGGTCCTGGACATGCCGCTTCGAGCCGGCCGGACACATCCTGGGCGCGGCCAGCCTGACGATCACATGGGACGGCACGAGGTTCCTCTTCTCCGGCGACCTCGGCCGCGACGATGCTCCGCTGATCCCGCCCCCGGAGAGCCCGCTCCCTGCTGATTGGATCGTGATGGAGGGGACGTACGGGAACCGAGATCATCCCAATGCCGATCTGGAGGAGAACCTGGGTGAGGTCGCTCGCCGCACCCTGGGCCGGGGAGGCGTGCTGATGGTGCCTGCCTTCGCCGTGGGGCGCTCGCAGGCGATCCTGCACGCCGTCTACGAGCTCATCGACGGCGGAGAGCTGCCGGAGGTGCCGGTCTACCTCAACAGCCCGATGGCGATCGACGTCACCAAGCTGTACGTGCGCCACGCGGCCTACCATCGGCTCTCCATCGAGGAGTGCCGTCAGGCCTTCGGCCGCGTGCGTCTGGTGAGAAGCGTCGATGAGTCGAAGGCGCTGAACCGGCGCCGCGGTCCCTTCATTGTCGTGGCCGGGGCGGGCATGCTGAGCGGAGGCCGGATACTCCATCACATCAGGGCGTTCGGCGGTGAGCGCCGAAACACCCTCCTGTTGACCGGCTACCAGGCCCCGGGGACACGCGGCGCCGCACTGCTGCGGGGGGACGATAGCCTCAAGATCCACGGCCGCCAGGTCCAGATTCGGTGCGAGGTGGAGAAGCTGGACGGGCTGTCCGCCCACGCCGACCGGCGCGGCCTGCTGGAATGGCTGGAGGCGATGGACGGCCGCCCACAGGGCATCTGTCTCGTTCACGGAGAAGAGCCCGCGCTCGAATCGCTCGCCGCCGCGGTCACGAGGTCCGGGATCGAGACCCGAATCCCCGACTACCGGGAGACCATCGAGCTGGCGGGTTGAGGCTTCCGTACCGGCAGGAGCTCGAAGAGGTGGCCCCTCGGCGAATCTCGTCCGCACGTTAATGCAATATAGATCCACGCGTTAGACACCCGTCACCCGCGGGTGACGCTGCGGGGTCGTTGGGGTGACACGCCATCGCGATCGTGGACTCGAAGACAGGGCGCGGCATCGGCCGGAAACGGCCCGAAGCCGATCGCAGGAGCCGACGAGTTCTACGGGAGGTTCACGATGGCGGCTCGAAACCTTATGAGCTCCCTTCTTGGGCAGACACGGGCGGTTGATGAGGGGCGCCGAGCATGGACGTTCGCATTCTGCCTGGCGGTCGCCCTTTCTTTCGCCTTCGCGCTTTGCCTGGCCCTCGCGCCGCCCCTGCCGGCGCAGGATCTCAACATCTGGTTTCCGCCGGACTCCATCGAGTCGATGCTCCGGAAGCGAGAGTTTCAGGTCTTGGATTGGGCGGACACCCGCTTCAACGGAGACCGCACTCAAAGGGTGGCACTCCGGTTTGAGGACAGCACCTTCATGCTGGCCAAGTGGGCGAAGGCTCCGCGCGGCGGCATTGGCGTGTTCAACAACCGGCCGCGGTACGAGATCGCGGCGTACGAGTTCCAGAAGCTCTTCCTGGACGAATCGGAATACGTCGTGCCGCCGACCGTGGCCCGTTGCGTTTCCGTCGACCAGTACCGCGAGATGGAGCAGTGGGCGGGGCCCACGTTCGACGACACGAGATCCGTTTTGGTCGTCCTCCAGTACTGGCTGTGGAACGTCACCGCAAAGGACATCTGGGATAAGAGTCGGTTCGAAAGAGATACCGTGTACGCACGGCATTTTGCCAACCTCGACCTCTTCACCTACCTGATCCTCCACAGCGACTCGAACGGCGGGAACGTCCTCATCTCGAGCGTCACCTCCAACCCCCGGCTCTTCGCGGTCGACAACGGGGTGGCCTTCAGCCGGAGAGAGAGGAGCGACCGGGGAACCAAGTGGCGCAGGCTCCGTGTGAAGAGCCTGCCCCGAAAGACGCTGGAGCGGCTGCGCGCCATCACGCGGGAGGATCTGGAACGGCGTCTCGGCGTGGTCGCGCAGTTCAGGCTGGTCGGCGACCAGCTCGTGCCGGAGACGCCTACCGAGCCTCTGAATCCCAAGAGAGGGCTTCGACGGAGCGCCGATATCGTGCAGCTCGGCCTCACCAAGGGGGAGATCGGCCAGATCTGGGACCGGATCCGCAAGGTCATCAAGAAGGTGGATGAGGGGAAGATCACGCTCTCCTAGCCAGCTATCCATGCCGAGGCGCAGAGAGCGCAAAACCGCACGAGGCGAGACGACCGATGAGAAACTCACACAGGTTCCACACGACCCGGAAGAGGGATTCGATCTGGAGTCGCCGGCGACCCATGCTCCTGCTGGGCCTGGCGCTCGGTCTGGTCATCGTCCCGCTGGCCCACGCGATGATCACCCTGCTGGCCTCGGTGCTGGCGCCGGCCGTGGGCTCCGGCTTCTTCCGAAGAGCGGTCGAGCATTGGACGCAGCACGGGGGGCCGGCCGCGCTCATCACGCAAGTCGTGCTGACCGCGTCGATTCTCATCTCGATAGCGATCGCGTCGGCCGTTGTGTCCCGTTTCGGCCTTCGCCTGCCCTCCGTCAAGCGTGCGCGCCGGTTAGGCGACTACCGGATCCTTCGCCGCCTCGACTCGGGCGGTGTGGCCGATGTGTTTCTTGCCCAGCACGAGCGGATGTGCAGGCCGGCCGCGATCAAGGTCCTGCGCGCTTCGGAATCCACGGATCCGAGCGGACTGGCTCGCTTCGAGCGAGAGATCCAGCTGGCCTCGGACCTCACGCACCCGAATACGATCGAGATCATGGACTACGGAAGGGAGCGCGAGAACACCTTCTTCTATGCGATGGAGTACCTGGCGGGAATGAACCTCCAGGAGCTCGTCGATCGATTCGGGCCGCTGGCCTCGGAACGTTGCATCCACATCCTCAAGCAGGTGTGCGGCTCGCTGTCCGAGGCGCATGCACGCCGCATCGTGCACCGGGATGTCAAGCCCGGAAACATCTTCCTGACCGACCGCGGAGGCATGTACGACTTCGTGAAAGTCCTGGATTTCGGGATGTCGAAGAAGGTGGAGTCGTGCGCCGACCCCACCCTGACCCAGCCGGGGATCGTTTTCGGCACCCCGTTCTACATCGCCCCCGAGTCCGTCCTGAAGCCCGAGAGCGTGGACGTCCGTGCGGACATCTACGGCCTCGGCGCTGCCGCCTACTTCATGCTGACTGGACAACCGCCCTTCGCATCGACCTCCGTCATCGAGGTGTTGGCGGATCACATCAAATCGGTCCCGACCCCACCGTCCAGGGTGGCCGAGCTGCCGATCGCGCCGGAGTTGGAGCGCATCGTTTTGCGGTGCCTGGAGAAGAATCCCGATGACCGCTTCCGGGACGCGGGAGAGCTGAGAACCGCGCTTCGCGGAATCTCGCTCGAGGAGCCGTGGACCGGCGAGAAGGCGGCCGAATGGTGGTCCATCCACCTCGGCAGCGAAGATCTCGAGGCACCCGGTCGCGCGGACCGCAGGGAAAGGATCCGCGCCGCGTAGCGATCCGGATCGCGTGGCTGGTCGGGCTGCGGTAGCGTGGCTAGTCGGGCTGCAGCGGCTCGGCCGGGCCTTCCGTCCCGTATCGAAAGGCCCGCAGGCGATCCGCCTCTTGCGTCAGGAACAGCAGCTGGGTCGCCGGAGCGTTGAGGTCGACCGCCAGCAGCGCCCCGTCGTAGCGGCGCGCGATCTCGTCGACGGTCGTGTGGGCGACGACGTGCAGCTCGCTCTCGAATCGGTCCAGCACCCGGCGCAGCTCCTCCTGCAGCGTATCGGCCCGAACGTAGCCCCGATACCAGAAGACGCTGTTCTCGCCGAAGAAGAAGTCGAGACGGCGCTCGAGCGCCGTCGAGTCCATCGCGATGCGAGGAAGGAGGGTATCGGGCGGAAGACTCCACCGGTAGAAGAGCTCCTCGGACATGAATGCGGCCAAGGTGTCGTCGAACGCCTGCAGAGAATAGGCGGCGAAGTCGCGTCCGACCCCGCCGTGAGCCAACAGCACGTCACCGATCCGGATTAGACCCGGCTTCGTGGCCAACCAGGTTCCGAGCACGGACCGGCGAACGTCGAACAGTCTCGCGTAGGGCGTTCCGTGCAACTCGGCGATGAGCTGCTCCTTCTCCGACACGTAGCGGAGATCGTTGGTGAGCACCATGATCTCGTGATTGCCGAGCACGACATGGACCCGCCCGCCGGCGGCTTCCGCCTGTCTCTCGAGGCCGTAGATGAACCACAGAGTGCGGGTGACGTCCGATCCACGATCGAAGAGGTCGCCCAGGAAGACGAGATGGTTTCTTCCAGCGCTCCAGCGGGCGTCCGAATCGATCAACCCGGCGTTCTCGAGAACGGCGGTCAGCGTGTCGAACTCGCCGTGAACGTCCCCGACCACGAAGAGCGAGTCCACCGGACCGATACCGGTGGGCGGGCGCTCGGGTACCGGCCAGATAATCGTCTGGTGACGATCCTCGTCGCTGCCGACCGCGCCGTAGCGGAGCGTAAGCGGACCGTCCACCGGCCGTACAACAGAGACGGCATGGGCCCGGCCCCGGCCCGTCGTGAGGCGGATCTCGTCTGCTGCGCGGCCGGACCCGGTGGTCCGGATCGTCACGAAGCCGGAGTCCGGGACGGCGGTGAGCCAGCGTACCTGGATCGTATCTCCCGCCTCCGCCACGTACAGCCCGTATTCACCATCCAGTGATTCCGTCTCCTGCGTGACGGCCGGCAGTCCCCCCAGCCAGAGAGCGCCCGGCAGCGCCGCCGCCAGCAGAATCGCGCTCCGGCCCATCAAGCCTCCGCTCTCTCGCGGATCCAGCTTGCCACGGGGGGAAGTATCGCCAGGCCAAGAAGCGTCCAGCCGACGATTGGCGGCAGCCAGGACGGCTGCCAGAGCAGCAGCAGCAACCCGACGGCGGCGGATAGCACGCTCCACCTGTAACGGGTCAGCCAGCCTCGCTCCGCCGCGAGCAACCGAGCTCGAACTGCGGGCCGCTCGTCGATGAGGAGCGCGGTTTCAAGCACCGCTGCCTCGAAGAAGTCCAGCGCCGTGGCGTCTCCGATCGAGATCCCGGATCGCTTGGCCAGGATCGCCGCGCCCCTGACGACGCTCTCCAGGACGTGCGCCGTGTCCCGCCCGTCGAGCTCGCCGGACTCGATCCTCTCGGCGAGGTCGATCGCCAGGCGGCCCACAGCGCCCTCGAGCGGCTCCGGCAAACCGGGGCGGATGTCCCGGATGACGTCTCGGATCTCAGCGCTCTGATAGACGGCGAGGTGGTGGGCGAGGAACGCGGCGAAGCGCGTGCCCGAGATGTCCCGGGCGAAGCGCCCCACCGTGAGCTGCACGCGGCCGGAGCAGCGGGGGCAGCTCGCCAGATCCGTGGAGGTGGCGGAAAGCATTTGGGGCAGGCGCCTGACGGCTAGAGGCCCCGGACCGTGACGTTTCCGTTCACCGTCTCGATGTCGATCTCACCCTCCCCATCGCCCAGGACCCCGGTGAGCAAGACCGGAGTGCTGTAGTTCTCGGAGCCCGTCCAGTACGGGTAGTCCGATTCCCGGGGCAGCCCGGCCGAATGCGTCAGGATCCCGCGGATCGTGATCGGTCCATCGTCCGGGTGCACATCGCGAATGTCGAACCACGGCAGGTGCTCGGCGACCGGATCGTCGAGCCGGAGTGCGCCGGCATCCCTCTGCTGCATGACGGCGACGCTCGTGAACAGCTTGAAGATCGAGCAGATGCTGTAGAGCGTCTCGGGCGTCGCTACGCTTCCGCTCTCGGGGTCGGCATAGCCGAAGGCGTTCGAGGCGAGCAGCTCCTGGTCGTGAACGACGCCGAGGGAGATTCCGGGTACGCCGTCCAGCGCCGCTTGGTACTCCACCCACTCCTCCCAGACGCGCACCGCATCCGCGACCCGAGGGTCGTCGGCAAGTCGAGCGGCCTGCTGCGCGGTCGCCTGACGCGAGGCGCCGGCCGCGAGGCACAGGACGAAGATCGAGGGCATCGCACGACGGATCATGGCTTCTCTCCCCCTATGCCGGCCTCATGCCGAAGTCTTGCCATGGGTCGTCAACTATCGATGAGCGAATCGCGAGCCTCCCTGAGCACCTCGTCGAAGCGGGCCTCGAGGGCTGGATTGACGCCCCGACAGCCTTCCGCCACCCGCTCGGCCCAGTCGAAGTACTCGTGCTTCCGCTCCGGTGTCCAGTTCTTGGGCGGACGGTGTGCGATGTCGAGCAGGTTGCTGCTCTTGTCCGCCACCTTCAGCTGCTTGGCGCGGTTCGACCGCTGTGGCGCGTGCTCGATCTGGAGCCGCTTCCGCTCCAGCTTCGGGAGCGACTTGTCATCCGTGACCTCCTCGACGACTCTCCGCACCTCCAGCCCGAACCGAGCCTCCAGCTCGTCGAGCGTTGTCTCGGTGTCCTCGACCGTGTCGTGCAGGATCGCGGCCTGAAGCAGAACCGGATCCGACACGCCGCCGACCTCGGCCAGGAGCCGCGCGACGGCGATCGGGTGGTTGATGTACGGAGACGCCTCTCTGCCCTTCCGTCGCTGATCACGGTGTCTTTCCGCGGCGAACTGGAGGGCGGCAAGAAGGCCGGGGAGCGGGCCGACTTCATCTTCCGCCTCGAACCGATCGACCTCGACCGACCCGGTGGCGCGGCTGTAATCCGGGCACCATATGTGGCCTTCCAGGAGCTCCACGGGATCCGTCGCCGCGTCCAGGGCCGTCAGGGCCACCGTTTCCCGAGACAGAACGACGGCGGAGACAGCCGCGTCCAGAGCGTCTTCGGAAGAAGCTGCGAGACTCCGGTGTCGCCCGCTCAGCTCCGGCAACCTGGCGTCGATGTAGTCAGCTCGGGCCTTGGGGCTCGATTTCACCACCGCGTCGGTAAGCAGGCGCGGATAGATCTCTACAACGGCCGGCGGCTCGGCCCGATCGAAGGGCCAGACGCGGTATCCCGCATCGCTCAGCCGCTGCAGCATCGGCATCCCGCGAAGCGATCCCGTGCCCACGGCTCCCGCCCCACCGATTTGGAACGGACTCTTCGGACGGATGCCGCCGACGGGCCGAACCGATGCATCCGTGCGCCGGAAGTGCGACGGCAGCTCCGGCTTGGTGCGGCCCGGTCGACCCCAGAACGGAGGCTCGCAGTGTTCGAGCCAGGCCTCGGCCTCTCGGTCGGCCAGCTGCCAGAGCTCTCTCGCCGTCGTCAATTCGTGATCACGGAGGAACCAGGCCGGAAGCGAGAAGGCGAAATCCAGGCCGACGAGCAGCCGCGGATCCCGCTCCAGCTCGTCCACAAGGTGCTCCGCGACCTCGCCCCGGTTCCGGCCGTTCTCGAGTCGGACGAGCTCGCCGTTGCGAGCCTCCGCCAGCCAGATCTTACGCCGAGCGCCGCTCTTCGCGCCCGACCAGTCGATCGCCAGAACGCGAGGTGCGTCTTCCAATGCCGGTTGGGTGTTCAGCTGCTCCTCCGGGACAGATCCGCAACCGAAAACAAGCCCGCCCTCCGGACCAGAGGGGGACGGCGGTTAAGCTAAGTGAAAAGCGCGAAACGCCGACAGGGGCTGCGTGGGGAAAGTCTTCCGGCGAAGGTCAGGATCCTGCGCCGAGCTCACCTCGCCGCTCGACGGCCCATCTGCCAACCACCCAAGTAGGATCCCGTCATTATCTACCTACTGGAGCGAGCCGGACCGCCTTACGTCAAGCGGACCTCGGCCAGCGTAGGGCCTCGAGGGCGACGCGGCGCGGAAGCCGGGCCACCGTGGTACCGGCATCGCCGATGCCGACGCCGTTTCCTCCCCGCCGCTTGGCCGCCTGAAGGCCCGCGTCGGCCAACTCGATAAGCTGGCTGAAGTGGGTCATGGACGCGTCCCGCGTGGCAACGCCGCAGCTCACCGTGACCGTCGAGCCGTTCTCCCCGAACTGATCCAGCACGTCGAGAGCGACGCGCTTGGCGAAGGAAGCCGCGCGACGCCCGCTCGTTCCGGGCAGGAGAGCGACGAGCTCGTCGCCGCCGAAGCGGCCGACCACGTTCCTCCTTCGCCCCTGCAGTTCGAGCACCTTCCCGACGACGTAGAGGACAAAGATCTCCCCTTCCACCGGCCCTTCGTGAACTCCGCCGCGAGAGAGGTCTCGAGGGCGCGCCGGTCTGGAAGTCCGGTGACCTCATCGTACATGGCTCCCTCCTCCGTTCGTGCCGGCGCGCACGCCTGCCGCTCCGCCGAGCGCTGCCGGACGAGGAGATCTCCGCTGATCAAGCCTCCAAGGGCGCTTGACGGAACTGCAGCGGGCACACGGGGCGCGGAAGCAGGCAGGACGGGACAGGTACGTAGAGTTAAACCCTAACCAAGGCTGGCGTCTTTTGGAAGGGCGGGGACCGGTGCGGCAAGAAGAGACGGCCCCTCTCTGCGGTCGTCGGGAGGGCCGCCTGGCCGCCTATCCGCTCTGCAGCCGCGCCAGGCGCTCGGCGCGTCGGCCAGGCGTGGAACCTCTGCCAGTGCATCTCCGAGCTGGTCCACCAGCTTCTCGTACGCCGCGGCCGCCTCGGCCGTCTCGCCCAGCAGCTCGTGTGCCCGGCCCTCCTCGTAAAGTACGCGGAGGGCCGTGAGCGTGCGGTGGCGGCCCTCCCACTCGATTCGACCCTTCTGGTTCTTCACGATGCCGAGGGCGCGTTCATCGTTCCCAAGCTCCAGGTGGGCCCACACCTCCTCCCAGTTGACGAAGACATCGAGTGGGACGCCCACCTCGTCCTTCAACCGGTCGAAGGTATCGACCACGGCGGTTTGCTCTACGTGGACGGAGCCCTCCAAGATTCCACTGAACCGCGAGCACATCGAGCTATGCGGACGTGCCATATAGCCAAACGCCCCGGCGGCTGGAAACCACCGGGGCGCTCGAGGTCGGGGCGTCCACCCACCCCGGGCCCTGTCTACCGCGTCGAATCGCCTCCTAATTCCCGTCCCCGCTTGCCGTTTCGGGCGCCGAGTACGCCCCGCCGGCCGTCCGATCCTCGTACGGCGGCTGAGCCACGACCGGGGGCGGCCTTACCTCGAGGAGGCGGAGTGACTCGTTGATCGCGGCGTCGAGCTGGGTGTCGATCCCGCGAGCCAGCTCGGAGGGGCTCTCGGGGACCTGGATGTCCGGCTCCACGCCGTAGCCCTCGTTGAACCAGGTGCCGTCGGGATGGTACATCCGGATCGTCGGCACCGTGACGACTCCGCCATCCACCATCGGGGGCGCACCGCTGATACCGATCAGGCCTCCCCAGGTCCGCATCCCCACCAGAGGTCCTAGGCCGACCTGCTTGAAGTACTGCGGGAAGAGGTCGCCGCCCGAACCACTCCACCCGTTGATCAGCATGACCTTGGGTCCGTTGTGGGCGGTGGACGGGCTCTGGAACTGCTGCCGGTCGCGGACCGCCCAGTAGCTGAGCGTCGTGCGGTTGAGTAGCTCGATGAATCGATCGGGGATCTGCCCGCCCGAGTTGAATCGCTCGTCGATGATGAGGGCCGGCTTGTTCCACTGCGCCCGATACTGGCGGAAGAGCTCGCTCTGTCCGCCCCTGCCCGTGTCGCGCACGTAGATGTAGCCCACGCGGCCATCCGTCTCGGCCTCGACGCGCTCTCGCTGATTCTCGATCCAGGCCAGGTGGCGGAGCCGCGTCTCGGAGTCCATCGTTTCGACGACGACCTGCCTTGCGCCGGTCATCGTCGGCCGGTCGTTCACCGTCAGGATCACGGTCTCGCCGGCGACGCCCTGGAAGGAGGCCCACGGATCCTTGGAGGTGTCGACCGGGTTCCCGTTCACGGCCAGAACGTAGTCGCCCTCGCTCACGTCGACGCCGGGAACGTCCAGTGACGAACGCACCTCGGCATCCCAGAGCGCTCCGCGGATGATCTCATCGATCCGGTAGGCACCCTGTCCCGCCGTGAGACCACGGCCTCGGACGACGTTGCCCGCGTTGTCCACCAGCGACCAGTTCGCGCCCAGCAGCCCGACGCCGCGCCGCTCGCCCGCCTCCGTGTCCCCGCCTCTGCGGTAGGAGTGCGAGGCGTTCAGTTCGCCGATCAGCTCGCCGATCACGTAGTTCACGTCCCAACGCGTCACCGCATCGTCGATCAGCGCGCCGTACTGGGCCCGCATCGCGTCCCAGTCCACGCCGTGCATCCCCGGGTCGTAGAAAAAGTCGCGCTGGAAGCGCCACGCGTCGTTGAACAGGAGCTTCCACTCGGCCTTCGGGTCTACCAGCATCTCCATCTCGCCCAAGCGCAGCGGCTTATCCATCTTCTGGTCCGCCGCCAGCTTCACGATCGCCGCCGACTCATCCTTCCACACGAGTAGCTTCTTCCCGTCGGCGGAGAGCACAAAACCGTCGGCGTCGCCAACGATCGTCTCCTCCTCCCGCTCCTCGAAGTCGTAGTAGAGGATCGCGCTAGGAGCGTCTTCGACGGAGCCGGTGCGGGCCCCTCGGAAGTAGACGACCTTCCCCTTCGCTCCCTCCGGGACATCGTAGTTGCCCGCCTCGACAGGAAGGATCACGATCCGCTCCTCGAGGCCGTCGATCTCGATCTCGACCGACTCGGGCTCGTCAGCGCCCTCGCCGTTCCCGTTCCCAGGCTCGCCGTTCCCGTTTCCGTTCTCCTCCTCATCGTCACCCTTCTCCTCGTCGTTCCGCGGCGGGAGCGGAGAGGGCACGTCGGAGCGGAGCGCGGCCGCGACGATGTGCTGCGAGTTCGGATAGGTCCACGAGTTGTCGAAATCGCCGTACATCGGCTCGAAGTTGCGCGTGGTGGAGAAGTAGAGGTACTGCCCCTCCGGGTCGAAGCTCGGGTGCGAGTCCGTGTAGTAGCCGGAGGTGGCCTGGTGCAGCTGCCCGCTGCTGGTGTCGTAGAGGAAGATCGCCAGATTGTTGTTGTCCACCGCCCGGCTGTAGGCGAGCCAGCGGCTGTCCGGCGACCACCCGAAGTCGTGATGGTCGAGGCCGCCGTGGCTGCGTGTCTCGCCCTTGTCGATTCGGGTCGTCGTGGCGGCGTCCATGTCGTGGATCCAGTACGTCTCCGTCTCGTCCACGAACGCCAGCTTCCGGCTGTCGGGTGACCAGTGGGGCGTGTAGCGGTAGCCGGCTCCGAGGTTCGTGAGCGCCCGCTCCTCGCCCAAGCCGTCGGCCGGCCGGATCGTGAGCTCGTACTCCCCGCTTCGGTCGCTCCAGTAGGCGATCCACTCGCCGTCCGGCGACCAGGAGGGTGACCGTTCGGCCACCCCGGGGCTGCGCGTGAGGTTGAGGACCGGGCCATGCTCGGCCGGCACGCTGAATAGCTCGCCCCGCGCCTCTATCACGGCGCGCTTGCCGGAGGGCGAGATCCAGCCCGCCTGGACGTTGCCGGCCACCTTCTCGACCCGAGGCTTCAGGCTGGCGAGGTCGGTGACCACGTTGACCTCGACCTCTCGAATCGCCTCGCTCTCCAGGCTCATCAGGAAGAGCTTGCCGCCCGCCTCGAACACGATCTCCTCGGGACCGATCGCCGGGAAGTGGACGTCGAAGTCGGTGAATTCCGTCACCTGACGCTTCTGGCCGCTGCTCCGGTCGTGGGCCCAGATGTTGTTCCGCATCGCCGGGCCGGCGTCGCTCAGGTAGTAGAGCGTCTCGCCCGCCCACATCGGCTGGGCATCGTTGGCGTCGCCCTGGGTGATGTTCTCGGCTTCGAGGCTCTGGAGGTCGAAGAGCCAGATGTCCGGGTTCATCCCGCCGCGATAGCGTTTCCAGGTTCGGAAGTCCCGCGACTGCGGCATGTAGGCCAACGTCATCCCGTCGGGTGCGATCGTGCCGAACTCGCCGTAGGGAACCGGAAGCTTCTGTGGCATCCCGCCCTCG
>JBDHFW010000088.1:0-9663 GCA_039590175.1 Gemmatimonadota bacterium | reverse complement strand
CTCCGCGAACATCTCGTGCCCGACTCCATCGATGACCACCATGCTCGCCTTGGGAAAGAGCAGCATCTGCTCGCGCTGGAACTCGGGGCCGAGAATCAGGTCACAGGCACCGGCGATGAACAAAACCTCCTCCCCAAACTGCTCCACGCCTTCCACGAAACCACCCCGGGACTCTCGCCGGCTGGAGTACGACTTGCGCACGGCAATCCAGGCTCGGCGGCCCAACCTCCAATGCGTCAGTCGCGGAGGTTCACGGTCGCAGAAGTAGCCGTCGAACGGGCCGTCGTCGCCTTCGAAGGCGGCAAGCATCTGATACTGAAACCAGTCGGCTGAGGCGTGAGGGTCGGGCCCCGAGGCCAATGGTGAGAGAAGCCATGATCCGGCCACGTGCAGGAGGAACCTCACGCCTATGTCGAACTTGGACTCGAAGCCGGCGGTCATCTCGTCGTCGAGCGGTCCCGGCGCGGCAAAGACGACACGGCCCACCTTCTCGGGATGGAGACCCAGGTAGCTCGACACGAGCATCCCGCCCCAGGAATGGCCGATCAGGTTCACTTTCCGTCCCGCGCTGTAGCGCTCCACCAGGGCGTCGAGGTCGGCCAGGTAGGAATCGAGAGTGAGCTCGTCGTCATCGACCCGAGGAGACAATCCGGTCCCACGCTGATCGTACAGCACGACGAAGAACTCGTCGCTGAGCGCCTTGAGCGGCAGCAGGTTTCGATAGTGCAATCCGGGCCCGCCGTGGACGGCGATCACGGTGGGATCCTCGGGCGAGCCGAACGTCTCTCCATGGAGCACGACCCCACCGACCGTGAAATGCGGCAGGCTCGGGTCCTGTTCCACGGTCTTCGCCACCTCGTAGTCCCTCACGTGGGCAAACAGAACGAGCAAGCAGAAGATCGCGGCGATCTCGCCGGCGGCGATGGCCAGCGTTCTTCCAAGGCGGGACATGGTGCCCCACCGGGCAAACAGAAGGGTCAAGCAAGAGACGACGAGGAGCAGGCCTCCGGTGAGGGCGAGGGCCTTGGTCAGAGGAGCCACGATTCTCGGAGATGCCGGGGCTTTGCTATGTGAGTCCTTCCTCGACCGCTCGCTCCGCCGCCGCGAACCCGATCGCCGAGTGCGTGCCGTCGCAGAACGGCTTGTTTCGGGATCCACCGCACCGGCACAGCGCGAAGGTGGCGCGCCCTTTAGTGTCCCACGCGCCCCCATCGGGATCGTTCACGCGCGCCGCGCCCGTCACCAGATAGGGCCCATTCTCCAGGGCCGTGATCACGACGTCGGAATCGTTCTCGCTCACCCTCTTCCTCCCTTTGTTCGATACGCCCGTTCGGGACTCGCTGCGCGCCGCAGGGTAGCCCGTGCTCGGCCTCCCGTCGCTCCATCATAGATCCAGGGCCGCCGGGCCGCGAACCGATGCTGCGGGCCCGCGAACCGGTGCGGCCAACGTCGACCTCTTCAATCTCGCCGCCCGCAGCTGGCGAGGAGCCGAAGGGCGCCGTAGAGTTCTCGGCCCTATGAGCCGACCAGGATTCAACGACCGTCTACTGCGCGCCCTGCGGCGCCAGCCCGTGGACCGGACCCCAGTGTGGTTCATGCGGCAGGCCGGCCGATCGCTGCCCCGCTACCGGGAGATCCGGGCTCGGCGGAGCTTCCTCGATATCGTGTACGACCCCGAGGCCGCTGCCGAAGTGACGGCGCTTCCGCTCGAGTACTATCCGGTCGACGCCGCCGTCCTGTTCACTGATCTGGCCACGCCGTTCATCGGCGCGGGGCTGGAGTTCGAGATCCAGCCGACGATCGGTCCGGTCGTGGATCCACCCCTGAGCCTGCCGGCCGACCTCGAGCGGCTGCAGCCCTCGGACCCGCGAGAGACGCTCTCCTTCGTGCTCGAGGCGATCTCGCTCCTCGAGGAGCGTCTGCCGGTTCCGGTGATCGGATTCGTCGGCGCTCCCTTCACGCTCTGCTCGTACCTGTTCGAGGGCACGAGGGCCCAGCGGCTCGATCAGACCAAGCGCTTCATGTGGACCGAGCCCGAGGTGTGGCGCGAGCTGGCTGATTTCTGGGCGCGGCACGTGGCCGAGTTCGCCGTCGCGCAGTTCGAGGCCGGCGCGGGCGCCGTGCAGGTGTTCGACTCGTGGGCGGGCTCTCTCTCCACCGAGGACTACGAGCGGCACGTGCTTCCGCACTCGAGGACGATCTTCCAGCGCCTCGAGGAGGCCGGCGTCCCGTCGATCCACTTCGCGACCGGAAACCCACGCCACCTCTCTCTGTACGCCGCCGCCGGCGGCGATGCGATCGGCGTCGACTGGCGGATCCCGATCGACGAGGCGTGGCAGAGGATCGGCCTGGACCGGGCGATCCAGGGCAACCTGGACCCCACCCTCCTGCTGGCGGGCGCCGATCTGGCCATCGAGCGTTCCGAGGAGATCCTCCGGCGCGTGGCCGGCCGGCCGGGGCACATCTTCAACCTCGGCCACGGGCTCCACCCGGAGACCGACCCGGAGGTGATCGCGGCGGTCGTGCGGGCCGTGCACGAGTACGGCGTCGATACCGATAGATGAGTACTCCGATCAAACAGTCAGCTGAACGTCAAAGGAGCCGCCGAGTGATCGGCGTCGTCCTACTCAACTTCGGAGAACCGGAGACCCCCAGCCTGGAGGAGGTGGTCCCATTCCTGGAGCGCATCTTCGCCTCCAACTGGAGCCTCGAGCCGGGGATGTCGAACGAGGAGATCCAGCAGCGAGTCCACGAGCTCGCGACGCGGCGCGCCCCCGGCCTCGTCGAGGCGTACCGACAGATCGGCGGCTCACCTTTCGACGCGCAGTGCCGTGCGGAGGCGCGAGCGCTCGCGGGCGAGCTCGCTTCGCGCGGCGTCGAGGCCGAGGTCTTCCTGGGCATGCAGTTCACCCGGCCGACGATCTTCGAGGCGGTGGAGGCAGCCCGAGCGGCCGGCGCGGAGAGTCTCGTCGGACTCCCCGTATATCCGCTCTGCGGCCACTCGACCACGGTGGCCGCGCTGGCCGGCCTGGAGCGAGCCCTGGAGGAGGTCGGCTGGCAGGTGCCACTCGCGCAGATCAGCGGTTGGCATCCGCACCCGACCTACTTGGAGATCCGTAAGGACGCGATTCTGCGCTGCGCGCAGGGCGCGGGGGTCGATCTCGCGGACGCCGATACCCGGCTCGTCTTCTCCGTACACGGAACGCCGATCAAGTACCTGAAGGCCGGAAGCCGATACGACCGGTACGCGGAGGAGTGCTGCCGTTGGGTAGCCGACGCTGTGGGGGTGGAAGACTATCTGCTAGGGTATCAGAACCACAGCAACCGAGGCATCGAGTGGACCCAGCCGGAGATCGACGATGTGGTCACGGGGGCGGAGGGCGAGGCACGGCGGATCGTCGTCGATCCGATCAGCTTCGTGCACGAGCAGTCCGAGACGCTGTCAGAGCTGGACGTGGATCTGAGGGAGGTCGCGGAAGAGGCGGGCCTGGAGTTCCACCGCGTGCCGATCCCGCATGACGACGAGCGCCTGGCCAGCGTCCTGGCCGATCTGGTGGAGGCGGCGGTCGCCGTGGGGCCGGCGGCGGGGCTTCAGCTCCGCGACTGCCGCTGCAAGCCGGATGGGGGCGTCCGCTGCCTCAACGGGGACAGGATCGCCTAGCGGGTCGGGCTAACGCCTACTGATAGTACGGGTTGTCGCCCGACGAATGGTCGGTGACGTCGACCACGCCCTGGATCTCCGGCACCTCTTCCGTCAACATGCGCTCAATGCCCTGCTTGAGGGTGACGGCGGCCATGCCGCATCCCTGGCAGCCGCCGCTCATCTCCAGATAGGCGACGTCCTCCCGCACCTCGACCAGCGTCACGTGACCGCCGTGCATGGCGATCCCGGGGTTGATTCGCTCCTCGATCACCTGCTTCACGCGGTCCGTCAGCGGCCCCGTAACGGGCTCCGAGCCGATCGGCTTGAGATTCGGGTTCTCGAACTTGAAGCCGCTGCCCTGGACGTTCTCGATCCAGTCGACCTGCGTTCCCTCGAGAAGTGACGCGCTCTTCGCGTCGACGGCGACGCTGAGCCCGTCCGCCTCGAACAGCCGGTCATCCGGCTCCAGTTCGTCCCGCCCGACCAGCGCCATGTCGTACTCGGGCGCGAGGGGGCTGGAGCTCAGAACCTCTATGCGCACGGCGAGGTCGTCGTCGCCCTCCTCCTGGATGAACTCTCTGATCCGATTCCTGGCGGACTCGCTGAAGCCTATCACGTCATTAACCCCCGGGTTCTGGCCAACTTTCGCTCCCGGCGCCGACTCCCCTACTATGCGCCTCACGAGCTTTACACACGTGCCGCCCCACCGTGCCTCGGCGGAGGGGGTCCGACAAATCTAGCGGCTGGAGAGCGGATCGACGAACCAGCCGGAGGGCGGGCCGACGACCGGCCTGAGAGCGCATCGGCGAACCAGTGGGAACCCTCAGGTGTTAACATTTAGGAGTATTTAGGAGTATTCTGTGCGTCGAGACGGCCTTTTGGAAGCTCGGTCTGAGGAATGAGCACCCACCCCGCCATCGGAAAAGCGCTCGACTGGGTCAGCACCGGCAGCTCCTTCGAGGAGGAGTTGCACGGGCTGATCTTTCGCCGTGTGCGCTTGCTCTTCGGCATCGGCACCGCCGCCAGCCTCCTGCTGTTCGTTATCGACAATTTCGCGGTGCCCTACCGCGCCTTCGTCTCGCCGATCGAGGCCTGGCGAACTGAGCTATGGCTCCTTCACGGCGTCAGCTACGCCACGGCACTCCTCATCGTGCTTTTCGGCCGCCTGAGCAGCTCGTGGCTTCTGGGCCTCGCCATGTGGGTCACGACGTTCAACGTCCTGCTTCTCGTCAGCGCGTTGGCGCTGCTCGAGCCCGGCCGAGAGCCGCACCTCGGCACGGCGCTGCTGCTCTTCACCTTCGCCGCTTTCATTCCGTGCCGGATCGCCCAGGCCTGGCTGTCGGGGATCGCGGCGGTCTCGGTGCCCCTGATCTACGGAGCGACGAACGCGCTCGTCCCGGAGATCAGCGCCTTCTGGGCCGACCGCGGCGGACCCGTCGCGCAGGGGTCGGCGTTGGCTTTCAACACGGCCGGAACGTTCATCATCGCCATCGTTTCCCTGGCGGTGAGCCGGACCCTCTACCAGATGCGGAAGACCGCGATGAAGGCGGAGCGGCTCGGCAACTACATCATCGATCGCGAGATCGGCGGCGGCGGGATGGGTCAGGTCTACGTGGCGCACCATGCGCTCATGCGTCGTCCCACGGCCGTGAAGGTCGTTCGCGGGGACCAGGTGGATCAGCAGGGAGCGCTCCAGCGCTTCGAGCAGGAGGTGCAGCTCTCGGCCGGGCTCACGCACCCCAACACCATCACGATCTTCGACTATGGCAGAACGCCGGACGACACGTTCTACTATGCGATGGAGTACCTCGCGGGCATGGATCTCCAGGAGCTCGTGGAGCGCTTCGGCCCGCTGCCCGCCCCTCGCGTCGCCTACATCCTCCGCCAGGCGCTGGGCTCGCTGGCCGAGGCGCACTCGCGCGGGATCATCCACCGGGACATCAAGCCCTCGAACATCTTCCTGACGCAGCGCGGCGGCCTGTTCGATTTCGTGAAGGTGCTCGACTTCGGCCTCGCCAAGCAGATCAGGGCGGAGGGGGCTGCCGAGCTCACGAAGACCGGCATGCTGTTCGGCACGCCCCGCTATATCGCGCCCGAGACCGTGTACGGCACCGAGAAGGCCGACCATCGCTCGGACCTCTACAACCTGGGCGGCGTGGCCTACTGGATGCTGACCGGCCAACCTCCGTTCCCGACCGAGAACTCCGTCGAGCTGATCGTCGATCACGTCAAGACGGTGCCGACGCCGCCGAGCGATCTGTCCGAAGTCCCGATGCCTCCGGAGCTGGATGCCCTGGTGATGAGGCTGCTGGAGAAGAGGCCGGAGGACCGCTTTCGCTCGGCGGGCGAGGTCGAGGCGGCGCTCGAGGATGTCGAGTTCTCCAACCACTGGTCGCAGGCGCGCGCCCGCGCCTGGTGGGAGCTGCATGCGCCTTCCGAGGAGCTGGGCTGCGACTGCCCGACGCCGGAAGACTGCGAGATGGGCGAGGAGGCGCCGTTCGTCGCCCCCGATCTGGCAGCCATCGAGGCCCGCGGCGAGCTCGTGGGCGCCGGCGTTGCACCGGACCACCTCGCCGCGCCGGACCACCTCGCCGCGGTCGGGTCCGCCCCGGAGCAGCCGAGCTGAAACCCGTCCCCGCTGCGACCCGGACGGGCCGAGCGGTGGTTGATGGGCCGGTGATTTCCCGATGAGGATGCCGGGCTGGCTGGACGTTCGGCCGGACGAAGTGCGCCCGGTCTCGCTCTCCTTCCTGGGCGCGTTCCTGGTCATCGCCTTCCTGGTTCTGGCGCGATCCCTGCGCGAGTCGATCTACATCACGGTCTTTCCGGTGGAGTCCCTCCCCTACGTGGTGGGTGCAGTGGCTCTCGCTTCCGTCCCGACCGTGGGCATGTTCGCCCGGCAGCTCTCACGTCACGAGCCTCGACGCGTTCTGCTTGGAACCGTCGTGATCATGGCAGCGGGGCTGGCCGTCCTGTGGCCCTTCGCGACCCGCCTTCCGGTAGCGGTCGTCGCCTTCTACATGTGGACGGCCCTCGGCGCGCTGCTGCTCACCTCCGGGTTCTGGATCGTGACGTCCGAGTACTTCCCGGTGCGCGGAGCCAAGCGGCTGTACGGCCTCATCGGGGCGGGCGGAACCGCTGGCGCGATGGTCATGGGGAACTCGATCTCCTGGTTGCTCAGCCGCCTCACGATCGCCTCGCTCGTCCCGGTGCTGATCGGGCTGCTCCTCGTCTTTCTGGCCGTCCAGTCGTTCCTTCCCGCGATGCCTAGCAGCCTCGGGATCGGGGACGCGGCACCCGATTCTCGCGAGACGCGGCCTTCTGCGATCCGCGAGGGGCTGACGCTGGTCTGGCAGACTCCCCATCTGCGCACCATAGCCCTCATCGTCACGTGCGCGACCCTCGCCAGCACATTGGTGGACTACCAGTTCAAGGAGCTCGCGCGCGGGATGCTCACGACAAGAGAGCAGCTGGCGGGCTTCTTCGGCGCCTTCTACGGCTGGACGGGAGCGCTCGCTCTGATGGTCCAGCTCTTCGTCTCGGCGCGGTTCATGGCACGCGCCGGCATCTCGGCTACCATCGCGGTCCTTCCCACGGTGCTTCTGCTCGGCTCGACAGCCCTCCTGCTCGTGCCCGGCCTTCTCATCGCGACCCTGGTCCGAGGCGCGGACAGCTCGCTGCGCAAGTCTCTTCACCGCTCGGTGCTCGAGGTGCTGTACGTGCCGATCCCCTCGGCACTTCGACGAAAAACCAAGACCTTTATCGACTCTGTGGTGGACGCAGGGGCCGAGGGGCTGGGCGCGGCGGTCGTCTTCCTCTGGGTCACGCTTCCGGGCTTCCCGTCACGCTACCTGTCGCTGTTTGCCATGGTCGTCGCCGGGGTCTTTGTCTACCAGAGTTTGCGGATGGGTCGATCCTACCGGCGCACGATCAGCGACCAGCTCTTGAAGGGAGGCGTGCCCGGCCCGGAGGGCGTGGCTCGGCTGGATCAAAGCCTGCTCATGAGCGCCACCTTCACGGAGGTGGACATCCGCTCCGCGCTAGCCGAGATCCGGGCAGAGGCGGGCGGGGAGAATGGGCCGATTGCGGCGCGGGAGACGGCGGAGATCGACGGGCCAGATTTGCCCGAGTTCTACGCAGATACGACGGGCACGGCGGAGTCGCTGCTGCAGGCGCTCTCCTCTCAGCGGCCAGATGAAGTAGCGGCCGCCCTGAACGAGATCGACGTGTGGACCGAGGCGCACATCCCGGCCCTGCTGCGCCTCCTCGCCCGCGACGCGTTCAGCCGCCGCATCATCTCAATCCTCGCGGAGATGGGAGACCTACCGACCGCTTACCTGGCTGCGGAGCTCGGCAACGAAGCGGGCGATTTCGTGATCCGGCGCCGCATCCCGCGCGTCTTTGCCACGAGCGGCGGGGACGACGCTGATTCATCGCTCCTGGACGCCCTGACTGCGGGGCGATTCGAGATCCGATACCGCGCGGTCTCGGCTCTCGTTCGGCGGCGTCTCGCGGGACTGCCTGTGAGCGACCGAGATCGGAGAGAGATCGTCTGGAGCGCTGTTCGGCGGGAGCTGGACCGTGACCGGCCGGTGTGGGAGCTCCAGCGACTGCTGGACGAATGGGAGTCGGACGATGACCTCGTCTCGGGACGGGCGCAGCACCGCGGCCAGCTCAGCCTCAAGCACACCTTCCGGCTTCTCTCCCTGATTCTGGACCCGGACGCGGTGCGGGCCGCCTATCAGGGAATCGTCAGCGATGACGATCGCCTGCTGAGCCTGGCGCTGGAGTACCTCGAGCAGGTGCTTCCCAAGGATGTGAAGGGACGCCTGTGGCCGTTCATCGGGGACCTCACCGAGCGCCAGCGTGAGCAGGCGATCCGGCCGCTGGGAGAGGTGGTCGAGGATCTGGTCAACACGGAGGCGACGCTGTTTCAGAGCGAGGAAGAGCAGGAGGCCCTTCGCCGCCTTCTGGAAGAGGACGGCTAGCCCGCTCCGAGCCGATGGCGCCTGCCGATCAGCTCGCCTTGGGCAGCCTCCCGATGATCCTCGCCGCGGACCGGTACACCGCCTTCGCCAGCTCGCCCTGATCGGGCACCTCCAGGGATCCCGAGGCGCTGCCCCTCCACAATAACTCCATCTCGGGCGAGACGATGTCCACGATCAAGGTCCCCTTCGTGTAGGGGATCGAGGGACCCACCGGCCACATGATCTGGTCGCGTGGGGTGCTGTACCCGAGCGTGCCGTACGTATGGCCGGCCTGGATGCCGTCGGTGCCGGTCACCTGGTACACGACCAGGAAATCAGCGGCCGCGCCCCCCTCCACCTTCGTGTAGCCCTTCGAGCTCATGGCGCTGTCGACCGCCGTGAAGATCCTGGCTTCCATGAACCGGCTCTCGGCTCTCAGATACCCGGCCTCGGCCGAGTGCTCCAGCCAGGCGTAGGTCTCGAAACCGTCCAGCGAAGCGTTGGGCGCGAACTCGCTGTCCACCTGGATCCCGCTACAACCGGCCAGCACGGCGGGCCCCAGCATGCAGGCGGCGCCTAACCCTCTCATCTCCGTCTCCTCATCTCGCTGTCCCCCATTCCCCCACGTTGGTCATGATCTGGGGAAGTTCCTTCTTCCCGATCTTCGGCACCAGAGCGTCCTCGGCCGGATAACCGACCACGAGAAGAAGGAAGGGACGCTCGTTCGAGGGACGCCCCAGAATCTCGTTCAGAAAGCCCATCGGGCTCGGGGTGTGTGTAAGCGACGCCAAGCCGGCGTGGTGGAGCGCCGCGATCAGGAAGCCGGTGGCGATGCCCACGGACTCCGACACGTAGTAGTTCTTTAGTTTCTCGCCCCCCGGCCCGATCGAGTAGCTCTCCGCGAAGATCGCGATCAAGCAGGGTGCGGTCTCGAGGAAGGGCTTGTGCTCGTCGGTACCCAGGGGAGCCAGCGCGTCGAGCCAATCCTGCGGGGCGCGGTGCTCGTAGAACTCGCGCTCCTCCTTCTCCGCCCCCTCCCGGATGCGGCTCTTC
>JBDHFW010000087.1:0-31247 GCA_039590175.1 Gemmatimonadota bacterium | reverse complement strand
GTTCGACGGAATCCCGCTGGACGAGGTCTCCGTCTCCATGACGATCAACGGGCCGGCGATGATGCTCTACTGCTTCCTGCTCGTCACCGCCGAGAAGCAGGGAGTGCCGTTCGAGAAGGTCCGAGGGACGGTCCAGAACGACATCCTCAAGGAGTACATGGCGCAGCATGCGTGGATCTTCCCGCCACGTCCCGCGCTGAAGGCCATCACGGATTCCTTCGAGTGGTCGAGCGAGCACGCGCCCCGCTTCAACACGATCTCCATCTCCGGCTACCACATACGGGAGGCGGGGGCGACTGCCGTGCAGGAGCTCGCCTTCACACTCAAGAACGGGTTCACGTATGTGGAGGAGGGGATCCGCCGCGGCCTGGACGTGGACGCCTTCGCGCCCCGTCTCTCCTTCTTCTGGGATGTCCACAACGACTTCTTCGAGGAGATCGCCAAGTTCAGGGCGGCTCGGCGCATCTGGGCCCGGCACCTGCGGGACGTGTACGGGGCGAAGAGCCCCGCGAGCTGGCGGTTGCGCACCCACGCGCAGACGGGCGGCGTGACCCTGACCGCCCAGCAGCCCCACAACAACATCGTCCGCATCGCGTACCAGGGGATGGCAGCCGTGCTCGGCGGCACCCAGTCCCTGCACACGAACGCTATGGACGAGACGCTGGCGCTGCCGACGGAGCACGCGGTCCGCGTCGCCCTCCGCACGCAGCAGATCCTCGCCTACGAGACCGGCGTGGCCAACACGATCGACCCGCTCGCCGGCTCCTACTACGTGGAGAGCCTGACGCCCACTCGTCGAGCCGCTTCCAGCAGGAGGTGGACTCGAAGCGGCGGATCATCGTCGGCCTGAACGACTTCATCGAGAGCGACGATGTGCCGATCGAGATTCTCCGGATCGGAGAGGAAGCCGCTGCGAAGCAGGAAGAGCGGCTCGCCGACCTGAAGGCTCGCCGGGACGGCGCAACCGTCGAGAAGGTGCTGGTCCGGCTGCGGCAGGCGGCTCGCGACGACGAGAACCTGATGCCGCCGATGCTGGATGCGGTTCGCGCCTACGCGACCCTAGGCGAGATCCGCCACGCCCTCGAGGGGGTGTACGGCCGCTTCCAGGAGCCGGTTACCTTCTAGAAAAAAGCTACAAGCGGTCGCGTATTCTCTCGTAGCCCTTCTTCAGCTCCTCCATGAGCATCGAGAGCGCGGCCTTGACGTCGTCCGACGCCTCGTCGGCCTCGTCGCCGGCGGCCCTCAGCTTCCCCTTGAGCCGGTCCCATTTGTCCTCCAACTCGTCCCACTCATCGCCGGCCTCGGCCTTCGCGAGCGCCACCTTGACCCTCAGCTCATCTCGCTGTTGCTCCAGCCTCGTGGCCAGCTCTCGCAGCTCGTTCCGATCCATTGGTGCCCCTCCCGTTTTGATCCTGTTTCGGTCTAGTGTCTGCGGCCGCCTCTTCGCCTTCCCCTCGTCGCGGCCTGCCTTCATCGCGGCCGGCCTTCGCCGCGGCCTCGCCGCCTCCGGTTCGCCTCTCAGCTCTTATCGGTGGTCGGCGTGGCGGGCATCTCCGCCCTCGGCAGCTGAGAGGTAGCTGCGGGCGTCCCCTGAACCGGCGTCAGCTCGGGTCCCAGAAGCACCCCGATCCAGCGCGTGCTCTCCTGCAGCTCCAGGCCGCGCTTGAGGATGACGGTGAGAGGCACCGACAGGACAGCGACAGGAAGACGACGAGGGTCGAGAGCCCCATCCCGCGGCCCATGACACGCGGCTCGATGACGTTGCCCATCAACGTGTTCACGACCAGATAGCCGATCGCGGCCGCCAGCCCCGTCCCGGGTCCGAGTTGCAGGTAGGCGAAAAGCACGCCGGGTACGGCGGCGATGTACGAGCCGATCGTGGGGATGTAGTTGAGCACGAAAGCGAGCAATCCCCACAGCAGGGGGTATTCGACGCCGAGAAACGCGAGCCAGGCGGCGACGAGCGCGCCGGTACCCAGGCTCACCATCGTCTTGATGCCGATGTAGCGCCGCACATCCTCCGAGAAGCTCGAGAACGTCTCGAAGGCGGTGGCGCCCTCGGCCTCGCCCAGGGCCGCTCGCAGCTTGATCGGGAACCCGGAGACCTCGATGAGGATGAAGATGATCGTGATGAGGATCAGGACCGTGTTCGTCAGCACGCCGCGCAGGGCGACGAGGATGATGCCGACAAGATCGAGGATCTTCCCGAGCTCGAAGTAGCGCAGGACGAAGTCGCCGGACACATCGAACCCGAAGCCACGCACCCAGCCGAGCAGCGCCTGGATCTCCGTCTCGAGGCGCCGCTGATAGAGCGGCAGTCCGCGCGTGAAGTCGAAGATCGAGGAACCGAGCACCGTGCCGACGCCCGTGCCGATGCCCAGCAGTCCGAGGACCACGAGCGTGACGGCGAGCCAGCGGGGAAGCCCGATCTTCCGCAGGAAGCCGAGGGGGCCCGTGCAGAGGACGGCGATGAACAGGGCGAGGAGGAACGGCACAATGATCCCAGCGGCCGCCCGCATGCCCGCTATCACAACGACGAAAGCCGCTGCGCTGATCAACATGCCTCGGCCAGGCGGCCGGATGCTCTCCCCTGAGGTTCGAAGTGTGGGCATCTCCGCCCAACATAGTCGCTTGCCGTCTCCGATGGCCACCACGCGGTATCTCGTTGCCGCCCTCCACCAGGCACCGGTAACTTGGCTTGCCGGCGCGCGCGCATCAGGGGCGAAAACGCCGGCTCTCGTTGATTCGAGCGCGTGTAAAAGCGGAGCAGCATCGCGAATATGACGGAACGCAGGATCAGGGTTCTCGTGGCCAAGCCGGGGTTGGACGGCCACGATCGTGGAGCCAAGGTGATCGCCGCCGCGCTGCGGGATGCCGGGATGGAGGTCATCTACACCGGCCTCCACCAGACTCCCGAGATGGTCGCCAGCACGGCACTCCAGGAGGACGTGGACGTCGTCGCGCTCTCGATCCTGTCGGGCGCCCACATGACCCTCTTTCCGCGGGTGAAGCGGCTGCTGGACGAGAAGGGGCTCGCTGACATCCTCGTGACCGGCGGCGGGATCATCCCCGCCGAGGACGCTGCGGAGCTCCGTACGCTGGGCATTGGTAAGTTGTTCACGCCGGGCACGACCACGGCGGAGGCCGTCGACTACATCCGCTCTTGGGTCGAGGCCCGGGACGCCGCGGGCGGTTCAGCGGGCGAGCCTTCGAATGACTCTTCGGGGGGCGAATGACCACGGCCGCGGACTCCCGAATGGGCCAACTGGTGGCCGAGCTCGCCGAGCTCGAGGAGCGTCTTCGGCAGGGTGGCGGTCCCGCGAAGATCGAGAGGCAGCACTCCCAGGGGAAGCTGACGGCGAGGGAGCGAGTCGAGCTTCTGCTGGACCCCGGCGGCGGCTTTCTCGAGATCGGACTGCTCGTCGCGTACGATCAGTACGACGAGCGGGCGCCGGCCGCCGGCGTGTTGACGGGCGTGGGCGAGGTTTGCGGTCGCGAGATCGTGATCGTTGCCAACGACGCCACGGTGAAGGCGGGAAGCTGGTGGCCGGAGACGATCACCAAGATGCTGCGCGCCCAGGAGATCGCGATGAGATGCCGCATCCCGATCATCTACCTGGTCGACTCGGCCGGCGTAAACCTTCCCTACCAGGGCGGCGTCTTTCCGGGGAAGTACGGCGCGAGCCGGATCTTTTACTACAACTCGATCATGCGGCACTATCTCGAGGTGCCTCAGCTCTCCGCCGTGATGGGGCCGTGCATCGCGGGAGGCGCGTATCTGCCGGCGCTCTCGGACGTGATCATCATGGTCGAGGGGACGAGCTTCATGGGGCTCGGCGGTCCGAACCTGGTGAAGGGCGCGACCGGGCAGGAGGTAGAGGGTGAGGAGCTGGGAGGCGCCGCCACGCACACCGGCATCAGCGGCGTCGCGCACTACATGGTCGAAGATGACCAGGCGTGTATCGCGCGGCTGCGTGAGCTCCTCTCCGAGCTTCCGGCTCCCAGCTTGCCACCGCCCCAGAAGGAGCCGCGTCCGCCCGGGCGCTCCCCGGAAGACGCCTACGAGATCATGCCGCCGGATCATCGGCAGCCGTACGAGACCGAAGAGCTGCTCTCCACCTTCCTCGACGCCGGCGGCTGGGACGAGTTCCAGGCCGACTACGCTCCCGAGCTCCTCACGGCCGTGGCTCGGCTGGAGGGGCGATCGGTGGGCGTGCTCGCGAACCGGCGGGGGATGTACCGGAGCCAGGGGGGCGGACCTCCCAAGTTCGGCGGCATCGTGTACACGGACACCGCCGAGAAGACGGCCTACTTCATGGAGGTCTGCGACCGACACCACGTCCCCCTCCTCTTCGTGCAGGACGTGAGCGGGTTCATGGTCGGCAAGGAGGCCGAGCACTCCGGGATCATCCGGGCTGGGGCCCAGATGGTCGAAGCGATGGCCACGGCGCGAGTGCCCAAGGTGGTGCTCACGGTCAACCACGCGAGCGGGGCCGGCTACTACGCGATGGCCGGCCAGGGCTTCGATCCCGACTTCATCTTCACCTGGCCCACCGGACGGATGGGCGTGATGGAGGGTGAGTCGGCGGTCCGGGCGATCTACGGGCCCAAGCTCGACCGCGCGGCCGCCGGCGAGGAGCTGCCGCCGGAGACGGAGATGGAGATCGAGCGAACTCGAGACGAGTACGAGGAGCAGCTGGACGCCCGTTACGCGGCGGCGCGGGGCTTCGTCGACGCCATTATAAGGCCGGAGGACACCCGACCGGTGCTCGATCTGGCCCTGCGCGCCACCATGAACAACCCGGCGCCCCACATCGGCGCCTTTACGCTGCCCGACGATGCCTGAGTCCCCGGATCGGTCCGTGCGCGTCGCCTCCGGCCAGGGCTTCTGGGGAGACTGGCAGGAGGCTCCGAAGCTGCAGGTCCGCCGCGGACCCATCGACTACCTGATGCTCGACTATCTGGCCGAGATCACGATGTCGATCCTGGAGAAGCAGCGGGAGCGCGATCCTGCGGCTGGATACGCACGGGACTTCGTCGATATGGTGCTCGACCTCGCCCCCGACCTGGTGTCCGAGGGGATCCGGGTGGTGAGCAACGCCGGAGGGGTCAACCCGGACGCCTGCCGGGATGCGCTCGTGCAGCGACTCGCGGATGTCGACACCGTGCGTCCACTGCGAATCGCGACCGTTCGGGGTGACGACCTGATGTCGCGGCTCGACGAGGTGCTGGCCGCGGGCCACGAGCTCCGGAACATGGAGACCGGCGAGCCCCTGAGCGCCGTGCGCGAGCGGGTCACGGCCGCCAACGCATACATGGGAGCGGGCCCGATCCTCGAGGCGTTGCGGCAGGAGGCGGACGTCGTCGTCACCGGCCGCTCGACCGACACGGCGCTGACCTACGCACCGCTGATCCACGAGTTCGGGTGGGAGGCGGACGACTGGAACCGGATCGCCGCAGGCGTCGTGGCCGGGCACATCAACGAATGCGGGGCCCAGGCGTGCGGTGGCAACACGCTCTTCCGGTGGCGCGAGGTGGACCTCGTCGAACCGGGTTACCCGATCATCGAGGCATCGGCCGACGGATCGTTCGTAGTCATGAAGCACGCCTCGCTCGGCGGCCGGGTCAACTGGGCCAGCGTCACAGAGCAGCTCGTCTACGAGATGGGGGATCCGACGGAGTACATCACGCCGGATTGCGTGGCCGACTTTTCGACCATTCAGCTCGAGGATCTGGGAGGCGACCGCGTTCGCGTGACGGGCATAGAGGGCCGGCCACGTCCCGAGCTGTTGAAGGTCTCGATCGCCTACCGGGGCGGCTACAAGGCGACCGGGATGCTCACTTACTCCTATCCGGATGCGTACGAGAAGGCGGTCGCGGCGGACCGGGTGCTGCGCGGTCGACTGGATCGACTGGGTCTGGAGTTCGACGAGATCCGAACGGAGTATGTCGGCGCCGGTGCGTGCCACGGCCCGCTCGCCGGATCGCCCGACCCGTCGGTGCCGGAGGTGGAGCTGCGGATCAGCGTTCGAGGAGACGACCGGGCGCGCGTGGAGCGCTTCACGCGCGAGCTCGCGCCCCTCATCCTCGCCGGCCCGCCGACCGTGACGGGCTTCGCCGCGGGCAGGCCGCGGGTTCACGAAGTCATGGCCTACTGGCCGGCTCTCATCGAGCGGGAGGTGGTCGAGAGCGTGGTGCGCGTGGAGGTCACCGAAGCGTGAAAGTACCACTTTGGCGCGTCGCATTCGCGCGGTCGGGCGACAAGGGAGACACCGCGAACGTCGGTCTAATCGCGTTTACTGAATCACTGTATCCTGTTCTGAAAGAGCTTGTTACAGCAGAGAAAGTGAAGCAGCACTTCAAGGGCATCTGCCGCGGATCCGTCGATCGATACGAGCTTCCCAACCTGTGCGCCCTGAACTTCCTGCTGCACGAGTCGCTGGGCGGGGGCGGAACGGTCTCGCTGATGCTGGATGCGCAGGGAAAGACCTTCAGCGCGGCGCTGCTGCGGATGGAAGTTGACGTGGCGGAGGAGCTCGTTCGTGAGGCGGATGAGGTCTCCGGATGGTCGGAGCGCCTCGAATGACGTACGGGCATCTGCTCACCCGGATCGACGACACCGGGGTTAATCGCATCTCGCTCGACCGCCCCGGTCAGCGCAACGCGTTGAACGCCGAGCTGGCGGTGAGGGTCCCGATTTCTGCGCCGGGGCCGACCTGCGCGAGGTCCAGGAGTCGATCGAGGCCGGCGTGCTCGAGAGCCTCGCCGACGCCGAGTCGCTCGGCGAGCTCTTCCTCCTTCTGCGAAAGCTGCGCAAGCCGGTTGTGGCCGCCGTTCACGGCCGGGCGCTCGCCGGCGGCTGTGGGCTCGCGACGGCCTGCGATCTGGTCGTGGCCGCCTCCGACTCGCAGTTCGGCTACCCCGAGGTCCGGCTCGGCTTCGTGCCCGCGATGGTCATGGCGATCCTGCGCCGCTCAGTGGGCGAGAAGCGGGCCTTCGAGCTCGTCGCGCTCGGAGACCGAATCGATGCCGCGACCGCGAGAGAGTACGGGCTCGTGAGCCGGGTCTTCCCCGCGGAGGCATTCGACGCCCACGCGGAGGAGTTCGCCGTCCGGCTCGCCGAGCGGAGCGCGTCGGCCCTGGCGCTCTCCAAGGAGCTGCTGTATCAGATCGACGGCATGAGCTTCGAGGCGGCGATCCGCACAGGGGCGGAGGTGAACGCCATCGCGCGGCTCACGCCGGACTGCCAGGAGGGCATCCGGCGCTTCCTCGAGCGCTGACCGAAAGAGAGATAGGGATGCACGACCCGACAGCCGACCCGACGGCTGCCACGACAGCCGAGCAGGCATCGACAGAGGCATTCCCCTCCTGGCTCGCGCTCCTGATCGCCGTGGCCGCGCTCGGTGCGGGCCTGCAGCTGGTCGCCGGCGACGGCAAGGACTCGATCGCGGCGGGGATGCTGCTGCTGGTGACCGCCCTCGCCTTCACGGCCGTCGCCCTCGCACAGGGAGCCTATGGCCCCGACGCAGAGGGTCCGCTCGACCTGAGCGCTAGGCTGGGTCTGGGGTTCCTCGGCGGGATCCTGGGGGCCGTGGCGGCCAGGCTGATCATCTGGCTGACGGCCGAGATCGGCCTGCTGGGCCTGCTCGGCATCCATATCGGCTGGGAGAACGCCATCCTGCTCGGGCTGCCCCCCCCTTCCGCAGTCTTCTGGGGCATCGGCCTCGGGGTCCTTTACCCCTTTATCCCGGGTTCCACGTTCGCGGCCAAGGGTGCGCTGGTCGGCACCCTCTCCGCCCTCTATCTGCTTCTGAAGATCCTGCCTCTGGACCTCGGCGCGGGTTGGCTGGGGTTGGCGGTCGGGCCGCTCACCTGGGCGCCCGTGCTCCTCTACGGCCTGGTTTGGGGTCTTACCTGCGCGGCCACGGTATCCTGGGGGTCTCGCGCGGATCAGGCGCCGGTGAGCCGTTACCTTGGCCAGTCACCCGGCTAGCTCCTTGGGCGCGGCTCCTCCGCCGCTGTCGGGCCGCTCGCACCCGCGCTGAGCGTGACGCCCGTGGATGATCGCGATGAGACGACCGGAACGGTCGGCTGGTGGCTGCGTCTACAACTCGGCCTCGGCCTCGCTGGCGCGCTCGTATGGCTGTCGGGCGCGGCCGCGGGGAGCGACTTCCTCTCCGGGGTTGGCGCAGGTCTGTTGATCGCGGCGCTGACGCTCCGCCTGGGCCGACGGGCCGCGGGGCGCCACGAGGACGAGGAGTCGTGAGGTACCCCAAGGACGAGGGGTCGTGAGGCGCTGCACATGGGCGGGCGACGATCCCCTCATGACCGCCTACCACGACCGTGAGTGGGGCGTCCCGAGTCGCTCTGACCGCCACCTGTTCGAGCTGTTGACCCTGGAAGGGGCGCAGGCCGGCCTAAGCTGGTTCACGATCCTGAGGAAGCGGGAGGCCTACCGCCGAGCGTTCCGAGACTTCGATCCGGTTCGTGTCGCCCACTTCGACGAGCGCGACGTCGAGTCGCTCCTTCAGGACGAGGGAATCGTCCGGCACAGGGGGAAGATCGAGTCGACGATCAACAACGCCCGCAAGGTCCTGGAGATTCAGGCGGAGGCCGGCGGCTTTGCCGAGTACGTGTGGAGCTTCGTGGACGGAACCCCGATCGTGAATCGGTGGAAGACGCTGGCGGAGCTGCCGTCGGAGACGCCCGAGTCGCGCGAGATGAGCCGCAACATGCGGCGGCGCGGGTTCCGCTTCGTCGGCCCGACGACCTGTTACGCCTTCATGCAGGCCGCTGGCCTGGTGAACGACCACGAGCTCTCCTGCTACCGGCATCCGGAGATCGCGGTATGACGGGGCCCGAGCCCCGGGAGGCCCGCTTCCAGGCGTCGTCGAGCATCGGGGAGACCTCGGCCATCCTCCTCCTTCCGGCCGATGCGAAGGCGCTGTTCGTGCTCGGCCACGGCGCTGGAGCCGGGATGCGCCACCCGTTCATGGAGACGATCGCGGGGCTCATGGCGGCGCGGCATCTCGCCACCTTCCGCTACCAGTTCGCCTACATGGAGCGGGGTCGTCGGCGTCCGGATCCGCAGCCGCTCCTCCTCGCCACCGTGCGCTCCGCCCTCGCGGCCGCCGTCGCCGAGGCGCCAGGGCTGCCGACCTTCGCGGGCGGCAAGTCGATGGGCGGGCGGATGACCTCCCTGGCGGCGGCCGCCTCGCCGCTGGAGAGGGTGCGGGGACTCGTCTTCTTCGGCTTCCCGCTCCACCCGTCCGGCAGGCCCTCCACGGATCGGGCCGATCACCTGGTGGAGGTGGACCGGCCCATGCTCTTCCTCCAGGGCACGCGCGATCGCCTGGCCGATCTCGAGTTGCTTGGCCCGGTGTGTGAGGAGCTCGGTCCCGCGGCCACGCTCCACGTTGTGGATGGGGCGGATCATTCCTTCCAGGTCCTCAAGCGCTCGGGGCGCTCGACGGATGAGGTCCTCGAGGAGCTCGTCGAGACGACGGGGCGCTGGGCGGCCCCCTACCTCTGAGCGAGGGTCGCTTGATGGAGGCTTGACCGGCCGAGCCAAGGCTCGGCATGCCGAGCCCCGACCTCCAGCCCGCCGTGACGGCCCTCCGACGATACTACGGATTCCAGCGCTTCCGCCCCGCGCAGAAGCGAGTCGTGAGGGCCGTTCTCTTGGGTGGGGACGTGCTGGCTGTTCTTCCTACCGGAAGCGGCAAGTCGATCTGCTTCCAGGTGCCCGCGCTTCTGGATTCGGGCCTCACCCTCGTGGTCTCGCCTCTCATCTCGCTCATGCAGGACCAGGTGGCGGCCGCGGTCCGTCGGCAGATATCGGCGGCCGCCCTGACGAGCGCTTCCTCGCTTCAAGAGCGGGGTCGGACTGCCCGAGAGCTCAAGGCCGGGCAACTGCGTCTCCTCTACGTGTCACCGGAGAGGCTTCATTCCCGGGGCTTCCGGGCGCAGCTCTCCGGGGTGCGCGTGGCCCGGCTCGCCGTTGACGAGGCGCACTGCATCTCCGAGTGGGGCCACGACTTCCGGCCCTCCTACCGACGAATCGCCGGCTTCCGGCGGCTTGTGGGCGATCCGCCCTGCGTCGCTCTCACCGCGACGGCCACGCCGGAGACTCGCGACGACATCGCCGAGGCTCTGCGGCTCAAATCTCCGCGCCGCGTCCTCGCCGGCGTCAACAGGCCGAACCTTCGGTGGAGCGTGTCCCATGCATGCGAGTCGCGGCACGCCGCGCGTTTGGCACTGGATGCCGTCCGGAGCGCATCCGGCCCCTCGATCGTCTACCTGCCCACGCGGGAGCGATCGGTGCGCGTCACCGAGGTCCTCCTCCGGCGCGGGCTCCGCGCGGCCCCTTACCACGCCGGGCTGCCGGCCGTGACGAGGCACGGGATCCAGGAGCGCTTCCTGAGTGGAGAGCTGCGTGTCGTTTGCGCGACCAGCGCTTTCGGGATGGGGATCGACCACCCTTCCGTGCGTCTGGTCTGCCACATCGGGGTGCCGGGCTCGCTGGAGTCGTACGTCCAGCAGGCCGGTAGGGCAGGGCGGGACGGAGAGCGAGCGAGTTGCCTTCTGATCGCGGGCCGAGAGGACCAGGTGGTACAGCAGAGCCTGATCGGGCAGAGCTGGCCGTCCCCCAGAAGCCTGGTCCGAACCTTCGAGGCCCTCCCATCCGGGCCGGTGACGCTTCGCGTTCTGGCGCGCTCACTTCCCGGCATGAGCGAACCCGAGCTGCGGAGCGCCCTCCGGCTCCTCGAGGAGTTCGGGTGCGTGCGACGGCTGCCGGGCAGCCGCGGCACGAGGAGCCTGGTTGTACGAGGCCCTCCGGGCGCGCGGCGCCTCATCGACTTCCAGGCCTCGCGGCGAGGTGCTCGGCGGGCGCTCTGGAGGCTGTCCGAGATGCAGAGGTACGTTCGATCAGCGAGGTGTCGGCGCGCCTCGATCGCGACCTACTTCGGCGAGCGTGCGCCCCGCTGCACCGGGTGCGACCGCTGCGACTGACTCGCGCGGCCCCCCTGCCACAGAGGGTCGTCGCGTTTTTATTTTGGGCAATTCGGCCATACATTAATGGATTCGGTGCCGGTAACCGTCGCCTTGATCATCGGGAGACGGGAGATTCGGCCGGCCCGGATCAGCTTCTATGAGATCGATCATCAGCACGCCCGCGGGCGCCGGCCGAGGCCGGCGACGCGCGGGCCTGGAGGAACATAGATGTCCGGCGATCTGAGCCTCTACCTCGAGGACCATCACGTCATGATGCGTGAGATGGTCCGCGAGTTCGCCGAGGCGGAGATCGCTCCGGTGGCGGAGTATCACGACGAGCACGAAGAGTTTCCGTGGAAGAACGCCGCCAAGATGGCGGAGCTCGGGCTGTTCGGAATTCCCTTCGAGGACAGGTACGGCGGGGCAGATATGGATCTGCTCGCCAGCGTCATCGCGAGCGAGGAGCTGGCCAGGATCGACGCCAGCCACTCGATCACGATCGGCGCGCACATCTCGTTGGCCTGCACGCCGATCCACCGCTGGGGGAGCGAAGAGCAGAAGGGTAAGTATCTGACGCCGATGGCCAGCGGTCAGGTCCTGGGCGGCTTCGGGCTCACTGAGCCGAACGCGGGATCCGATGCCGGCGGAACCGAGACGACGGCTGTCCGAAAGGGCGATCACTATGTCCTCAACGGGCAGAAGACCTGGATTACGCACGCGGGGGTTGGCGAGATCTTCGTCGTTGCCGCCTCGACGTCCCCCGACAAGGGCGCCTACGGAATCAGTGCCTTCATCCTCACCAAAGAGACGTGCGATCTGGAGGTCGCGACCGAGCTCGGATTCGGCCACAGCGACGATCTCGAGCCGATGGCCGGCTTCACCTCCGGACAAAAGCTGCGAAAGCTGGGGTGGAACGCCTCCGACACGCGCGAGCTGATTCTCGAGGACGTGGAGGTTCCGGTCGAGAACCTGATCGGCGAGGAGGACAAGGGTTTCCGCGTCTTCCTGGACACGCTGGACGGGGGGCGCGTCGGAATCGCGGCCCACGCCCTCGGGATCGCCCAGGGAGCCTTCGAGCTGGCCGCGAAGTATACTGGCGAGCGTCGGCAGTTCGGAAAGAGCATCAACGAATTCCAGGGCGTGCAGTTCATGCTGGCCGAGATGGCCACACGGATTCATGCGGCACGCCTGCTGACCTACCATGCTGCCCGCCTCCGTATGGAGGGCAAACCGCACAAGAAAGAGGCTTCCATGGCCAAGCTTTTCGCCTCCGAGGCGGCCATGGACGTCACGACGAAGGCGGTGCAGCTACACGGCGGGTATGGCTATTCACGCGAATACGCAGTCGAGCGGATGATGAGAGACGCAAAGATCACCGAGACGGTCAAGAGACGCGGGTCGCGATCCTCGAAGACGGCCGTCTGGTCGAGCTCATGCACGAGCGTGCAGACGCTCAGCGCATGGTCGGCGACATCTATCTCGGCCGCGTCGAAGCCGTGCTTCCCGGTATTCAGGCTGCCTTCGTAGACATCGGCACGGAAAAATCGGGCTTCCTCCACGCCTCGGACGCGGCGGAGCGCGAGGACGACGAGGACGAGGAGAAGAAGAACGGCGGCGGCAAGCGAGGCGGCCGATATCCCCCCATCCAGGACCTCGTCTCGCGGGGCCAGGAAGTGCTGGTCCAGATCACGAAGGAGCCGATCAGCACCAAGGGTCCTCGCGTCACCACTCAGATCTCCCTCCCGGGTCGCTTCCTCGTCTACATGCCCGAGAGCGACCATGTCGGCGTGAGCCGAAAGATCGACGACCGTGACGAGCGATCCCGGCTACGGAAGATGGCCCGCGACCTGCTGGCCAAGAAGCCGGGGGGCGTCATCGTGCGGACCGTGGGTGAGGAGCTCACGAAGAAAGTGTTCAAGCGCGAGCTCTCTACGCTGCTCGCCACCTGGGAGAAGGTGCAGGAGGTGGTGAAGGAGGCGCAGGCGCCCGCGCTCATCCATGAGGAAGCGAAGCTCACGAGCGGGATCATCCGGGACCTGTTCAGCGACCGGATCGACTCGCTGACGGTCGATTCGCGCGACCTGGCCCGCGAGATCAAGTCCTACCTCGGCGAAGTAAGCCCCGAGCTCGTCGACAGGGTCAAGCTTTACAGCGGTGCGACCCCGGTCTTCGATGAGAACGAGATCGAGGAGCAGATCCACCGCGCCTATCGCCGCAAGGTGGACCTGGCCTCGGGAGGGCATGTCGTGATTGAGGCCACCGAGGCGCTCGTGGCCATCGACGTGAATACCGGTCGCTACACGGGCAAGAAGGACCCCGAGCAAACGATCCTCCGGACCAACCTGGATGCGGCGGCCGAGGTCTCGCGCCAGCTCCGGCTCCGGGACATCGGCGGAATCATCGTCGTCGACTTTATCGACATGGATGACCCGGAGTTTCGGGAGCGCGTGTTTCAGTCGATGAAATCGCACCTTGGCCGGGATAGGGCTCGCACCAAGGTGTTTGGGATCTCGGACCTCGGGCTGCTGGAGATGAGCCGTCAGAGGGTCAGGCCGAGCCTGTTTCAGATCATGTCCGAGCCCTGTTCCTACTGCGGGGGAACGGGCCGGGTGTTCTCGCCGGAGACGGTTCTGCGGCGCGTGGAGCGGGCGATCCGGCGCGCGGCTTCGGCCGGGGAGAACCGGAATCTGACCGTGCGCATCCACCCGGACGTGGCTCTCTACCTGTTGGAGAAGGAGCCGGAGTTCATCAAGATCATGAAGCGGGAGTGCCGGATCGACCTGGACTTCCGGGATGACCCGCTGATCAACGCCTCGGAGTACCGGCTACTGGCCGCGCCCTCGGATCAAGATGTAACGAGCCGGTACGCGGTCGCGTAGCGGCCGCGGCCGCTGAGGCGGCACGGGGCTCACTCCGCTCGCTCCGCGCTTTGGGTGCGAAGCCTCCTCGCTTCGCTGCGGGGTCTCCGCACCGTCGCTGCGAGGCTCGCTTCGCGAATCCCCGCGCCGCTGGAGGCGGCCGCGGGCGATCCGACCGTGTATCTCTGACGGTGCGGCTCTCGCTTTGCTGCGGGGTCGGGCACCGGCCGAAGGCTGGTCCAGGGCGCCTCGAGGCTCGCTTCGGAAACCCTCGCTCGACGCTTCGGCGGCCGACGACCGCGTAGCTCAGGGCGGTGGGTTGTTCGTAGTTCCGGCGTAGCGGTCAGCGGGGCGGGTCGGCGGGGGCGGTGCGGCGTCTTCGGGCTCCGAGAACGATGAGGAAGCTGGCCACGAAGACGAGGGCGATCAGCGGCACGGCGAGGGCGAGCACGGTCGTAATTCCCGAGGCCGCCAGTTCGGCCAGCGCCACGAGCGGGTTGGCCAGGCCCGCGGTGGTGACCGTCGACGTCCCGCGCGCGACGACGGTGGCTCCCTGTACGGTGCCCGCGACCCCGCCTCCGGCGATCACCGCGAGTCCCCACCGGAGGAGCGGCGACATGTCGCCCAGCAGCGAAGCCGTCATGACGGTCCCCGCCACGACTGCGGCGGGGGTCGCCACGGTGTCGAGCGCGTTGTCGAGCCAGGGAATGAAGTAGGCGGCGATCTCGAGTGCGGTCGCGATGCCGAGCGCGATCGTGACGGTCGGCGTGGAGAGCCAGCCGAATCCGGCAGCGAGCTCGAGGTGGCCGGCCTGTGCCGCGATGCTCATTCCGAGTAGCGGAACGAACACTCGAAAGCCGGCCGCGGCGGAGAGGCCGATGCCGAGAATCAGGGCCAGCAGTACGTCCATCGTTATATCTCTTTGTCAGAAAGTCAGTTATAGCGGCTCATCATCCCACCGACGCCTAGACGGTCGAGAAGGTGCTTCTTCACCCCATACGGACTTAACCGGGCCCCGGATTCGCAGACGCGGCACCGCCCGGCACGGGGCGCAGCGGCAGGTGCTATCGTAGATTACAGACATGGATGACCGCAGACGGAGCGTCGTCATCAAGCCGCTTCATGAGAAGGAGCGTGCCGAGCCGATTCACACGACGGCATCCGAGCGGCTGCAGATGATGTGGCAACTCGCTCTGGACGCCTGGGCGTTCAAGGGAGGCCCGCCGGTTGAACACCGACTTCCTCGACATGTTATCCGCGTTGTCCGAGGAGGGCGCTGAATACCTCCTCGTCGGAGCGTATGCCCTCGCCGTTCATGGATTGCCGCGCGCAACGGGCGACCTGGACATCTGGATAAGTACCACGCCCGAAAACCGCCGCCGGGTCTGGCGAGCGCTGGAGCGCTTCGGCACGCCGCTCCACGAGCTGGAGGAGGAGGATCTCGCCGCAGATGATCTCGTCTTCCAGATCGGGCTCGCTCCTCAGCGCATCGACATCCTGACCGCTATCGACGGTGTCGAGTTCGAGGAGGCCTGGCCGGAGCGCCTCGAGACCGAGGTGTCGGGTCAAACGGTTCCGGTAATCTCGCGAGCGCACCTCTCCCGGAACAAGCGTGCATCCGGTCGTCCTCAGGATCTTGCCGATCTTGCTTGGCTGGAACAGAGCAGCTCCGAGTAACTGACGGAACGAGCGGCTTCAGGCGTTGTAATAAGGTCCGGATCGTTCGAGGCACCATGCTGTCCCCTCGACGTTGACCCTGTGGAATAGGCGGATTAGCTTTGTTGGCTATCGCAAATCCGCCAGAATCAAGAGATCATCTGCATGTACGCCATCATAGAAGCCGCCGGGAAGCAGTTTCGGGCCGAGCCCGATTCCACGCTTCGCATCCCTCGCCTGCGCGCCGAGCCGGGCGACACGGTGACGTTCGAGGTCCTGCTTACTGAGACGGACGGCAAAGTCGAGATCGGGCAGCCCTCTCTGGAGGGCGCGTCCGTCGCCGCGGAGGTCGTGCGACACGGCAGAGGCGAGAAGATCATCGTCTTCAAGCGCAAGCGACGGAAGGGCTACCGGAAGAAGCAGGGCCACCGGCAGGATTTCACCGAAGTCCGCGTGACCGAAATCACGATCGGGAAGGCGAAGCCACGCAAGGCGAAGAAGCCGAAGAAGGAAGAGGCTCCGGCGGTCGTGGAGGGAGTGGCGGTGGTGGAAGAGGGACCAGTCGCCGAAGTCGTGGAGGCCGAGGTGGCCGCTCCAGTGGACGAGGCTGCCGAGGCCGAGGCCGCCGCTCCGGAGGCAGAAGCCGCTCCCGAGATCAACATCACGGATGCCGCCCGCAAGCTGGCCGAGGAGAACGGAATCGACCTCGCGGGGTTGGAGGGATCCGGGGCCGGTGGTCGCATCCTCAAGGGCGACGTCGAGAAGGCGATTCGCGCGCAGGCGGACGAGGGTTAAGCGAAATGGCACACAAGAAAGGCGTAGGATCGAGCCGCAACGGCCGCGACAGCAACCCGAAATACCTCGGCGTGAAGAGGTACGGAGGGCAGGCCGTGAGCGCGGGCAGCATCATCGTCCGCCAGCGCGGCACGCGGATCCATCCGGGACGCAATGTGGGCCGCGGAAGGGACGATACGCTCTTCGCCCTCGAGGACGGGTTCGTTCAGTTCTCGACGGGACGCGGCGGTAGAAAGACGGTGAGCGTTCTCGCGGAACTGTGATCTAGAGCTCCCTCGCGAGAGGGCTCGCGAGCGATTTCGAAACAAAGACAAGGCCCCGCCGAAAGCGGGGCCTTGGTCGTTCAGGCAGTCGTTCAGGCGGTTGCGAGCCGCGGTTGCGGGCCGGCCGCTCGGCGCCACGACGCCGCATGCCGCCCCCCCAACCGGTACCTACTCGCCGGTGAACTCGGCGGGGCGCTTCTCCAGGAAGGCGCTCACCCCCTCGTCCATGTCGTGGGTCGAGAAGAGCAGGCTGAACCAGGCGCGCTCGAACTGCAGGCCCTGGTCCATCGGCATTCGCCTCGCCGCGAGGATGCTCTCCTTCGCGGCCTTGAGGGCGATCGGCGACTTGGATCCGATCGTTCGGGCGATCTGGAGGGTCCGCTCGCGCAGCTCGTCGGCGGGCACGACTTCGTCGACCAGGCCGATGCGGCCCGCTTCCTCGGCCGAGATCATCTTCCCCGTGTAGATCATCTTCATGGCCCGGCCCTCACCGACGAGGCGCGGAAGGCGCTGCGTGCCGCCGCCGCCGGGGATGAGCCCCAGGTTGATCTCGGGCTGTCCGATCCGCGCTTGATCGGAGGCGATCCGGATGTCGCAGGCCATGGAGAGCTCGCAGCCGCCGCCCAGGCAGAAGCCGTGGATCATGGCGATGACCGGCTTGGGAAAGGCCTCCATCGCCGAGTAGATGTTGCCGCTTTGCATGTTTTGGTACTGCTCGGTCGGCTTCGCGTCCTTGAACTCGCCGATGTCCGCCCCCGCGATGAAGGCTTTCTCGCCCGCACCGGTCAGGACGACGACGCGGACCTCGTCATCGGTACGGAACTCCTCCAGAGCTCCGACGAGCGCGCAGCGAACCTCTCCGTTCAGGGCGTTCATCTTGTCCGGGCGGTTGATGGTGAGAACTCCCACCCGGCCTTCCAGCTTCTCCTTCAGCAAAACGTCGCTCATCTCTCGCTCGCTCCTTATCGACGACGGCCGGTTCTACCAGGCGTAGAAACCACGGCCGGATTTCTTTCCCAGCTTGCCTTCCTCCACCATCTGCTCAAGCAGCTCGGGCGGCCGGAACCGGTCGCCCAGCTCCCGGTGCAGGTAGCGCGCGATCTCGAGTCGTACGTCCAGCCCCACGAGATCCGTGAGCCGGAGCGGGCCCATTGGGTGCCGGTATCCGAGCTCCATCGCGCGGTCGATGTCCTCGGCGGAGGCGACGCCGGCCTCGACCATCCGGATCGCCTCGAGGCCGAGGGCGATGCCGAGTCGTGAGGAAGCGAAGCCGGGTGAGTCAACGACCACGATGGGCGTCTTGCCCATGCGCTCGGCGGCTTCGCGAGCACGCTCGACCGCGTCGGGCGCGGTACGGTCACCCCGGACGATCTCGACCAGCGCCATGATGTGGACCGGGTTGAAGAAGTGCATGCCCACGACCCGTTCCTGCCCGGGAACCGCCTCCGCGATCGCGGTAATGGACAGCGAGGAGGTGTTGGTGGCCAGCAGCGTGTTCGGCTCCACGGTCTCGGCCGCGCCCGCGAGGATCTCCTGCTTCAGTTCCAGCACCTCCGGAACCGCCTCGACGACGATCTCGGCGCCGGCCATCGCCTCGGCGGCATCGGACGTGGCGCGGAGGCGGCCGAGCGCGGCGTCCCGAACATCGGGTTCCACCTTTCCGAGCTCGACGCCCTTGTCGAGCTGTTTCTCCACGCGCCCCATCGCGCTCTCCAGGGCCTCGGCGCTCACGTCTGTGAGTCGGACGTCGTAGCCGGCGAGAGCCGCGATCTGCGCGATCCCGTGGCCCATCGTGCCGGCTCCGAGGACGGCCAGTACCGGTCGGGAGGCTCTCTCTGCGTTCGTCATAGCATCATTCCTGGCGTGTTTCCTGGCGTAGTTGCTGGCGTAGTTGCCGGCACAACCTCTGGAGTCATTCCGGTCTTTCGACCTGCCGCTCCGGCGGGCTGCTCCAGTCGATCGCTCTGCGTCGCACGACCCCGACCGCGTCGAAGCCGAGCTCCTCCGCGATCGCGTTGGCCACCACGTTGTCGGCTCCCACGTAGAGACGGACCTCCAGGAGCTCGCGCTCGCGCGCCCAGCGGTAGGCAGCCGTGAGGAGCTTCTTGAAATTGCCCTTTTTGCGGGCATCGGGCCGGACGTAGGGCGTCTGGATGCGGCCCAGTCGGTGAGGCTGGAAGTACGGAAGGTTGGTCTCGACCCGGCAGGAGATCATCCCGTCCAGGCCGCCGTCCCGTCGAGCGAGCACGAACACCGTCGCGTGCTCATCACGAATGTCGCTCGCGAACGCGGCCCGTCGGCTTACGAATCCCGTGCGGGCCACCCGGTTGTACGCCGGGTTGTGGCGGTGGTCGCGAATATAGTGTCCCCAGAGCGCGACGAGCTCGTCGAGATCGTCCTCGGTCCCTTCGCGCAGATGGCTCTCTTCTCTCATCCCAGGTGTTCCTCGGCCGGTGCCGTACGGCCGAAGCTCGGGGTCCGCTTCTCGAGAAAAGCCCGGGTGCCCTCGCGCGCGTCGGCGGTCAGGAAGCAGGCGGCCTGCGCCTCCAGCTCGTAGTCGAGCATCTCGTCGATGTTGGCGGCGAGGCTCTTTCGGACGGCCGCCTTGGCGAGCCGGAGCGCGAGGGCCGGGCGGGCAGCCAGGCGTTCTGCCGCATCTTTCACCTCACCCATCAGGTCGTCGTGAGGTACGACCCGGTTCACCAGGCCGATCTCCGCCGCACGCTCCGCACCGACCATGTCGCCGAAGAAGAAGAGCTCGGCGGCGCGGGCCTCGCCGACCAGCCGGGGCACGAAGTAGGCACCGCCCCAGTCGGGGTGGAGGCCGATGTTGCTGAACGTCTGTCCGATCGACGCCCGATCGGATGCCCAGCGGAGGTCGCAGGCCAGCGCCAGGTTCGCGCCTCCGCCCGCGGCCGGGCCGTTGATCGCGGCGATCACCGGCTTCGGCATCTCTACGATCGTGGAGACGACCCGGCGCCCCGCCTCGACGAGGGCCCCGAACTCCTCGAGCCGGCCGTTCTCCACCATCTCCGAGAGGTAGCGGACGTCCGCTCCCGTGCAAAAGGCCCGTCCCCGGCCGGTCACGATGACGGCCCGGACGCGCTCCTCCGCCCCCAGTTTCTCGAGTCCCTCCGCGAGCTCATCCCGCATCGTTCCCACCAACGAGTTCAGCTTCTCGGGCCGGTTGAGGGTGAGCGTGCCCACCGCCCCCTCCACCGATACCAGGATACGGGGCTCGTCGGTCACGGCGGAGTCTCGCTCACTCCGGCGGCTCCCGGTGGACGAGCGTCGCGATCCCCTGGCCCACGCCGATGCACATGGTGACGAGGCCGGTTCCGGCCGACCGCCGCTTCATCTCGTGCACGAGCGTGGTGAACAGCTTCGCGCCGGTGCAGCCGAGCGGGTGGCCGAGCGCGATCGCGCCTCCGTTCACGTTGACCTTCCCGGGGTCCAGGCCCAGCTCTCGGATGGAGGGAAGGGATTGGGCGGCGAACGCTTCGTTGAGCTCTACTAGATCGAGGTCCGCCACGGTGAGGCCGGCTCGCTCGAGCGCCTTCCTGGTGGCGGGCACCGGGCCGATCCCCATGCGTGAGGGGTCGACCCCGGCCACCGCGGAGACGCCGAGCCGCGCCATCGGCTCGAGGCCGAGCTCGCGGGCGGCGGCCCGGCTGGTCACGAGCACGGCCGCGGCGCCGTCGTTGATCCCGGAGGCGGAGCCGGCGGTGACGGTGCCGTCGCGACGGAAGGCGGGCCGCAGCTTCGCCAGCCCCTCAAGCGTGACGTCGGGCCGCGGGTGCTCGTCCCGATCGACGACCAGCGGGTCGCCTTTTCGCCGGGGCACCTCGACCGGAACGATTTCGTCGGCGAAGCGGCCTTCCTCGATCGCTCGGCCCGCTCGGCGCTGGCTCTCCACGGCGAACGCGTCCTGCTCCTCGCGGGAGATGCCGTACTCGTCGGCGACCACCTCGGCTGTCTCGCCCAGTGATATCGTCCACCGATCGGGCATCTTAGGGTTGACGAACCGCCAGCCGACCGTCGTGTCGGCCGTCGGAGGGGCGAACCGCGAGTAGCCGGCCTCCGGCTTGAGCATCACCCACGGGGCGCGCGACATGCTCTCGACGCCTCCCGCGACGAACACGTCTCCCTCGCCGGCGCGGATCGCGTGTCCGGCCGAGACGATCGCCTGAAGGCCGGAGCCGCAGAGCCGGTTGATCGTCTGGCCGGCGACCTCGATCGGCAGGCCCGCCAGCAGACCGCCCATCCGGCCGACGTTCCGGTTGTCCTCGCCGGCCCCGTTGGCGCAGCCGGCGATCACGTCCTCCACGCGATCCGTCGGAACGCCGGTGCGCTCCACGAGCGCCTGGATGGCGATCGCCAGCAGGTCATCCGGTCGCACGCTGGCCAGGGCGCCGCCATGACGCCCGACGGGCGTGCGCACGGCGTCGATGATGACGGGGTCTTGAGGGGTCATCGGAGGTTCACCCACACCGATTTCACCTGCGTGTAACCCTCCAGCGCGTGCCGGCCCAGATCACGGCCGTACCCGCTCTCCTTGTAGCCTCCGAACGGGCTGGCCGGGTCGTAGAGGTTGTAGGTGTTGATCCAGACCGTTCCGGCCTTGAGGCGCGAGGCGACGTAGTGCGCCTTCTTCACGTCGCTCGTCCAGACGGCGGCGGCGAGACCGTACATCGAGTCGTTCGCCCGCTCGATCGCCTCCTCCACGCCGTCGAAGGTCAGGGTCGCGAGCACCGGCCCGAAGATCTCCTCGCGCGCGATCGTCATGTCGCTCGTCACGTCGTCGAAGACGGTGGGCTTGACGAAGTAGCCGGGCTCGATGTCGGCCCGACCTCCGCCGGCGACCACACGGGCCCCTTCTTCCACGCCCTTCCGGATGTAGTCCAGGACCGTCTCCATCTGCTGCTCGGAGACGACTGCGCCGATCCGCGTGCCCTTCTCCAGGGGGTCGCCGATCTTCATGGCGTCCGCTCCCTCGGCCACCATCCCGACCAGCTGCTCGTGCGCGCTTTCCTCCACGAGAAGACGGCTGCCGGCCGCGCACACCTCGCCCTTGCCGTAGAAGATGCCGTTGAGCGCTCCTTTGGCGGCGACCGGGAGGTCGGCGTCCGCGAACACGATGTTGGGGCTCTTGCCGCCCAGCTCGAGGGAAACCCGCTTCACGGTGTCGACCGCGACCCTGGCGATGTGCTGTCCGACGGCGGTCGAGCCGGTGAAGGCGATCTTGTCGACGTCCGAATGGGCGACCAGCGCTTCTCCGGCCGTCCGGCCGTTGCCCGGGACGACGTTCAGCACGCCGGGAGGGAAACCGACTTCGGCGGCGGCGTCGGCGAGGAGCAGGGCCGTGAGCGGCGTCTCGCTCGCCGGCTTGAGGATCACCGTGCAACCCGCCGCCAGCGCGGGCGCCACCTTCCAGGAGGCCAGGTTGAACGGAGACGGGAATCGTCTCCCCCTCGATCTTCGTTGCCCAACCCGCGTAGTACTCGTAGGTCTGGATCGTCATCGCGACGTCGATCCCGCTCTCGAACAGCGGCTTTCCGTTGTTCAAGGTTTCGACGAGCGCGATCTCGTCCTTCCTCTCCTCCAGCCGCTCGGCCAGCTTCCACATCAGACGCCCGCGCTGCCGGGGCGTCATCTTTCGCCAATCGCCCTCGAACGCCTCCCGCGCCGCCCGAACGGCCCGATCGATGTCGGCCGCGTCGGCCTCGGCGACCTCGGTGACCACCTCGGCGCGCGCCGGGTCGATCACCTCCGCTCGCGGCGTCCTGCCACTCTCCCCCGATAAAAAGACGGCCCGGCGCGAGAACGTCCGGCACCGAGCGCGTCAACGTCGCTTCCGTCATCTTCGATCTCCCTTGGAAGCCCGCCGTGCTCTGATCTGTTCGATGATCACGCGTTGCGGGTCACGACGGGACCGCTACGAGCGAGCCGGTCGTGGCCGACCGGCCCCTCGCCGAAGCGACGAGGGGCGGCCGCGGGTGTGGGTCCTGCCGTAGCTCAGCGGCCGGCGAACTCCGGCTTCCGCTTCTCGATGTAGGCGTCCAGCCCCTCGCGCGCGTCGGCTGACTCGAAGAGCTGCTGCTGCATCTCGCGCTCGATCGCGAGGCCCTCGGAGAAGGGAACTTCGATCCCGCTGCAGACGGCGCGCTTGATCCGGCCGACGGCCTTGGAAGCCTTGTTTGGCGGCGCGAACTGCCGGGCGTACTCCATCGCCTCGGCCATGAAGTCCTCGCCGTCAAGGATCTGGTTGACCATGCCGAGGTCGAGCGCCTCCTCGAAGTCGAACGTACGACCCGTCACCATCAGCTCGATCGACTTGGACTTGCCGAGCATCCGGCCTAGCCGCTGTGTGCCGCCGGTGCCCGGGAGCACGCCGAGCGTCACCTCGGGAAGGCCGATCTTTCCGCCGCCCTTCTTGGCGACGCGCAGATCGCAGGCGAGGGCGATCTCGAGACCCCCGCCGACCGTATGCCCGTTCAGGGCGCCGATCACGATCTTTGGGGTCTGCTCGAGCCGGTTCAGCGTCTCGTTCGCGTGCAGGCAGAAGTAGTACTTGAAGTACGGGTCGGCCTTCTGGAGCATGCCGATGTTGGCGCCCGCCGAGAAGAACTTCTTGCCCGAGCCCCGGATCAGGATCACATGGACGGCCTCGTCGAAGCGCGCATCCAGGATCGCCTTATCCAGCTCGCGCATCATCTCGTGCGTGTACGTGTTGGCGGGAGGGTCGTCCATCGTGACCACCGCGATCCCGTCCTGCACCTCATAGTTAATGAGCCTATCAGCCATTTGGACCCTCGTGTCTTTGGTTGGAACCGCTCTCCTCCGACCCGGCTGCCGTCGCGCTCGAAAAGGTCACGGTCCGCTGCGGCTCGAACCTCGCCGGGGTCGCCAAACTACCCGCTCGGGCCGGGGCCGGACAACCGGAGCAACCGGACGCCACGGGTGAGGACCGGGATGACGAAAACGGCGAGATACACCCAGGTCAGCGACCCGTACCCCTTCGCGATCAGCTCGATCAATCCGAACCGAGCGAGCAGCGCCGCCGTTCCCAGGAGCAGAAGGGCGAACAGCGGTCGTGCAAGGCGGGGCAGCGATCTCCGGCGCTCCTCGTAGGCGACCGCGATGCGGTCGTTGATGGCGTGGATCATCCCCGCCCCGGTTTCTATCAGCGTCCCGAAGAGCACGACCTGGTAGGTGATCTGAAACGCTCGCGAACCGAGCGATTCGAGCAGGAGGTTGGCCGGGACCGCCCGGTCGAGGACTCCGGGATACAGGCCGGTGAGCGCCACGAAGAAGAGCAGTCCGGGAAAGATCGCGATCGGACCGGCCAGCAGTCCTGCCCCGACGGCCTCGCGGCGGGAGTCGTGGTGCCGGATGACGTAGAGGATCACCGGCACCACGGAGACGTTGTAGCCCGCATAGCTGAGGCCTCCGACGACCCACCCCTCGGCCCTGCGGTGCGAGCTGAACGCGGCCAGAATCTCGCCCCCGAATTCCCGGAACGACCAGAAAAAGAGGACGATGAAGAGGAAGTACAGGACGCCGGACCAGGCGGCGAAGACGCGCTCGATCGTCGCGCTGCCGCGGAAAACGAGGTAGCCGATCGCCGTCACGACCGCGAGGACCCCGAGCTGGTAAGGAAGGGTGAACGTCTCTTCGAAGATCTCGCCGGCTGCCGCCGCGATCACGGCCGACACGAGCAAGGTCAGGGTCACCTGAGTGACGTCGAACAGGACCCAGGCGGGCCCGAGAAGCCGGCGGAAGAAGGTTCGGTAGTCGAACGCCCGGAACGTGCGAGCGAGCTCGAAGCTGACCGCCGCCACCAGACTCCAGATCACCGTCGACAGCCCCATGGCGAGCAGTCCCCCCACCGGCCCGCGCGAGAGGAAGAACTCGACGAGCTCCCGGCCGGTCCCGTAGCCGCCGGCCACAACGACGGATTGGAAAATGAGGCCGGGCAGCACGTATTTCCGGAAGACGCCCACGGGCACCGTGTCGTTGACATGGTTTTCTGGGTCGGGTGAACATGTCCGGTGCGGGAGGAGAGCGAAACCCGGCTGGCCCGGCGCCGCTGACGACGGTCGGGCCGGCGGCGTCGGCCAGGATCGAGCTGGCGAAACCACGGACCGCGAGGGGCGATGACCACCATCCCCGAGTTGCTGCGTGAGCGGGCCCGCCGGGCGCCTGAGCGGGAGCTCCTGCGCTTCGAGGGCGCAAGCCTCACCGTCGGGGAGGTGGAAGCCCGGACGGGGCGCTGGGCGCGGGCGCTCGGCGCCCTGGGCGCGCGTCGCGGCGACCGGGTGGCGCTCATGCTGCCGAATGGCCTGGAGTTCCCCCTCGCCTGGCTGTCCGTCGCAAAGCTGGGCGCGGTCGTGGTGCCCGTGAACACCGGGTTCGGGGAGTCCGACCTGGGCCACGTGCTCCGCGATTCAGGGGCTCGCGTCGTTCTGGCCGATCCGGCGTACCTGGACCTCCTGAGCCGCGTGAGCTCCGAGGGCACGGCGGTCGAACGGATCTGCAGGCTCGGGCCTGGAGAGGAGGAGCCGGTTCCGATCTCCGGACAGATCCAGCTGGGTCCCGCGAGAGCGGAAGTTGGGGCGGGTGAGCTCCCCGACGGCGTGGTGACGATCCAGTACACCTCCGGAACCACCGGATTCCCGAAGGGGTGCGTCCTCACCCACGGATACTGGCTGGAGCTGGCCGGGGCGGCGCGCGACATCAGCGGTCTCGGACCCGACGACGTCGCTCTCACCGCGCAGCCGTTCTACTACATGGATCCAGTCTGGAACCTCGTGCTCTGTATGAGCACCGGGATGCCGCTGGTCATCCTTCCCCGGTTCTCTGCAACGACCTTCTGGCGCTCCGTGAAAGAGAACGATGTCACCTTCTTCTACTGCGTCGGCACGATGCCCCTCTTCCTCCTCAAGCGGCCCGAGGATCCCGAGGTCGAGCGATCGCACGCAGTGCGACGGGTTCTCTGCTCCGGCATCCCGCCTCAGCATCACGCCCGACTCGAAGCGCGGTACGGCTGTCCGTGGCGGGAGGTGTACGGGTCCACGGAGCTCGGGTGCGTGCTGGCCGTGCCCTTCACCGATGCCGAGGGCGTCGGCAGCGGAGCCATGGGTGCGCCCGTCCCGGGCCGCGAGGCGAAGGTGGTGGACGAGGCCGGCAGGACGGTCCCGCCGGGCGTGGCGGGCGAGCTGGTCACGCGGGGCGGTGTGACGATGCTCGGCTATTTCGGGCTCCCCGAGGAAACCGCCCGCTGGAAGCGGGAGGGCTGGGCGCTGACCGGAGATCTCGTGGTGGAGGATGATCGCGGCTACTACCGGATCGTCGGCCGCTTGAAGGACATGATCCGGCGCGGCGGGGAGAACATCGCGGCCGCCGAGGTCGAGGCGGCGCTCTCCGATCATCCCGCCGTGCGCGCGGCCGCCTGCGTCCCCGTGCCGGACGAGGAGCGAGGCGAGGAGGTAAAGGCCTACGTGCAGCTCCGCTCGGGCTACACGCCCTCGGCTCTCTCTCCGGATGAACTGCTGGCGTTCGCGCGCCGAAAGCTGGCCGCGTATAAGATCCCCCGCTACATACAGTTCGTGGAACACTTTCCGCTCACCCCGTCGCACCGCGTCGCCAAGCAGCAGCTCATCGCCGCTCAGCCGGACCTGCGCGCGGGCTCGTGGGACACTTCGGTAGGACGTTGGCTCCCGACCGCCTGATCCGCGCCGACGAGGGGCCGGTAGCCGTCCTCCGCTTCAACCGGCCACGCGTCCTCAACGCGTTCAGCCCCGATATGTTCGAGGATCTACTCGGGCACCTCGAGGCGGCGGCCGAGGACGACGGGATCCGTGCGATCGTCCTGACCGGCGAAGGACGCGCCTTTTCGGCGGGGATCGATCTAAAGGGAATCGCGGATCGCGTGCTGGACCGGGGGGCGGCGGGGGAGCGTGAGACGATCGAGGTGATTCAGACGATCACGGAGAGGATCGTCGCGCTTCCGAAGGTCGTGATAGCAGCCGTAAACGGAGCGGCGGTCGGCTTCGGAGCGGAGCTCGCGGTGGCGGCCGACGTTCGAATCGCCGCCGAGGGGGCGACTTTCTCCTTCCCGGAGGTGCAGAGGGCCCTGTTCGCGACCGGCGGATCGACCTTGCTGCTTCCGCTTCTGGTCGGTGCGAGCCGTGCCACGGAATGGATGCTCTCGGGTAGGACTATTTCGGCGGAAGAGGCGCTGAGGTCGGGCCTAGTGACGGGACTAGTCGCCGGAGACGGCTTACTGGACGAAGCCATCGGCCAAGCCCAACGGATCGCAGACAACGCGCCGTTCGCCGTGGGCCGTCTGAAGCGCCTGCTACGGGAGGCGCCCGCGTCATCGCTGGAGCACGTGCTCCGGCGAGAAACCGAGGGAGCGCTGGAGTGCCTGGCGACGGATGACTTCGAGGAGGGGATCCGCTCCTTCCTCGAGCGGCGGCCTCCGAGGTTCACGGGCGAGTGAGTCGGCGATAGCTTAAAAGGATGAGTCTGGTTCTATCATGAATACGCACCGCGAACTGTGGACGCTCACGTCCTCCCGATACGGAGGGCCGGCGGCCCTCGCGCTTCTCGTGGCGGCAGGTCTCGCGCTCGGCTTCGGGCCCGCCGTCCGCTCTTCCGCACAGAGCGACCAGCCTGTCTACCGGATCCAGGTCACGGGAACGATCGAGATGGGACTGGCCCCGTACATCGAGCGCGCGCTGGGCGAGGCCGAGGAAGCGGGCGCCGCGGCGGCGGTGCTGGACCTGGACACGCCCGGCGGACGGGTGGACGCGGCCTGGGAGATCATCGACGCGGTCCGGGACGCGGGGATTCCCGTCTACGCCTACGTCAACCGGCGCGCCCTCTCGGCCGGCGCGATGATCGCCCTCTCGGCCGAAGGCCTCTACATGCGGCCGGGCTCGACGATCGGGGCGGCGACCCCCGTGATGGGAGAGGGCAAGAAGGCGTCCGAGAAGATGGTGAGCGCGATGCGGTCCGAGTTCCGGGCCCTCGCCGAGGAGCGGGGCTTCGATCCACGGGTCGCGGAGGCGATGGTGGACGAAGAGGTCGAGGTAGAAGGCGTCGTGGAAGCCGGCAAGCTGCTGACGCTCACGACGGAGGAGGCCCTCGAGCTCGGCGTCGCGACCGCCGAGGTCGAGGATTACGCTGCGCTGCTCGCGACGGTCGGCCTCGCCGGCGCCCCCGCCGTCGATCCGGTCCCCAACTGGGCCGAGCGGATCGTCCGCTTCCTGACGAACCCGGCCGTCGCTCCTCTCCTGCTCAGCCTCGGGTTTCTCGGGCTCCTGATCGAGATCCGGACGCCCACCTTCGGCCTGGCCGGGGCGGTCGGCCTGGGCTGCCTGGCCGCGTTCTTCGGCGCCCGGCTGCTCGTGAACCTGGCCGGTATCGAGGAGCTCCTGCTCCTCGGGGGCGGGATCGTTTTGCTACTCGTCGAGGCGTTCGTGGTCCCCGGCTTCGGGGTCGCAGGCGCGCTGGGAATCGTTGCCGTCCTGGGCTCCGCGTACATGAGCATGCTGGGGCGGTTTCCAACCACGGTGGATCTCGTGAATACGGCAGGCATCATCGGGCTCTCGATCGTTCTCGTGGCGGTCCTCGCTTTCGTGCTGTTCCGCCACCTTCCACACAGCCGTTCGCTCTCCGGCGTTCTCCTCAAGAGCGAGACGAGCAGGGACACCGGGTATCTGTCCGCGCCGGAGCGAGAGGAGCTGGTCGGGATGATCGGCGTCGCGGCCACGGATCTCAGGCCGTCGGGTACCGCGATCATCGATGACGAGAGATTGGACGTCGTCACCGAGGGTCCGTGGATCGAGGAGGGAAGCAGGGTCGTGGTGCTGCATGCCGAGAGCTATCGCCACGTCGTGAGAGAGGCACCGGAGGAGGAGAAGGCCGAGCCCGACGCCGAGGCCTGAGAACGAGTAGAACCGACACCGAAACGAGGCACACATGGAAGGCATAGCAGTCGGCACCGCGCTTGTGATCGCCCTGGGAGCGTTTCTCCTCCTCTTCCTGTTCTGGGCCGTCCCGGTGGGGCTCTGGATCACGGCCTTCGCTTCGGGCGTAAGGGTCAAGCTGTCCAACCTTGTGGGCATGCGCTTCCGGAAGGTGGCCCCACGGGAGATCATCCTACCGCTCATCAGCGCGACCAAGGCCGGACTCAAGCTCAACATCGACGAGCTCGAGGCGCACTTTCTGGCCGGCGGCGACGTGCACCGGGTGGTGCTCTCGCTGATCTCGGCCGACAAGGCCAACATCGAGCTCCCCTTCCAGCAGGCCGCGGCGATCGACCTCGCGGGACGCGACGTCCTCGACGCCGTCCAGGTCTCGGTGAACCCGAAGGTCATCCAGACGCCGAAGGTGGCGGCGATGGCCAAGGACGGCATTCAGCTCATCGCCATCGCGCGCGTGACGGTCCGGGCGAACATCAACCGGCTGGTCGGAGGCGCGGGTGAGGAGACCATCCTCGCCCGGGTGGGAGAGGGGATCGTGAGCACGATCGGCTCCGCCGCCTCCCACGCGGCGGTGCTCGAGAACCCGGACGCTATCTCCAAGACGGTGCTCGCCAAGGGTCTCGACAGCGGGACGGCGTTCGAGATCCTCTCCATCGACATCGCCGACGTCGACGTCGGGAAGAACATCGGTGCCGAGCTCCAGACCGACCAGGCCGAGGCGGACAAGCGTATCGCTCAGGCGAAGGCCGAGGAGCGTCGCGCGATGGCGGTCGCCTCGGAGCAGGAGAACAAGGCGCGGGTGGAAGAGATGCGGGCCGAGGTCGTCCGGGCCCAGGCTGAAGTCCCGCGTGCTATCGCCGGGGCGTTCCAGAGCGGCAACCTTGGTATCATGGATTATATGAAATACCGTAACATCGCCAGCGACACACAGATGCGGAAGTCCATCGCGGGCGCTGACGAGACCTCGGACACGGAGACGTAGGCGCGGCGGGCGCCGCGGCGAGCGAGGCTTAGGCGATGGACGGCTTCTTCGAGATCCTGCTGATGGTCATCATGATCTGGGTGTTCTCGCGGGGCGCCAAGAAGAAGAAGAAGCGGCAGCCCCGCCTGCCCGGAACCGACACGGAAGAGCGCGGCGAGCAGAAGCCGCTCGATTGGGATAAGGCGATCGGTGACGTGCTCGAGGGTTTCGGGCTGCAGCGGCCGGAGCAGGGGACCGGGAAGCAAGAGTCGCGGCCCGAACAGGGTCCGGCACAGCTCGAGGGCTCTTCGCGGTCCGGCGCGGAGGCCAGGCGCCGGGCTGACGTGGCGCGGCAGATGGAGGCCCAACGCCGGGCGGAGGTGACGCGCTCGTTGGAGGTCGAACGGGCCGAGGCACAGCGACGCAGGCGGCGAACGGCGGAGCGCCAGGGCTGGGAGGTGCGGGATGTCACCGCCGAACCAGCCGCCGAAGCGGGCCGCGGCATGCATCGCGCGCGGAGCTCCAATCTGGCGGAGATCGCCGGACTCGCGGAGGCAGCGGCTCGCCGCCGGGCGGGTTCCTCGGAGTCTGCCGCTTCCGTGCGGCCGACGCGCCGGGCAGAAACAGCCAAGCCGGATGCCGAGGCTCTTGCTGCGCCGCTTCCGGCGGCAGCCCGGCGGTCGACCGCCCGTGGCCTCAAGAAGCTGGAAGGGCTGTCGGAGCTGGAGCGGGCGATCATCTACGCCGAGATCCTCGGTCCGCCGAAGGCGCTACGATCCGAGGAGGGAGCGGACTGGTAGGCTTCCGCGCCTCCGTCGGGAGGCGAGGCCGATTCTCAACGAGTCTATGGACGGCGAAGCTACTTGATCCGCGCCACGAACTCCATGTCGCCGGTGTTGTCCGGGGCGTTCCAGGATAGCGGATCCTGCAGGCTCCAGCGGATCTGGTCCACGCAGCCGTCGTAGCCAACCGGCGCGCCGCACCCCTCCGACACCGGGCTGTAGGTCCAACTCGCGCCGCCGTCGTTCGAGTACTCGACGGTCACGCCGATCCCCGCCGGGAAGCTCGTCGTTACGCTCCCCACCTTGAACTCCACCTCGACCGGCAAGGAATCGATGGAGACCAACGCGACCGCCGCTTCGCTGCCGGCGTTCGTGGCCGTTACGGTATACGTGAGGTCGGTCCCAGGCAGCTGGGTGCCGCCCGGAGCCACGACCTTCGCCAAGCCGAGGTTCGGCCGCGCTACCGTGAGAATGAGCCGGCCATCGTTCGATTCCGTCGGGCTCGCCACCGAGCGGGCGACGATGGACAGCGTATCGATGGTGCCCAGCGGGACGTCGGCCACCGAATAGGTGACCGTCACGACACGGGAGTCGCTGGCCGCAAGGTTGGAGAGCCGGGCGCTGTCCGGGTTCGCGCCCTGCGTCACGTCGGTGCCGGTGATGGAAATCACGCTGATCGTCGTTCCCGGGCTCACGGAGGTGAGAAGGTCGTAGTCGTCCGCGCTGCTTCCGGTGTTCGAGACCGTGAAATCGACGGTGTAGTTCGTCCCGTTGCTGGGAAGTCGGTCCGCGCTCGTGGTGTTCGGCGTGACGACCACGCCGTATTGGGGCGACTGCGCGAGTGCGAAGGTGCTGTAGCCACCATCGAGAGGAGCGCCCGCGTAGTCGACCCGGAACTCGTAGTTGTGGCCGGCCGCGGCGGGCTCCGCCCGAATCGTGTACTG
>JBDHFW010000086.1:0-18901 GCA_039590175.1 Gemmatimonadota bacterium | reverse complement strand
TTCTTGGCCACCTCGGCCGCCTTGTCGTAGCCGATCGACGGAGCCAGCGCCGTGGCAAGGGCGGCGGTGGACTCGGCGAAGCGTTGGCATCGCTCGCGATTCACGGTGATCCCCGCCACGCAACGGTCGGCGAACTCCCGGCTCACCGACCCGAGTATGTGGATCGACTCGAGGAGGTTGTGTGTCATGAGCGGCTGCATGACGTTCAACTCCAGGTGGCCGTGCTGTCCTCCGAGCATGATCGCCGTGTCGTTTCCCGTCACCTGGGCGGCGACCTGGCACACCGACTCGACCATCACGGGGTTCACCTTGCCCGGCATGATCGAGGATCCCGGTTGCACGGCGGGGAGGTTGATCTCGCCGAAGCCGGTGCGTGGGCCCGTGGCCAGTAGGCGAAGGTCGCCGGCGATCTTGGTCAGGCTCGAGGCTATGGTCTTCAGCATCCCGCTGGCCTCGACGACGGCGTCGCGCGAGCCCTGCGCCTCGAAGTGGTTCTCGGCTTCGTAGAACTCCGCACCGAACTCCCGGGACAGGCTTTCGACCATGCGCGGAGCGAATTCGGCGTGCGTGTTGATGCCGGTCCCGACGGCGGTGCCTCCGATCGCCAGCTCCTCCAACGACCGAGACGCGGCTTCGGCCCGCCGGATGCCGTGCTCCAGCTGGCTGGCGTATCCCGCGAACTCCTGCCCGAGGCGCACGGGCGTGGCGTCCTGAAGATGTGTCCGCCCGGCCTTTGCCACGTCGTCAAATTCCCCCGCCTTCGCCCTCAGCGCCTCAGCGAGTCGCCGTAGGCCCGGCAGCAGCTCCTCTCCTATCGCGACGACGGCCGCCACGTGGGTGGCGGTCGGAATCACGTCATTGGACGACTGCCCGAGGTTGACGTGGTCGTTCGGGTGGACGGGCTCCCTCGAACCAACCTCGCCTCCCAAGAGCTGAATCGCGCGGTTCGCTATGACCTCGTTGGCGTTCATGTTCGTGGAGGTGCCCGAGCCCGTCTGGAAGATGTCCAGCACGAAGTGCTCGTCGAGCACGCCGTCCATCACCTCGGTGGCCGCGCTCCGGATCGCTTCCGACCGCTCTTCATCCAGAAGGCCGAGCTCCGAGTTCACCTCGGCGGCCGACTTCTTGATCGCTCCGAGCGCTTGAATGAACCGACGCCCGAACCGAACGCCGCTGATGGGGAAGTTCCGTCGAGCCCGCTCGGTCTGAGCGCCGTACAGCATCCCAGCCGGTATGCGAACTTCACCCATCGAATCCTTCTCAACCCGCTCCACGGCCGCGGTCTGCACCGAAGGCGAGTCCTCTATCTTCGTAGTCATCGGTCTAGAACTCCACTCGCTCGCCCGGCTCCACGCCGTGATCCTCGAACCAGCCCTTTCTCAGCTCCAGGGCGTACATGGCCGGCTGCTTGGAGGCGTGCGATTCGTCGTCGTGAGGCTCCATCTGCTGGATCTCCAGGATGAAGCCGTTGCGATCGATGAACGCTATATCCAGCGGGATACGCGTGTTTCGCATCCAGAAGGACAGGATCTGCTCCTCCGGATACACGAAGAGCATGCCGTGGTCCTCGGGAAGGGAGTCGCGGTCCATCAGACCGCGGCTGCGGACGTCCGGATCGTCCGCGATCTCGACGGTTACGGTGCTGCCCCCCACCCGAATCTCGGCTTCTCGGGTTACGGTTCCCCCCTGCGCATCGACCCTCAGCCCGGTCTCCTGGTCGTCGGGCCCCCCGTCGCCGGCGGTCACCGAAGGTCGCGAGTCGGCGCCCCCTGCCGGCTCGGCATCTCCGGTCTCACCGCACGCTGGTCCGCTTCCGGCGACGATCGCCAGCAGAAGCCCGGCCGACACCCATCGCCATCGTTTCCTGTCTACCCTGCTCACGCATCCTCCCGAGGGGTTTGTGGTGCTCGCGGAAATCCAGTGGTGCTCGCGGACATCCAGCGGGGCTTCGCATGGCCACATCCACGCGGACGCCGAGGTTCGTCCGTCAAAGTACCCCGGCCGCCCTCGCTATTTCCTACCAGTCTCTTTAGCGAGCGGGTTGGAAAGGGTCAACGCCCCAGCACGGCGCGTATGCCGAAGATCAGGTTCTGCGGGCGCTCCGCCATCCGGCGCATCAGGTAGGAATACCACTGCGAACCGTAGGGAACGTAGACCCGCATCCCGAAGCCGTCCTCCACGAGCTGACGCTGGTAGTCACGGCGGACCCCGTACAGCATCTGAAACTCGAAGGCGTCCTTGTCGATTCCAGCGAGAGAGAGATGCTCGATGGTCGCCTGGATCATCCGGTCGTCGTGGGTGGCGATCGCCGTGGGCGCACCGCCGTCGATCAGCAGCCGCATCAGGGCGACGAAGTTGCCGTCGACCTCCTCGCGACCCTGAAACGCCACCGATGGGGGCTCCTGATAAGCACCCTTGCACAGCCTGACCGGAGCCCCGAGGGCCACCAGCTCGCGGACGTCCTGCTCGCTGCGCCTCAGATACGACTGAATGACGACGCCCACGTTCCGGTGGTCGGCGAGCACTCTCCGGAATATCCGCAGCGTGCGCTCGGTGTGAGCCGAGCTCTCCATGTCGATGCGAACGAAGTTCCGCAGCTCCTCCGCCCGTTCGACGATCGAACGAAGGTTGCTCTCGCAGAACGCCTCATCGATATCCAGACCCAGCTGGGTGAGCTTGAGCGAGATCGTGGACTCGGCGACGCTGTCCTCGATCGCTTCGAGGCTCGCCCCGTAGGCACCGGCCGCGCCCCTCGCTTCATCGTGGTCGGACACGCTCTCGCCCAGGAAGTCGAGCGTGACGTGCAGGCCCGCCTCGTTGAGTTGCCTCGCCGCGGCTATGGCGTCTTCCAGGGTGTCACCGGCCACGAATCGACGCGAGACCCCGCGCGAACCCGGAAGGCGGAAGAGGATGTGCTTGAGCTGATCCCGCTCGCTGAGGAAGAGAAGCGTCCTGCGGATCACGAGGACGAAGCTGCGCGGAGGTCGTCGGGCGTGTACAGGGCCTTCACGTCGAAGCCCGAGTCCTCGATCGCCCGGGAGCCTCCTTCACAACGATCCACCAAGGCCAGTACACCCACCACCGCGCCCCCCGCTTGCGCCACCACCTCACAGACCTGCAGGGCGGACCCGCCGCTGGTGATCACGTCCTCCACCACGACGACCCGCGCTCCGGGCTCGAAGCATCCTTCGATCCGCTGCCCGGTGCCGTGCCGCTTCGGTCGCTTCCGAACCGAGAAGGCATGTATCGGCTTCCCACGCCGCCAGCTCTCCGCGGCCATCGAGTAGGCGATTGGATCCGCACCCATCGTGAGGCCGCCGACCAGGTCCGGCGCCCAGCCCAACTCCGTCAGAGCCTCGAGACCCGCCTCGCCGACGAGGGCGAGACCCTCCGCGTGCATGGTCGTGGCCCTGCAGTCGATGTAGTAGTCGCTGGTCGCTCCCGAAGCGAGCGTGAACGAGCCGGTGCGGAAAGATCGCTCGGCCAGAAGGTCGCGGAGCCGCTCGCGGGCGGTCACTCGTCGATTCCGCCTCAGCCGGCCCGAAGAAGCTCCGCATCGGCTGACTCCTCACAGGCCGGGCAGAGACCGTAGAGCTTCACCTGCCGCGTCAGAATGTGGAACCCGTGAGAGCCCGCTACCTCGGCCTGGAGGTCGTCGAGATCGGAGCTCTGGAACTCGACCACCGTGCCGCACGACGTACAGATGAGATGATCGTGACGCGACGGCCCGGCGCTCATCTCGTAGCGCTTGAAGCCTTCGTCGAAGTCGTGCTCGACCGCGAGTCCGACTTTGACGAGCAGGTTCAGGGTTCGGTAGACCGTCGCTTTGCCGACGCTCTCACCGCCTTCCCTGAGCTTCTCGACGATGTCCTCGGCCGAGAGGTGGCGGCCCGACTCGAAGAGAACCTGGGCGATCGCCTCTCGCTGCTGGGTCACCGGTAGATGATCTTCCTGCAGGACGGCGCGGAACACGCCCATCATCACGGCGGCACACCCCAGGGGCGGCCTGGTCTCGACAGCTCTCATCCGATCGTGGCCCTCATTCTCACCATGGTGAGAACAAGATAGAACGGACCGAGCGCCGCTTCAATCGTCTCGGTTCATTCCAGGGTGCGCGAGATCGAAGCCGTCGGCCGTTTGCCGCAGAAAGCGATCGACGGGGGAGCTCGGAATCGGAAACAGATTCCGGTCGGAGAACAGGTTGAGGGCTCGCCGCACCGATGGAAACGCCTCGGCGGCATTCTCGTACAACTCGCCTAACGAGCGACGGTCCGCGTGCGGATCGCCGGCCGCGAGGCGGAAGCCGGTCCGGCCCATCTCCTCGTAATAGTCGAGGCCGGGACCGCCCATGCGGTGGACTCTGGCAACGATGTGGTCGGGAAAGAGGCCTGACAGCCAGAGGGCGAAGTTGCCGAGGTGGGCACGGAGGAGGAACGCCCGACGACCGTTGGCGTCGGCCAGGTCGGCGAGCACGTCCACTAGATAGCGGTATTCCTTCTCGTCATGATCGGCGATCCGGTAGGAGCGATCCCGCTTGCCGAACTCGAAGATGAGAGCCGTCGTGTAGTCCGCTAGCATGCGGCTCTCGAGACCTCGCTCCAGGAAGGCTCGCCGAATCAGGACATACAGCACCAGTCGCGGGGGCGCGAGAAGCAGTCCGCGGTGCCGGAGCACGACATCCGCCGCACGAGGATCGTCGAGCAGCGCGTCGATTCCCTCGTCGGCCAGGACCTCTTCCCAGTGCCGCGGCCCACGCGCATCCCCGTCTCCCAGCAGAAGCACGAGCCAGCGGGCCTCGTTCCGTCCAAAGGACATCCGCACGTTCGGTAGAATCACGCGAACCCTCCTTCCGGATCACATCCCGCCCTCAACCCTCGTTCCGCCAGCCCTCTTGCTCCTAAGTACCCTGTTCAGCTGGGGATGGGCAGGCCTCGACGCATCCTCGTCGGATCGGCTACCGGGCGAAACGCCTTCTCGGGCGGCGAATTGCTGCCATCGGTCACCTGAGGACCGCGGCGACGCCCGTGTCCGTCGGCATCCACTCGGCCGAGAGCACCAGCGCGTTTCCGCCTCTCAAGATCACCACTTCCGCCAGCTCGTCGAGCAACTCCACGGCGTTCTCGCCCGGATCGTTGCCGGCCTCCTGAACGAGCTCGACGATTCCCGTCTCACGGTCCAGCCGGCCCCATAACCGCCGGCCCCGCTCCGCCATGAGAAGACGAATTCTCCCGCCGACTGCGAGCCGCCCCGCGGCCGACAGGTCGGCCTCGGTCTTGTCCTGCTTGAAGGCTGCCTCCCAGAGCTCGCCAGCGAGCCGCACCTTCCGCATCGCGTCGCTCTCGACGATGGGCCAGGCGGCGTCGTGCAATCGCTCATCGCTCCAGGCGACGACGTTCCCCTGGATACCCTCCTTCGTCAGGTTGTCCAGCCGGCTGATCGAATGGTAGATCGGGTGATAGTAGTCCACCGCAGCCAGGATCAGCGGAGCCAGATCATCCCCCAGGAGGTCGCGTAGCCCCGCGTCGATCTTGCGGAAGAACCGCTCCAACTCCGCCTTCGAGTCGTCCTTGCCCACGCCGTAGCCGTGGAAAATCGGACCGGAGCGGGCACCGGTGCCGTGGTGGCTCAGCGTGTCACGCTCGACCTGGCCGCCGAGTGCATCCCGCAGGCTCTCCGGCACGCCGGAGAGGTCGACCGGCGTCAGGCCCCGGGCTGTCCCCTGCTTTAGGCCGACCTCCTTCTGACTGACGGAGAGCACCCAGTAGTGCTCGGGCACCTGAAGGAGCTCGAGGAGCGGGCTGGTGTGGAAAGACGGCCCCACCACGACGATCTCCTCGAACGGTACCGGAAGGCGGTACCGCCGCTCGAGGTTGGGCGAGGCGAAGAGCGCCAGCCCATCGGCCTGGTACAGCCAGAAATCCTGGTCATCCAGTAGCGGTGTGAGGGTTTCGATCACTGGTCCGCGCACCTCCGGTGGATAGTCAGCCTCGAGGAGCTTCCGGGCCTGACCGAGCGCCGCACGGAAGCGGAGACGGTTGGCTGCCCACCCGGTGCTCGCGCGTTCCGTCGGAAGGTAGATCGACACGGCCGGGACTCCATCGCTCCTCAGGAGCTCACGGAAGTTCGCTTTTACAAAGTAATCCAACTCAGACCTCTCTAGTTCGCCGGCCGCCAGAAACCGCGAGCACCGCAACGGTTGCGATCGCTGTCAGCAGGGCGGCGACGGCGAGCCCTCCCCAGCCCGTGAAACCGAAACCCGGTACGAGGGTCGCGGCCAGTTCGAGGAGCAGCACGTCGACGAGGAAGTACAAGACGGCGAGCGCGATCATCGGTACGGGAAACGGCAGCGAAGCGACGATGGGTTGAACGCTCACGTTCACGACGGCGATTCCGAGCGCGGTGAGCCCAAGCGTGGTGACCTCGCCTCGCTCGAATCCCGGCGCGATCCAGGCGGCGATGGCCACGATGCCGGCCATCACGAACCACCGTCCGAGGAGCGTCACCATCGTCACCTCCGGAAGCTGCGCTCGACGCCGTTCCCTCACAAGTTGTTCCAGCGCAACATTGCCAGGCACGCGGCGAATAGGCAATCGAGCGAGAGGCGTACGAGGAGTCGCATGAAACGAAGGATCGAAGCCATTATCGTCGACTGTGTGCGCGGCGATATCACCCGACAACCGGAATTCGACGCGATCGTCAACGCCGCCAATGCGCGGCTCCTTCCCGGAGGCGGTGTGGCCGGAGCCATCCACCGAGCGGCCGGTCCGGGCCTCGCCAGCGAGGCGGTGCCTCTGGGTCCGATCTCCCCCGGAGAGGCCGTGCTCACGGGCGCCCACGACCTGCCCAACCGCCATGTCATCCACTGCCTGGGCCCCGTCTATGGCAGGGACGAACCCTCCGCCGAGCTTCTGGCCGCTTGCTATCGGAACGCGCTCGAGCTGGCGGAGGAGAACGGAATCGCGTCCCTCGTCTTCCCGGCGATCTCGACGGGCGCCTTCGGTTATCCCCTGAGGGAAGCAGCGCGCGTGGCTATCGAGACGATCGCCGACACGGCCCCTCGTCTCACGCGCGTTCGCCGTGTGCGGTTCGCCCTCTTCGGAAGACACGCCCTCGAGGCGCACGAACAGGCGCTCGCAGGCCTCTCGGCCAAGGAAGGTGAGAACGTCGCTGATACGTGAAAGGCCCGGCCATCTGCGCCAGGCCCCTCATTCCTGCGCCCACCGCCCGGAGGATCCGGACGCTGGTTTCCCTCGTCCGGACTCAGAAGCCGCCGTTGAACACGAACTGGAAGAACCAACCCTTATCGGGTCGCTGCAACGGATTGACGATATCTCCCTCGAGAAGTATCAGCCCGAACAGGTTGAGCCGCATCCCGAAGCCGACGCTCGTGTTGAAGGTCCGGACGCATTGATCTCCAATTGGATTGCCAGCGTCGTCTAGAGTCTCGCCGCAGCCGAAGATCTTCGGCTGCAGAGTGTTCGTCCACGCCATGCCCGCGTCGAAGAAAGCGATGAAGTCCAGCGGGGGGAAGGCGCCGCGCCCGAGAACGCCCAGTGGCCCGAGCAGGGGCAGCCGCGGCTCGAGGTTGAACACCGCCACCTTGCTTCCGAGCAGATCGTCGATCTCCGTGCACTGGTTGAACCCTTCCGGATCGAAATCCGGGAAGGTGCACTCGTTGACGGAGAAGCTGTTCGTCTCGTAGCCGCGCACGAGCGAGGCCCACCCCACATAGATCTGCGAGAGCCTCACGTCATCCGCATCCTTGCCGTAGCGGCCGGTCGTCAGGCCACGAAAGGCGATCGTGAACGGGAAGACCGGCATGAAGTACTTCCGGTAATCGAACGTGAAGTTGTAGATCTGGATCGACCCGATCGCCGGCGACACGTCCAGGCGGTAGCGCTGGCCGAGCACCGGACCGTTCCCCCCGAAGATCGAGCTGTCGTAGACGAGCGCCACGCCGGCCCGCCCGAGGTTCAGGGTGGAGGGCGCCGGGATATCCACCTTTTCGTCGAAGATCTTCTGGCCGCCGAGCGTGAAGATCTCCGTCTTCAGGTCTCGCGCGAAGTCGATGCTCTGCAGGCCGCCGCTGAACTCCAGCCGCTGCGCGCGGTTGAGCGGATAGGCCACGAAACCGATCGCCTGTCGGTTAATCTGGTAGAAGCGCTCGGTCGTGAACACCTGGGCCGGCACCCCGTCGATCTCGGTGAAGCCGAAGGCCGCCCTCTGGCTCACCAGCGGGATCTGCGAGAGCTGGCCACCCACGTTCCAGCGGCCGCGTCGGTTCTCGTACACGAGCGACAGCAGCGTAGACCGGTCGATGCTCCCCGCGGCCGTGTTCACCTGGATTGCCGCCGCCAGGTTGCGGTTTCCGAGCATGTCGCTGAAGAAGAGCTGGGCCCCGGCGCCGACGAAGAAGCCGAACTGATCGGCGCCGACGGCGAGCGACGGCTGCGACACGAAGTCCAGCGAGAGCCCGGGGTTGTACTCGCCGAAGTCGAAGGTTAGGGCATCGGCCAGCCCGATCCGCGGGTTCTCGATGAGCGCCAGTAGGTCGGTGGCCCGCTCCTTCGGCGGGAGAATCGCCGGATAGACGCCCGCATCCTGGCCATCCGCCGCGGCCAGATCCTCCTCGCGCGCCTTCGTAGCTTCCGCGTAGGCATCCGCCAGGGCCTCGTGGGATTCCGCCGTGTAGATGTTCCAGCGGAATGGGCCGTGCCAGTATACGCTGTAGGCTATCTTGCCCGTTCTGCTCGCTACCGAGAGCGCCGGGCTGAGGGCCGTGATTCCGGCCACCCCCGTCTGGACGTTGGTCAGCTGGTCGATCTGACCGGTCTCGAGCTCCAGCCGATAGATGTTCGCGATCCCCGTTTCGTCGGAGAGGAAGAGCACGAACCGCCCGTCGGAGCTGGTAGTTGCCGAAGTCCAGCCGGCCCAGGTCGCTGTCGAAACGGTCGGTGACGAAGACGATCTTCGTCCCGTCCGGCGAGAACTCGGGCTCGAGGTCCGCGAACGGATCGTCGGTCAAACGAACCGTCTCCTGGGTCTCGATGTCGTACAGCCACAGGTCGGAGAAGCCGCTCTGCATGGCCGAGAAGGCTATCCGCTCGTCCTCCGACCAGGTCGGATTCGTGATCTCATCCAGCTCGTCGAACTTGTACTCGTCGACCCTCTTCCGCTTGTCGACGTCGATGATCGAGATCACCGGGCTGCCCTTGTTGACCCCTGCCAGGGCGAACCGGTGGCTGTCCGGATGCCAGGCTCCCGAGGAGAGGATGAACTGCAGCGCCTCGAAGTGGGGGTCGACGGCCGCGTTCGTGACCTTGTCGATCGTCTCGCCGGTGTTCGCGTCCGCGAGGAAGAGGTCAATCGAGAACAGACCCGCCTCGGAAAGGTAGAGGATCTCCTGGCCATCCGGGCTGATCGAGGGCGCGACGTTCTGCCGGCCACCGGGCCCGTCCTCTCCCCCGATGATCAGCTTCCCGTACACCTCGGGTGGATCGGTCCGCTCCACGATCGGCTCGTAGGCCTCCCATGTCGCCTCGTGCCAGTTGGCCGAGAGCGAGTCCACAGTCATGCCAAGTACCGCCTGGAACGCCCCGATCGCGCTTCCGGTCCGGCCGGCAACCTTGAGGATCCGACCGACGATCTCGTCGCCGTACGTGCCGGCGACGTAAGACCAGAGCGCCTGCCCATAGCGATACGGGAAGAAGCGGGGATCGTTGAGCTGGCCGATCGACGGAAGGCAGTCGCACTCGACGCCGTCGCGAAGCCACATCGCGGTGTTCGGATCGATCGGTCCGACCGAGAGGTATTCGGCCATCCCCTCGATGAACCACAGCGGCAGCCGGATCGCACCGGGGATGTCGACCCCGGCGGCACCCGGACCCTGCCCGGTGACATCGAACTGGAAGGCGTGCACGAGCTCGTGGCCGAGTACGTGATCGCTCTCCGGCATCGTGTTCTGAAGCGGCAGGACGACCCGGCGCTTGAGGATCTCGGTGAAGCCACCGGTCGATTCGCCCACCTGCTGCGGCGTCGTGTTGGTCTGTTCGAAGTGGGGATGTGAAGCGTAAAGGACGAGCGGCTGCCGGGCGCGGATCTCGTGATTCATGATCCTCGAGAGCCTGGAGTACCAGCGCTCCGCCATGCGGCCGGCCATCAGGGCGGCCTGGCGCTCCTCCCCGTAGAAGTAGACGTCGAAGTGCTCGGTACGAATGATCTCCCAGTCGAACGCATCGTACTGGACTTTGTTCCGCCCGAAGTACTGCGCGTTCGCGCTGGAGGCGGCGGGTCCCAGAGCCACGAATGTCACGGCGCTCCAGAGAAGGAGTGCGCGAGGTGTAAACCGCATCAGACCTCCATTTACCATGCCGGCGGCAGTCCAGATTCGCGCCGGTCGAGCAACAGCTGCATCACGAGTCGGCTTCGTCCATACTCCTATGACTGGACCTATGCGCCGCGCGTTACATCGAGCGGCCCGATGCCGAGGTTACGGCTTTGGCCTGCACTGATCAACGTCTCACCCGAAAGAAACCGAACATGGGCGCGCGTGTTCCGACCTCGCGTCGATGGCGGCGAAGGGCGGGGAACCTGATTCCGGCGCCGTGGCTCCCATCCAAGGAAGGGCGTGACCTCTCGAGGACCCGTTCGTGAAGAAGACGAAAAAGAAGGAAACAAAGAAGAAGATCGAAAGAAGCCTGGAGAAGGAGGAGAGATGCAGGACGTCAGCTACGCTTTCGGCAAGACTCTGCCCGGAGCCACCTATGAGGAGGCGATCTCCCGGGTCGAGGAAGCTCTGCAGCAGCAGGGCTTCGGAATCCTGACCCGTATCGACGTGAGGACGACGCTCAAGGAGAAGATCGGCGTCGACTTCAAGCCGTACGTCATCCTCGGGGCGTGCAATCCGGGGCTCGCACATCGCGCGCTCGACGCGGACGACAGCATCGGCCTGCTGCTGCCCTGCAACGTCGTCGTGACGGAGACCGACGCTGGCGCGGAGGTAGCCTTCGCCAGCCCGAGGTCGATGCTGGATCTCGCCGCGATCGACGAGATCCTCCCGGTCGCGGAGGAAGCCGAGCGGCTGCTGCGGGAGGCCTGCGACTCACTCTAGTGCACCGTCTCAGAAGTCACACTGGCATTCGGGGGCCTACCGGACTCCTGAGACGGTACACTAGGAGCCTGCCTCGACACGCTCGGTGAGGCTCTCGCGGAGAAAGCGGAGGACCCGCGGCCAGGAGTCACGCTCGGCCGCTGCGTAGGCGGCGGCACTTCCGCCCAACGCGAAGTTCGGCGTCGCCGAGAGACCGGTGGTCGGGCGGAAGGGTCGGCCGATCGCATGGCCGGCGCCCTCGTAGTATAGATGGATCGCCGGATAACGATGCCCGTTGGCGTCCAGACGATCGATGATCTTCTCGGCCATCTGCGTAGACGGCCAGAGAAGGTCGTTGCCGCCGGACACGAGCAGTACGGGTCCGTTGATCCTCTCCACCGGGATCCCGGCTCTCTCCACGGCGCTCTTGGCATCGAGGCTGGCCCGGTAGAGATGGACGATGTAGCGCGTTCCGCCAGCCGTAAACTCGCGGATTCTGTCCTCGTCGGACGTGAAGGGGACGAAATCCACCGGACGTCCGTTCCGCGACCAGGACGACCTCCGCGACCCGCTGAACTCCAGCCCCTGCCAAACGACGTGGCTGGGGACGTACGCGACGACCGCTTGCACGACCGGATTCTCGGAGGCGATCAGCAAGGCGAGCTCCGCGCCCTTCGAGGCCCCCCAGATCCCGATCCTCGACGCATCCACCTCGGACCTTCCCTCGAGCCACCGGATCCCCCGCTCGACGCTTTCGAGAGGCACCAGCCAGAGTCCTTGCGGCAGCTCCTCCATGCCCGGGACAGGATTCCCCGCGGCGTCGGGCCAAGAGCAGTAGGCGAGAGCGAGCGCAGCAAAGCCGTGCGACGCGAGCGCGGCCGCCTTCGCCTCGGCACTCTGGAGGCCACACTCGGAGCCACCCAGCACAAGCAGACTCGGGTACGGTCCGATGCCGGACGCCGGCGAAGGAAGAAAGAACGTCCCGATGAGGGCGTCGGTCCGCACCGGGACGACCTGGACGCCAGGCCGCACGATGTGCCTGACGAGCTCCGCTTCGGCCACGACCGCTTCATCCACCTCCGCCCGCAGGTGGACCAGCTGGGCGTTCGGGAGTCCCGTCGTGACCGCCGGGGCGGCGGTGTCCCTCACGGCCGACCAGAAGAGCCCCATCGCATCGAGGCCGTCGTAGGAGCCCGCCAACGGCGCGTCGGCGGAGAGATCGATCCGACCGTTCCTCTTGGCCGCGAACTCGGCGCTGGAAACCCACGTGCCGAGCTGCGAGGAGGCGACCATGCGGAGGATCGTCCTCTGGCCCGGATCCAAGCCGGAAACCGAGACCACCACCTCCTCATCGATCAGCACTTCGTCGGCGGAGAGGTGGATCCTGGGTTGCCCGATGACCGGTTCAGCGTCCCACGGCGCCGCAACCATGAAGGCTGCTGCGAGGAGGAGCGGGATCGAGCCGGGGCTGGTTCTCGTCATCGGTGACAACGGCGCGTCGGCATGGATGCACTCGACATGGGTTTCGCCCGAAGCTAAGAGGCCCCTTTTTGCCGGCGCCAGGCCACGCCAGATTCCTCGAACTCGAAGCCGAGCGAGGAACGTCGATTCGATCAGAGGAGTGGAATGAGCGATACCGAGCGACCATGGGTGGACGGCATGACGATCGGCCAAGTGCTGTCGGCAGCGGCAGCCCGAGTTCCTGACGGCGAGGCCCTCGTCTTTCCCCAAGCCGAGTTCCGCTGCACGTACGCGGAGTACGACCACTTGGTCGACAGGGCAGCGGCCGGGCTTGTCGCCCTCGGCACGAAGCCGGGCGACCATATCGCGATCTGGGCCACCAACTGGCCGCAGTGGCCGATCCTGCAACTGGCCAGCGCACGAGTCGGGGCGGTGCTCGTCACGATCAACCCGGCCTACCGTCCGGAGGAACTCGCCTACGTGCTCGCGCAGGCGGACGTTCGCACACTGTTCACGATCGACAGGTTCAAGACATCGGATTACTTCGCCATGCTCGGCGAAGCCCTCCCGGAACTGGCGGGCTCGACGCCTGGCGAGCTCAACTCGGACCAGTTCCCCGAGCTTCGTTGGATCATCTCCCTGCCTGAGCATGGCGCCGCGGGCATGATCTCGTGGGAGGAGATGCTGCGCCGGGGAGATGACCTGGAGCCTGCGGCGTTGACCGCGCTCGCCCCGGAACTGTCGCCGGACGACCCGATCAACCTGCAGTTCACCTCCGGCACGACCGGTTTCCCCAAGGGCGCGCTCCTGTCGCACCGCAACATGCTCCTGAACGCCTACTACTTCGCCGAGGGCCTCCGAATCACGGAGCGGGACCGCGTCTGCGTGCCCGTCCAGTTCTATCATTGCTTCGGATGCGTGATCGGCACGCTCGTGTCGCTCATCGCGCGCGCCACGATGCTCGTTCCGAACGAGTACTTCGCGTCCACGACGGCACTGGATTGCATCGAGAGCGAGCGCGCCACCGTGATCTACGGCGTCCCCACGATGTTCATCGGCGAGCTGGAGGACGAGACGTTCCCTGGACGAGATCTCTCCTCCCTCCGGACCGGACTCATGGCCGGAAGTCCCTGCCCGGTTGACGTGATGAACCGCGTGATCGACGACATGGGCGTCGGGGGTATCGCGATCGGATACGGCCTGACCGAGGCGTCGCCCGGCGTGACGCTGACCGGCTTGGATGACCCCGTCGCTTGGAGAGTGGAGACGGTGGGCACACCGTTCGAGGGCGTGGAGATCAGGATCATGGATGGGGACGGCCGCGAGCTTCCCCACGGCGAGCAGGGCGAGCTCTGCGTGCGGGGACACAATGTCATGCTGGGCTACTACAAGATGCCGGAGGCCACGGCCGAAGCTATCGACGCGGACGGCTGGCTGCACACCGGCGACGTCGCCTTGCGGGACGAGAACGGCCGCTACCGCATCACCGGACGGATAAAGGACATGATCATCCGCGGCGGAGAGAACGTCTATCCGCGGGAGATCGAGGAGCTGCTCCACGCGCACCCCGACGTCGTCGATGTTCAGGTCGTCGGCGTGCCGGATCCTCGAATGGGCGAGGAAGTATGCGCCTGGGTCAAGCTGCAGGGTGGATCGAGCGTTGACGAAGAAGAGATTCGCGAGTTCTGCCGGGCGCACCTGGCGCATTACAAGGTGCCCCGACACGTCATGTTCGTCGAGGAATTCCCGCAGACCGTCACCGGCAAGGTGCAGAAGTTCAAGATGCGCGAGAGAGCCGTAGCGAGCCTGGGGCTGTAGCGCCGGCCCGCGTGCGAGCGGAAATCAAGTCCTGCAAGGAGACGAATACGATGCGAACCGATCATCCAGGACCCTTCGCCCGGCGCGCGTCGGGCGTGTCGCTGATGCTGATTGCCCTGCTTTCGGCGACGGGTACGGGGCTCGCGCAGACGGCGCAGCACCCCCTCGATCCTCTCGGTTGGGAGGAGCATTGGATCGTGCTGGATGCGATCCGCTCCGCGGGTCATGGCACGGACTCCACCCGCTATGCCCTGGTCACCCTGAAGGAACCGGACAAGGGGGCCGTGGCAGCCTGGTCGCCGGGAGAGCCGTTTCGGAGGGAGGCCTTTGCCATCGTCAAGGAGGGCACAAAGACCTTCGAGGCGGTGGTCGATCTCGACGCCGAATCCGTCGCCAGCTGGACAGAGGTTGAGGGCGTGCAGGCGACCTGGCTGGAGGAGGAGTTCGGGGTCTCCGCCGGCATCGCCCTGGAGAACGAGGAGTTCCGCGAGGCGTTGCAGCGGCGCGGCTATTCGGACTTCTCGAGGATCGAGTGCTTCGGTTTGCCGCTCGGCTACTTCGGCACCCCGCGCGAGCGGGGACGACGACTGGCCACCGTTGAGTGCGTCGACACCTGGCGGGCTCGCAACACCTTCCCCCGGCTGATCGGCGGTCTCGAGGCGCTGGTGGACATGGACGCCGGAGAGGTCATCGAGGTCAAGGAGGGGGAGATCGTTCCCGTGGCCGCGGCGGACGCCGAGTTCGACGCGGCCTCCATCGGCAGCACCCGTGAGACCGGCGCTCCGATCTCCATGGAGCAGCCTCTGGGTCCGGGCTTCGAGATGGACGGCCACACGGTGAGATGGCAGAAGTGGACCTTCCACCATCGCATGGACCCGCGTGTCGGCACCGTCGTGTCGAGCGTGCGTTACGACGACGGGGACCGCGCCCGGTCCGTGCTCTACCAGGGACACCTCTCGGAGATCTTCGTCCCGTACATGGATCCGGCCGCGCCCTTTTACGCCTACAACTTCCTCGACGCCGGCGAATACAGCGCGGGCGGACTCGCCGCCCCGATGGAGCCCGGACTCGATTGTCCCGACAACTCCGTCTACTTCGACATGATCGTGGCGGGCGACGACGGGAAGCCCGGGGTGAAGCGCAACGTCTACTGTCTGTTCGAGAGGTATGCAGGAGATGTCGCCTGGCGGAAGCGCTCCGACAACCTCATGGAGAGCCGGCCGAGGCGTGATCTCGTGGTTCGGTTCATGGCGGTGCTCGGCAACTACGACTATGTGTTCGATTGGGTGTTCCGGCAGGACGGGTCCATCGAGGTCGTCGCCGGCGCGACGGGGATCGATGCCACCAAGCCGGTCGCCCAGAGCGTCGCGAGCGCCGACGCGCCTCGTGGAGCGGCCGTCCTGGCAAGCGCCGATCCTGCGGCAGCCACCGGCTCGGCCGGCAGCTCGGGATCGGCGGGTGGGGACGAGGAGGGCTGGTCGGCCGATCGACCGGACTCCTACGGTCGTTACATCGCCGAGAACCTGGTCGGCATCAACCACGACCACTTCTTCAGCTTCCGCCTCGATCTGGACGTGGACGGCGCCGCCAACAGCCTGAAGATCGACCGGCTCGTGAAACAGCGCCTGCCGGATGACCACCCGCGAAAGAGCCTCTGGGTCGTGGAGCCCACGTTGGCGCGCTCGGAGGCCGACGCCAAGCTCCGCATCGACTTCGAGCGGCCTGCGCTCTGGCGAGTGATCAACCCGGCGATCGACAACTACCTGGGCTATCCGGTGAGCTACCAGGTCGTGCCCGGATCCAACGCCGTGTCGCTCATGGATCCGGACGATTATCCGCAGCTGAGGGCCGGCTTCATCGACCATCACCTGTGGGTGACCCCCTACAGCCCAAACGAGCGGTTCGCGGCGGGACTCTATCCGACGTTGAGCGAGCCGGGACGAGGGCTGCCGGCGTGGACGGGAGCCAATCGACCGATCGCGGACACCGACATCGTCGTGTGGTACACGGTCGGTTTCCACCACGTACCTCGCGCGGAGGACTGGCCGGTGATGCCCACGGCCCGGAAGTCTTTCGAGCTCCGGCCGTTCGACTTCTTCGACCGGAATCCCGCGCTCGACCTGCCGGCCCGCCCATGAGCGCGCCTGCGCGGTATGCCGTCGGCCTCCTGATGCTGCTCCCGCTCGCCGCGTGCGGAGAAGGGGGAGCGGGACCGGACACTCGGGCGTACGTGGAGCGCCTCGGTCATGACACGACGGCCATAGAGGTGTTCTCGAGAACCGACGACCAGATCGACGGCACGGTCGTGATCCGAAGCCCTGTGACACAGGTGATACGCTACGCCGCTCTGTTGAATCCCGACGGCTCGGTGCGCCGGCTCGAAACGGCGTGGACGACGCCGGACGCGAACCCGGAGGGCCCGCCGGCCCGATACGAGCTCATTGAGATCGACGGCGACACCGCCACCGTGGGCACCGGCCCGAGCCTCGAGAACCTGGAAGAGGAGCGAGTCCCGGTGTCCGGACGCACCCTTCCGGTGATCGGCAGGGTGCAGCTTTCCGCCGCGCTTCTCGAGCAGGTGGCGCGGCAGGCACGCGCCGCGGGCGGCGAACGGTACGAGTTCGACGTGCTTCGAGCGGGCCCAAGCCGGGTTGTGGCACCCAACGTGATAGCGAGGCGAGCGGACGACTCCGTCTCGATCGACTTCTTCGGTAACCCGATGATCGCTGCGTTGGACGAGGACGGTCGGATCCTCGGCATCACCGGGCGGGAGACGACACTGAAGATAGAGGTCGAGCAGGCCGATCCGGTGGCGGTCGATATCGAGGCCATCGCCGCGGAGTACGCCTCACGCGACGCACGGGGAGAGGGCTTCGGGCAGGTGTCGCCCCGCGGCGTTGTCGAGGCGACCATGGACGGCGCCAAGCTGATGGTCGACTACGGGCGCCCCTCCAAACGAGGACGCGAGATCTTCGGCGGGCTCGTGCCATGGAATCAGGTTTGGCGGACCGGAGCGAATGCGGCCACGCACCTCACCTCGGACCGGGATCTCATGATCGGAGACGACACTCTGCCGGCGGGCAGCTACACGTTGTGGACGACCTACACGGCGGATAAGGCAGAGCTCATCATCTCCGGTCTGACCGAGGTATGGGGAACGCAGTACGATCCCGAGTACGACCTGCTCCGGATACCGATGGCGAGCGAGAGATTGGATGAATCGGTGGAGCGTTTCACGATCCAAGTGGAGCCGAGAGAGCGGGGAGGCGGCGTCCTGGCGCTCTCGTGGGACACCAACCGCTTTACCGTCCCTTTTGAGGTGGTGCGGCGTTAACCTCCCCTTTTGGTTGCTCTGCTCGGCTTTGGGTGGGTAGCCGTGACCGGAGGCGTCCCTAACCCACCGACCACGTCCGTATATTCAACGTTTGGGCAACCCATACTGTTACAGCCCATCGACGTTCAGGCGGCCGTCGGCGTTCGGTCGCTCGTTCGTCGTCCAGCCTTCGAGCAGGTCGACGATCGCCCCTTCCACCTCGGCGGGACTCGCGCTCGGATGATCCATCAGGTATAGGATCGCCGCACCGGCTACGACCGGCGCCGCCATAGATGTGCCGCTCTGCGTGGCGTATCCCCCATTCAGCCAGGTCGACGCGATCCCTTCGCCCGGAGCGGCGACGCTCACCGGGTTCCCGTAGTTGCAGTTGATGTCGCTATCGTTCTGGTTGCTGGCGGTGACGGTGATGGCCCCGTTCACCCGCTTCGTGTCCCCGGAGCTGCCGCCGTTGCCCGTGATCTTGTCGTCACCGACCCTGGCGGGAGAGACGCCCTGCGCGTCGCCGGGGAGCAGGCACGCTCCGAGGATCCCGTTTCCTGCCGAGATCGTGAAGACGATGCCCGCGTTCACGGCCTCGCGAACGGCGGCGTCAAGCGCGGCGTTCACGCCCCCGCCCAGGCTCATGTTCGCCACCATCGGCTGACCCGGACTCGCCAGCTTGCGAACGATAACCTCGTCGATCGCGGCGATCGCGTCCTCGGTCGTGCCCGCTCCATCGTCGTTCAGCACCCGGAAGCCGTAGATCGGAGCGCCCGGCGCGATCCCGACCGTGCCGCCGTTGCCATCTCGCGCCGCCGCGATGCCCGCGGTATGCGACCCGTGCCCGCGGCCGTCCTCACCACTGTGGCCCGCTTCCGCCGACACGAAGTTTTGGATCTCGGCCACGTTGAGGTCCGGGTGGTCGCTGTCCACGCCCGAGTCGAGGCTGAACAGCCAGGGCTCGGGCTCGCAGCCCGGCACCTGGGTGGCCTGCCAGTTCGGGTTCAGAACCGCCTTCACCTTCTCGACATGCCAGAGATCGTACGTGCCATCGTCGGTGTCGTGGTTCCCCGTATCGAAGCAGACGCCCGGCGGGGGCGGCGGCTCCGTCGTCGCGCAGGAGGTATTGGAGTAGGTGGAGGTGCCGTTGGCGTTGAAGGCGGCCACCCGGTAGCAGTACTCCGTGTCAGGGGTGAGCCCGCCGTCGGCGTAGCTCTCCA
>JBDHFW010000085.1:0-22959 GCA_039590175.1 Gemmatimonadota bacterium | reverse complement strand
CGCGCTCCCACAGATCAGAACTCCGCGGTCGGCCTCACCGTTCCGGATCGCGAGGGCTACCTTCTCGGCGTAGTCCGGGTAGTCCGCCGATGCCGTGTCGTACGTGCCCACATCCGTGACTTCGTGGCCCTCCTCCCGCATCAGGCGGGCGAGGTCCTCCTTGTAGCCGAAGCCCGCGTGATCCGAGCCGATCGCGATGCGCATGGTCGACTCCTCTAGCAGGTCGCTGAAGGGCCGTTGCGGTTCGCGTTACGAGCGCCGTGGGGACAGATCCAAGGCGGCGCGACGACGCGATACCGTGCGTATCGGGGAGGAGCGGCAACGCCAGAGATGCCCCCACGCCGCCGTAACCCGAAGGGCGCATGGGGATTGTGGCCGAATACGGCGTCACTCGTCGTCGAGGGCACCGCGCGAAGCGTGGTCGCACAGGGCATCGACTCCTCCTCGTTCCTTGTCTTCAACTCACAAGACGGTAACAGGCGCGAAAGCGACTGTCGCGCGGGACCCACCAGGGTCATTCAGCGACCTGTCAGACGTCCCCGAGCACCCGTCGGGCATGCTCGAGCACGTTCTCCACGGTGAAGCCGAACCGGCGGAACAACTCCGCCGAGGGAGCGCTGGCCCCGAAGCGGTCGATGCCGATCGCCGCTCCTCGGTCTCCGACCCACTCCGACCAGCCCTGGGTGGCACCCGCCTCGATCGCTAGACGTTTCTCGATCTCCGGGGGGAGCACGGCATCCCGGTACTCGGAGGCCTGCTCCCGAAACAGCTCCCAGCTCGGCATGCTGACGACCCGAGCATCCACGCCGTCCGTTGCCAGCGCCTCACCCGCCTCCAGGGCGAGCGGCACCTCGGATCCACTCGCGATCAGGATGATGTCGGGCAGCCCTCCCACCTCTCGCTTGAGCACGTAGGCTCCCTTCCTGAGGCCGGCCGCCCGGCCGAGCACCGAACGGTCGAGGATCGGAAGCTTCTGGCGCGACAGCACCAGCATCGTCGGTCCATCCAGGCGCTCGATCGCCGCCCGCCAGGCGCAGGCGACCTCCGTCGCGTCGGCGGGCCGAATCAGCTGCAAGCCCGGCATGGCACGCAGAGAAGCGAGGTGCTCGATCGGTTGATGCGTCGGACCGTCCTCCCCGAGCCCGATCGAGTCGTGCGTCATCACGTAGATGACAGGCAGGCCCATCATGGCAGCGAGCCGGATAGCGGGGCGGGCGTAGTCGGTGAAGACGAAGAACGTGGCGGCGTACGGGCGGACACCGCCGTGCAGCGCCATGCCGTTGCACGCCCCGGCCATGCCGTGCTCGCGAACACCCCAGTGTAGGTTGCGCTCACGCGGTGATTCCGAGGACAGGCTCCCGGAGCTCGCGATGATCGTCTTCGTCGAGCCGGCCAGGTCCGCACTCCCTCCGATCAGCCACGGGATCCGCTCGGCGAGACCGTTCAGGACCAACCCCGAGGCGGCGCGCGTGGCGATCGGTCCATCCTCTGGCGCGAAGCGCGGGATCTCGCTGTCCCAGCCGTCGGGAGGGACGCCCGCAACCGCGAGCTCCAGGGCGGCGGCCTCCTCCGGGTACTCGTCCGCGTAGGCGGCAAGCCTGGTCTTCCACTCACCCTCGAGCTCCTGGCCGCGCTTCCCGAAATCCATGTGATCGGTGACCCTGGGTGGGACGAAGAACTTCGCCTCCTCCGGCCAGCCGTACGCGCGCTTGGTCAGGCGGACCTCCTCTTCACCGAGTGGGGCCCCGTGGGCGTCGGCCGTGTCCTGCTTGTGGGGAGATCCGTAGGCGATGTGCGAGCGCACGACGATGAGGGAGGGGCGCGCGCGCTCGTCCCGGGCCGACGCGATAGCCGCGTCCAGCGCGTCGAGGTCGTTGGCTCGATCGCCGATGTTCTGGACGTGCCACCCGTATCCTTCGAAGCGGCGCTCAACATCGTCGGAGAGCGCGAGATCCGTGCTCCCCTCGATCGTGATTCGGTTGTCGTCGTACAGCCAGATCAGCTTGCCGAGACCGAGGTGGCCTGCCAACGAAGCGGCCTCGTGCGAGACCCCCTCCATCATGTCGCCGTCCGAGCAGATGACGTAGGTATGATGGTCCACCACACGATGGCCCGGGCGGTTGAAGACCGCCGCCAGATGGGCCTCCGCCAGCGCCATGCCGACCGATGCGATCACTCCTTGTCCCAGCGGTCCGGTCGTCGTCTCCACGCCGGGCGCGTGGAAGGCCTCGGGGTGGCCCGGCGTGCGGCTCCCCCACTGCCGGAAGCTCCGCAGCTCCTCCAGCGGAAGGTCGAATCCGGCCAGGTGCAGGGTGGCATAGAGGAGCATGGAGGCGTGCCCCGCCGAGAGGACGAAGCGATCGCGATCGAACCAGTCCGGATCGAGCGGGTTGTAGCGCATCTGTCGGGCGTACAGCGTGTAGGCGGTCGGCGCCAACGCCATCGGGGTCCCGGGATGACCGGAGTTTGCCTGCTGCACCGCGTCCATGGCGAGCGTGCGAATGGTATTGATCGAGAGCTCCTCGATCGGCACGTCCTGCAGGTCGACGTCTGCATCGTGGTCTACCAGCACCCCCGCCGCGCCCCCCGTCTCGGCTTCGGCTTCGTTCTCGCGCTCCGTCACTCGCTCTCCCATCTCCTCGGGTCTCTGCCTGGACCTCGGTCGGTGCTCATGCCCATGCCCCGCCGTTCAGTTCTCGCCGGCCGTCTCGTCCTCCGCCTGGCCGAGCAACATGGCGACAAGCCGGTTCGTCGCGTCGAGCGCCGCCAGCGCCGCCGTCCTTGCCATCGCTCCGCGGAGGGAAACGGCGCCCACGACCTGCGCGGACCGGTCGTCCGAGGTGCGCAGGCAGACGAGGACCACGCGAGTGTCGAACGCGTGCACGACCTTGATGCCGACGAGGCGAAAGTACCCGGGGTCGCCGGTCGCCTCGCCGATCGCGGCGAGCGTGGCCTCGACCGCCAGCCGCGGCTCCAGGATGACATCGCCCACGCCGCTTGCCTCGCCGACGTACCGGCTCTCCGATTCGTCGGAGCCCTCGCCGGGATCTTGAAGCGCGAGCGTGACGCGCACATCGATGCGCGAGCCGGGGGTCCGGCTCGACTCCGCCGAGACAAACCGCAGTCTACGCTCGTAGCGTGGAGGCACGTCGCTTGTCCGTCATTGACTGGTTAGCCACCATGGTTGGTCAGGAGTCGCCCTAAGCTATGCCCGCGCATTCAAGGAATAAAGACGACCTCGGCCAGCGGTGTCCGATGAGCGCCGGGGAGTGGATGATCGTCACCGTATCCGGCCACGAGCCCGGTCATGTGGTGGCGAACGCCCTACTCGAGCTGGGCGGAAGCAGCGTCCAGGAGATGTCGGACGGAGGGTGGGCGACGTGGCTCCGGCTTGCCGAGCAACCTGCATCGGCGGAACGACGGGTGCGCGAGGAGCTTCGGACGCGCTTCGGCGACTCCCTCCGGATCACCTGCTCGACCGCCGCTCCCGACCAGGATTGGCTCCGAGCGTGGCGGCAGGGGCTGGGTCCTCGCCGGGTCGGCGATCGAGTGGTCGTCGCACCATCCTGGACGGGAGCGGCGGTCGAATCCCCTGAGCTTCTCGTCGAGCTGGATCCGGAAATGGCGTTCGGCACCGGCGAGCACGGGAGCACGCGGACGGCGATCCGCCTTCTCGCCAACACGGCGAGAGCCGGGAAGAAGGTCCTGGACGTCGGCGCGGGCAGCGGGATCCTCTCCATCGTCGCGGCCAAGCTCGGCGCCGAGGTGCTGGCCGTGGAGGCCGATGTGGAAGCCGTGCGAACGGCGGAGCGCAATCTGCAGCGAAACGGCGTCGATACCCGGGTGCGGGTCGTGCACCTCCGGATCAACCGTGGCGTCCTCGAGCTTCTGCGCGGGGTTGCGTTCGACCTGATCATGCTGAACGTGGAGCGAAGCTTCACGGAGCCCCTCCTGCCTGCGCTCGCGTCACTGATGAAAGAGGGCGGCGAGCTGATCGTGGCCGGGATCCTGAAAGAGGAAGCTGCCGCCGTTCGACATGCGGCAGGGCTCGCCGGTCTCGAGGTCGGACCCATGAACACCGACGAAGGGTGGTGGGCCGGCGCCTTTACGCTCGTAGCGCCCGAGGCCTAGCTTCACCTCATGCGAGGCAACGAAGCTCCGTGAGCGCCTTGACGACCCTCTACGCGCCCGGCCTTCCGACGCATCCCGGGGCACCGGTGACCGTCGACGGCGATGAGGTCCGGCACATCCGCGCCGCTCGGCTGCGGCCCGGCGCGGAGCTCCGTCTTACGGACGGGGAGGGCAGATTGTGGGCGGCTCGGCTGGACTCGCTCGCCGGGAATCGGGTCCGCTGCGTGCTTCTCGAGACGATCTCACCGTCCCCCGACCTGAAGGTGGAGCTGGCGTTCGGCATCGGCTCCAAGCAGCGAACGCTCTGGCTCGTCGAAAAAGCCGTCGAGCTCGGCCTGCTGGGCTTGCAGCCGATCGAGTTCCTGCGCTCCAGCTCTGTATCGGATGCCGCCCGAGCGCCCATCTTTTGGGAGAAGGCGAGGCGCAGGGCGGCCGCCGCCCTCACGCAGTGCGGAGGCTCCCGGCTCCCGACCGTGGGGGCGCCTTGCTCTCTGGAGGAGTACCTGCTGGGTCTGGCTTCGAGGCGAGATGATCTGCGAGTCGCTCTGGAGCAGCACGGGGAAGATTCGCTGCCGGAGCTGCTGGCGAGCCGGCCCGGGGACAACGGCTGGATCCGCCTCTTGGTCGGGCCCGAGGGAGGAGTGGCGCCGGCGGAGCAGACCGCCTGTCGAGCCGCAGGCTTTCGCTTCGCGACGCTCGGCGAGAGGGTTCTGCGGTTCGAGACGGCGGCGATCGCGGCCGCCTCCGCAATCAGTCTGATAGCGGGGCCGCTCACGCCGATGACTCGGCGCAAGCGCTCCGGAGAGAGGGACGCAGAGGTGGCTTCATGAGCTGCATCTTCTGTGGGATCGCGAACGGAGAGATCGAGGCCGAGGTGATCGGCGAAGGGGACCGATGGATCGCCTTTCGCGACACCAACCCGCAGGCGCCGTCGCACGTGCTCGTCGTGCCCCGCGAGCACATAGAGAGTCTCTCGGCGCTCGAAGAGTCACGGACCGAGCTGGCCGGCGAGCTGCTCAGGGCGGCGGCCTCCATGGCGCGTCAGGAGGGTCTGGAAACCGGATATCGGGTCGTGGCGAACACCTGGTCGGATGGCGGACAGACCGTGCCTCACCTGCACCTCCATCTGCTCGGAGGGCGCAAGCTACGTTGGCCGCCCGGTTGAGATGAAAGAGGGCCCGGCCGTCTCGGCTGCGGCCGAGAGCGCTCGCGACCACGCCCTTCGGCTCCTCGAGTTTCCGCGTGCTCTGGAGCTCGTGGCCGATCGCGCGGGAAGCTCTCTGGGCGCCGAGCGAGTCAGGGCGCTCCGCCCGCTCTCCGATCGGGACGATGTGGAGGAAGCGCTGGCCGCGGCCGATGACATGGTCACCTTTCTCCTCCGCACCTCCGAGTGGGTGCCTCCCCCCATCCCGGATGCCCGCGGAGCGCTCAGGCGTCTCGATGTCGATGGCTCCGTGCTCGACGAGACGGCGTTGAGAGATGTGGCGATACTGCTCTCGTCGTCTCGGCGGGCCCGCCAGGACCTCGTCCGCCGATCGGACGACTTCCGCCGGTTGGCAGCTCTGGGCGGGCGCCTCCTGGAACGGAAGACGGAGGAGGAGCGGCTGGAGCGCTCGATCGACCCCCCCGGCGTTGTCACCGACGGCGCCTCTCCGGCGCTGGGCAGGCTGCGGCGGCAGATGAGAGCCGAGCGGAGCTCGCTCGTGAGCCGGCTCGAACGCTTCTCGGCAGAACTGCCCGAGCGGTTTCGTGTCCCCGACGCCTCGGTCACCGTGCGCAACGGACGATACTGCGTGCCGATCCGAAGGGAAGGGCGATCGCGGGTCGGTGGGATCGTCCACGACGAGTCGGCGAGCTCACAAACCCTGTTTGTCGAGCCCACGTCGGTGATCGAGCCGATGAACCGGATTCGCGAGCTCGAGCTCGCTGAACGCCGTGAGGTGCAGAGGGTGCTCGCGGAGATGACGGAAGAGCTTCGGCCGTTCGCCGCCGAGCTGAGAGAGAGCCTGGACTTGCTGTCGGAGCTCGACTCGCTCTTCGCACGCGCGTGCTACGCCTTGGAGCACGGCGGCTCGCGTCCGGCTGTCGGTGGGGAGAGTGAACGGGGTCCGTACCGCGTGCGGCAGGGCTACCACCCGATCCTTCGTGCGGTCGAGGAAGGGGCCGTCTCTTTCGACCTCGAGCTCGAGCCGTCCGAGACCGTGTTGCTCGTGAGCGGGCCGAACGCCGGCGGCAAGACCGTCCTTCTGAAGGCTCTCGGGCTGATATCGGCAATGACTCAGAGCGGCATCGTGCCGCCGGTGGGCGAGGGGACGCGCCTGCCCGTCTTTCGGAGGTTCTTCGCGATCATCGGTGACGAGCAGTCGATCGAAGCCTCGTTGTCGACGTTCAGTGCGCAGATCGGCATCCTTCGGGAGATCCTGAACAGGAGCGACGGCCGGTCGCTCGTCCTCGTTGACGAGATCGGCAGCAACACGGATCCCGAGGAGGGCGCGGCCCTGGCGGCCGCGATGCTCCTGCGCCTGGCTGGACAGGCGGCGCTCACGGCGGTAAGCACCCATCTCGGCGATCTGAAGACGTTGGCCGGAGAGGATCCGAGAATCGTGAACGCCTCTCTCCAGTTCGACCCGGGCACGCTGAGGCCGACCTACCGGCTCTTACGCGATCGGCCAGGCCGCAGCTACGCTCTGGAGATATCTGAGCGGCTCGGTATACCCGAAGACGTTTTGATGGCGGCCAGAGGGCGACTGACCGACGAATCCCGCGCCCTGGAGGTCGTCCTCTCGGAGCTCGAGGAGCGCGAGGAAGAGGCCGAGACCCTCAGGACGACGTTGGAGGGGGGGAGACGTGAGCTGGAGAGGCAGCAAGACCGCCTGGCGGAGCGCGTTGCGGAAGCGGAGCGCCTCCAGGCGGAGCTGGAACGTCGTGAGCGGGCGCTCGAGCGGGGAGCACGCCAGAATGCCGAGCGCTACCTGCTCGACGCCAGGAGGGAGGTTGAGGACGCCATCGCCGGGCTGACGGCAGGAATAGCCGAAGTGATGGAGGACCTCCGCTCCGCTCCCCCCGAGCAGCGGAGCCGCCTGAGCGAGGCGTCCGGGGCGGCCGTAACCGAGGCGCGCCGGTCGGTCGAGCGCGCGATCGAGGACTTGAGGGTCGGCGCCCCCGAGCCCTCCGAGGTCGCCTCGCCGGTCTCTCTGCAGGTCGGAGATGCCGTTCGGGTCGCTTCGCTCGGCGGGGTGGGCCGGCTCCTGGAGCTGGGTAACGATCGCGCCATCGTGGAGCTGGGCGGTGTCCGCATCACCGTGGCCCCTCACGTCCTCCGGTTGCAGGAGGGCGGCGAGGAGAAGCCGGTGCGCCGAGGGACGCTCACGGCGCCGGTGCTGGAAGCGAGCCAGGAGGTGAATCTCCGAGGACTTCGGGTCGAGGAGATCGAGGCCGTCCTGCTGCCCGCGCTCGACGCGGCGATCCATGCGGATCTTCCGTCGCTGCGCATCATACATGGAAAGGGAACGGGAGCGCTCCGCCGACGCGTGCAGGAGCTGTTGGCCGGCGATCGGCGAATCCCGAGCTTTCGCCTCGGCACACATCGGGAGGGTGGAAGCGGCGTGACCGTCGTGGACTTGTCGGAGCCCGGTTGAAGACCCCGCAGGAAGAACATTCGTGGTAAGCGACGCCCTCGTTGAAGAGGTTCGCGCCCGCGCCGACCTCGTCGAGATCTGCGGCGAGCACGTCTCGCTCAAGCGCGTCGGTAAGAGCTATCGCGGCCCCTGTCCGCTTCACGGAGGGGAGGGCCCGAACTTCTCGATCGACGCGGATCGAGGGATCTACAAGTGCTTCGTCTGTGGGGAGGGCGGGGACGTCTTCTCCTTCGTCATGCAGCGACTCGGCCTCGATTTCCCGGAGGCGGTCCGGCACGTGGCCGAGCGCGTGGGTGTGGCGATTCCGGATGAAAGAGACCGCGGGCCCGATCCGTATGCCGGTATTCGCGAGGTCACCGCTTTCGCGGAGGAGTGGTTTCTGGCTCGCCGCCGGAGCGAAGGAGGTCGAACCGCACGGGACTACCTGGCGGGCCGCGGCATCGATGACGAGACGGCGGATCGCTTCGCGGTCGGATTTGCTCCGGAGGGTTGGCGAGGGCTCAGGGATGCGGCGCGCGAGCGCGGCGTCGACGAAGAGGCGCTTCTAGAGGTGGGACTGCTGGCCACGAGCGAGCGCGCCGCCGATCCCTACGATCGGTTCAGAAACCGCCTCATCTTCTCCATCCGGGATCTGCAGGACCGCCCGATGGGCTTCGGGGGACGGATGCTCGGGCCCGAGGACCGGGCGGCGCCCAAGTACATCAACTCGCCCGATTCGCCGATATTCGAGAAGGGTCGCTCGCTCTATCTGTTGAACGCGGCACGTCACGCCATGCGCCGCTCGAAGGCCGCCGTGGTCGTCGAGGGTTTCATGGACGCCGTGACGGCGCACCGCCACGGCTTCGAGAACGTCGTGGCGCCGCTCGGGACCGCGCTCGCCAGGCCACAGGCGGCACTGATCGGCCGGTACGCGCCGCAGGCATACCTGGCCTATGATTCCGACAAACCAGGTCGCAAGGCGAGCTTTCGCGCGGCGGACACGCTGCTCGAGGCCGGTGTCCACCCACTCATCGTCACGCTTCCTCCGGGGGAGGACCCCGATTCGCTCGTTCGTAAGCTGGGCAGGGAGCGGTTTTCTGTCCTGCTGACCGACGCGATGGATGCGCTGGAGCTCAAGCTTCGGATGCTCGGGGAGCGCGGCTACTTCGACTCTGCCGAGGGACGGCGTACGGCGCTGGATCATCTGCTGAGCACGTTGCGGGCCGTGCACGATCCTGCGCTTCGTGACATCTATATCGGCCGGGCCGCCGAGATGACCGGAGTGCGCCGTGAGACGATCGTGCACGAAGTGGCCAGGGAGCCGAAGCGCGTCGGCCCGCGCTCCCGTCCGCTCCAGCGGCCCCGACGCGGCTCCGGGAAGGCCCGCGGCGACCGCGCGGCGGGGGCTGAGAAGAGCCTTCTCCTGCTCCTGGTGAGAGATGCCTTGTTGACCGAGAGTGCGACGGACCGTGCCTGGATTTGCCGTGCCCTGGATGATGGCGTAAGAAGCGAGCACTTTCAGGACCCGGCGTATCGCGCGCTGTTCGGTGCCCTGAGCGACAGGTACCGGAAGGGCGAGGGCGCGGACGCCGCGGTGCTCGTCGAAGCCGTTCCGAGCGATCTCCGGGGGCTCGTTGAAGGGCTGCTCGGTGACGCCACAGAGCTCACGCACCCGGAGGAGATCTACGAGGCGTCAGTAGAGCGGCTCATCTGCCGGCCGGCCGAGCGGCGCCTGAGGGAGATTCGACGCGAGATGAAGATGGCCGACGAGGCCCAGAAGAAAGAGCTTCTACGGGAGCAGCTGGAGATACGGGCCGGTCTGCCGGAATCCGAGAAGGCGAGGTTGGCGCTCGTCCTGGATTGGCTGGAACGTCCCGAGCCTTCCGACTTCGAAGAGTGGCGAGGAAATGGATGATACGACGGCCCTAGACACCTTCGAGGCGCTTCGGAGCCTCGAGGAAATCGACCGGAACATAGCCGGATGCACGGCGCAGCTGGAGGCTCTCTCGCCCGAGCTCTTCGAGTCGGAGCGTCGGATGGCCGAACTGGAAGTGCGCGCCGAGGCCGTCGCGAAGCGTTCGGAAAAGGCCGAGAGCAGTGCAAAACCTGAAGCAGCACACGGCCGTGCGAGCCGAGACCGATGCGGCCCGGCGGAATCTGGAGGCTGCCGAGGACGAGCAGCTGCAGGGGATGCAGGAGGTCGAGGAGGCGAAGGCGGAGCTCTCCGTTCTGAAGGGCCAGCTGGCGGAGGAGCGGGCTGCCTACGAGAGGCTGAAGAGCGAGACGAGCGCGCGGCGAGCGGAGCTGGAGTCGGAGATCCTGGTAGAGCGAGATCGCCGCGCAAACCGTGAGCTGAGGCTCGACGTGGCTGCGCTTCGCCTCTACGAATCGGTTCGGGGCGGCAAGACCCGCCAGGTGTTGGCCGCCCTCACCCTCGATGGCGTCTGCGGCCACTGCTACACCTTCATCCCGAAGCAGCGTCAGGCCGAGATTCGCTCACGAAGCCGGCTCCACCTCTGCGAGGGCTGCGGGATCATCCTCTATCCGGTCGAGTGAGCTGCGGGTGACCGAAGCTGTTCGACCTCGCCGTCGCTGGATCGAGCCGAGACCGGTCTCTCCCGCCGACGTAGACGCGCTCCGAGAATCCCTCCAGCTTCCCTCACTCCTCTGCCAGCTTCTTGTTCGCCGCGGCTGTCGCGATCCCGACGCGGCCCGTGACTACCTTCGCCCCCACCTCGAGACGCTCTCGCCCCCGGAATCGCTTCCGGATCTGACGGCCGCCGTCGACCGCATCGAGGAGGCGATCGCTGCGGAGGAGATGATCCTCGTGCATGGCGACTACGACGTGGATGGCATGACCGCGGCGGCCTTGCTGGCCCGGGGCCTGCGAGAACTCGGCGCACGGGTGGACGCCTTCGTCCCGCACCGGTTGCGGGACGGGTACGATTTGGGAGCGGCCGGCCTGGCCAGGGCGGAGAAGATGGGTGCGCGACTCATCCTCACGGCCGACTGCGGGATGACGGCTGTGGAGACGGTCGACGCGGCGAACGAAGCCGGGCTCGACGTCATCGTGACCGATCACCACAGACCGGGTCTCCGACTCCCGGCGGCTCTCGCCATCGTGAACCCGCACCGTGCCGACAGCGAGTACCCGTTCGACGGCCTCACCGGAGTCGGCGTGGCCTTCAAGCTGCTTACGGCGCTCTTCCGCAGGGCGGGCCGGCCTGCGGGCTCGCTGAATCGTCACCTCGATCTCGTGGCGATCGGGACGATCGCCGATCGGGGTCCGCTTGTCGGGGAGAATCGGACGCTGGTGAGGGCCGGGCTGCGGGTGCTGGCCCGCACCCGGAACCGTGGTCTATGGGCTCTGATAGCGGCGGCGCGAGTCTCTCCTCTCGACGACCGGGTCCCTGCGGAGGATGTGGCTTTCCAGCTGGCTCCGCGCCTGAATGCGGCGGGGCGCATGGGAGCGGCCGAGGAGGGCCTCCGCTTGCTGGTCACCGAGGATGCGGCGGAGGCCGAAGCGTTGGCGTGGAAGCTGGAGGACCACAATCGGCGGCGGCGCGCCACGGACAGGGAGGTGACCGAAGAAGCGGAGGCGCAGCTGAGGGAGCGCTTCGACCCGGAGCGCGATTCGGCGTTCGTGCTGTGGAGCGACGATTGGCACCCCGGGGTGCTCGGCATCGTCGCCTCGCGGATCGCCGAGCGCTTCTGCCGGCCCACGGTCATCATCTGCTTCGACGGGGATCTTGGAAGAGGCTCGGCCCGCTCCGCGGGGGGTGCCAACCTGATAGGCGTCCTCGATGAGTGTTCGGCTCTGCTCGAGCGCTACGGAGGGCACCGCGAGGCGGCGGGGCTGGATCTCCGCCGGGAGGCCCTCGAGGAGTTCAGGCGGCGGTTCCTGAGCGAAGTGTCGGCCCTGTCGGCCGGCGCGGTCACAGGCGATGATCCGGCCGGCGCGCCCCCGGCCGGGGAAAAGCCCGTGGCGGGCGAAGAGAAGGAGCTGGAGATCGACCTGCAGGTTACGCTCGCCGAGGCCGAAGGCCTGATCCGCATCTGGCTGCGTCACCTGGAGCCCTTCGGTTTCGGGAATCCGCGACCCGTGCTTCTCGCGAGGGACGTGCGCTTCGAGGATCTCGCCCGAGTCGGCGCCGACGGATCCCACCTCAGGGCTTCCGTCCTCGGCCAGGAGGGCGGGAGGCTTCCGGCGATCGGCTTCGGGATGGGCGATCGAGCCGCCGAACTGCGGGAAGGCAGCTGGGAGCTCGCCTTCGAGCTGGTCGAGGACCACTGGCGGGGCCGGCGCCGTAGCCAGGCTCGCCTGCTGGACGCCCGCGGCGCTTGAGACTGCGCATCGTCGCCGGAGAGCTCGGCGGCCGCGTGATCCTCGTCCCCCGCCGGCCCGATCTCCGCGCCACGCCCGATCGGGTGCGGGAGGCCTGGTTCAGCGCGCTTGGCACGCGACTCGAAGGGGCGGCCCTGATCGACCTGTTCGCCGGGTCGGGCGCCCTGGGGATCGAGGCGCTCTCGCGAGGAGCGACCCGGGTCGATTTCGTGGAAGCGGACGGCCGGCTGGTCGCTGCTCTGAGGTCGAACCTGGAGGGGTTGGGTGTGAGCGACCGGGGAGGTGTGTGGCGCGGGGATGTGTTCGCATTCCTGGAGTCGCACCGGGGGCGCCGGTGGGATGTGGCGCTGGCCGACCCGCCGTATCGTAAGGGACTGGCGAACCGTCTGGTCGACCTGTTCCGAGAGCGGCCGTTCGCCGACGTCCTTTGCGTCGAGCACGAGCCCGGAGCCCTGGCCGGCGAGCGCGAGATCTCGTGGTCGCGTCGTTACGGCGAGGTCGAGCTGACGTTCCTGACAGCCGGGGAGACCGGCTCAGAAAGGGAGACGGATCAGTGAGCAGAGCGAAGAGGACCGCGGTGTATCCGGGCTCTTTCGACCCCATCACACTGGGGCACGACGACATCGTACGCCGGAGCCTGAAGCTCGTGGACCGGGTGATCGTGGCCGTGGCCGAGACGGCGACCCAGGCGAAGTCGTCGCTCTTCGACCTGGAGGAAAGAGTCGAGCTCCTGGAGCGCGTGTATGACGACGAGCCGAGAGTCACGATCTCGTCGTTCGAAGGGCTGCTCGTGGACTTCGCTCGCACATCCGCCGCTCCGATCATCATTCGCGGCCTCCGGGCCGTGAGCGACTTCGAGTACGAGTTCCAGATGGCGCTCATGAACCGATCCCTGTGGCCGCAGATCGAGGTGATCTTCATGACGCCCGACAACGAGTACACCTTTCTGAGCTCCTCCCTCGTTCGCGAAGTGGCCCGCCTCAAGGGCGACGTGACCGCCTTCGTTCCTCCCACCGTCCTGGAAGCGATGGTGGCGCGCCTTGGTCCGAGTGTTGCCGGCGGATGACGCCAGAGAGCGTGCGGACGCCGCCCGCGGAAGCCGCGTCGAGAGGGCAGGCGGAGTTTCTGAGGTCGCTCGCCACTCGAGCGACCGCCCTGGGGCGCCGAATCGGGTTTCCGGAGCTGGGGGATGAGCGGACGATCGAGGCCATTGCCCGGCTTTCGGTCGAAGGCATCGTGCACCCGGTCGGTTTGGGTTCGAGCGCCGAGCTACACCGGTTCCGCGAGGTTCTACCTGACGTCGAGTGCTTGGACATCGTCCGTCCGCCTGCCGATACACCGGCGGTGCCGCTCGAAGGGTGCGATAAGGGGTCGCCGCTGGAGGTGGCGGCGGGCCTGGTTCGTACAGGCTGGCTGGACGGGGCGGTGGCCGGCGCCGAGGCGGAGACGGCGACAGTGATTCGGGCCGGGCTCCGCTGCATAGGGATGGCGTCCGGGACGGAGGTCGTGTCCAGCGCCTTCTACATGCTGCTGCGCGAGCCGACGCCGGTGGGCTACTCGGTGCTCACCTTCGCCGACGGCGGTGTGCTCCCCGACCCGACGCCCGCCCAGCTCGCCGAGATCGCGGAGCAGGCGGCGCGAGCACGCCGCACGATCGTTGGAGACGAGCCACGCGTCGCCTTCCTCTCCTACTCCACGCACGGCTCCGCCGACGGGGACTCGGTCGACCGCGTTCGCGAGGCTTTCCGGCTGTTCCGGGAGCGCTGTCCCTCCGTCGTCGCGGACGGGGAGCTCCAGGTCGACGCGGCGCTCATGCCGAATGTCGCGGCACGCAAGGCTCCCGGTTCGCCGCTGGGCGGCGACGCGAACGTGTTCATCTTCCCGGACCTGGACGCCGCCAACATCGCCTACAAGCTGGTGCAGCGGTTGGCCGGGGCCGAAGCTCTGGGCCCGATTCTGCAGGGGCTGGCCCGTCCACTGAACGATCTCTCCCGCGGAGCGGTCGCGGAGGACATCGTCTACGTCGCCTGCATCACCGCGCTCATGGCAGCCTGACGGCCCGCCGCGAAGGAGCCGGCCGAGAGAGATCGATGAGAGCCGAAGCGCCCGAACATCGGCGGGCCAAGCGGTCGCTCAGCCAGAACTTCCTGATCGACCGGAACCTGCAGGAGAAGATCCTCCGGGAGCTGGATGCGGCGCCGCAGGACGTGGTGCTCGAGATCGGGGCGGGCCACGGGGAACTGGGTGGTCGCCTCGCTGGCAGGGTGGCCGAGGTCGTCCTCGTCGAGAAAGACGACGATCTGGCGCCGGAGCTGCGCGACAGGTTCGTTGATGACCAGAGCGTGCGAGTGGTTCACGATGATGCCCTCGACGTCGACCTCTCGACGCTGATTCCGGCCGGTCGGGCCTACCGGGTGCTCTCCAATCTTCCCTACGCGATCACGACTCCGCTCCTGTTTCGCATTCTGGACATGCGCCCTCCATCGGAACGGGTCGTGGTTACGGTGCAGCGGGAGGTGGCTGAGCGGATCGTGGCTGAGCCTGGGTCGAAGACGTACGGTGCGCTGAGCGTCGGCGTGCAGGTGCGAGGAGCGCCCCGGGTCGCCTTCCGCATCGGCAGGAACGCGTTCCGCCCCGTGCCCGCGGTCGACTCGGCCGTCGTCGTGATCGATCCCGATCCGGGGGCGCCGGCCGCCGAGGAGGCGGCGGCGCTGCGCCGGCTGACTCGGGTGGTTTTCGGCCAGCGGCGCAAGCAGCTGCAGAAGATCCTGCGAAGCGCCCCGGAGTACCGTCTGTCCGAGCAGGAGGTCGAGCGGTTCGCGGCGACCGTCGGCTTCGATTCCCGCGACCGGCCCGAGAAGCTCCATCCACATGAACTGCGTGCGCTTGCCCGCGGCCTGATCGGTCATGTTGAGAAGCAGAAGTAGCGTCCGTATCTTGCTTGTGAAGGATTTCACAAGCGTCTTGGGAGCGTGAAGAAGATCTCCGAGTCGGCCGTTCGCCGCCTTTCTCTATACCTCCGTCTGCTCAGGGTCGTTGCCGGAAAGCAGGAGCTGATCTCGAGCCAGGAGCTCGCCGAGCGGAGCGGGGCCACGTCGGCCCAGGTCCGCAAGGATCTGAGCCTGTTCGGCTCCTTCGGCCAGCGGGGTCGAGGGTACGAGGTTCACGAGCTGATCGAGACCCTGGAGGGGATTCTGGGGCTGGGTCGACGCTGGCGGGTCGCCATCGTCGGAGTCGGCAAGCTGGGTTCGGCGCTGCTCGGTTATCGGGAGCTCAGTCAACGCGGTTTCGATGTGGTGGCCGCCTTCGACGTCGACACTCGCAAGGTGGGGGAGAGGCTGGGCGGGCTCGACGTGAGCGCCATCGATTCGCTCGAACACGTCATCCGCGAGCGGGAGGTGGAGATCGGCATCATCACGGCTCCGCCCGAGGCCGCGCCGGATGTGGCCGACCGTCTGGCCAAGGCCGGAGTGTCGGCCATTCTCAACTTCGCGCCGGTGAAGATCGGGGGGAGCGAGGGGACGGTGGTACGGACGATGGACCTCGCGCTGGAGCTCGAGTGGCTTACGTTCGCGCTCACCTCTTCCTGCGGAGCGGAGCGCTCCCAGGCATGAGGACGACCGGGTGAACGATCCGGGCCTGCGCTTCTCGGAGAGCTCATCGCTCGTCTCACATGCGCTCAGCCTGATCGAGGAAAGACCGCGGCACACCTCCAAGATCGCCGGCCGCGTCTTCGGCCTGAGTAACGGACCTCCTGGCTTGGCGGCACGCCTCGTGTTCGAGCTACTGGCCGAAGATCATCGGGTGGAGGTCGACGGCGACGGCGTTTGGCGGCTCGCGACGCCATCCTCGAGGGACGAGCGACGCCTGGATGCGGTGTCGTTCGCCGTGGTGGATGTCGAGACGACCGGTATACCGGTCTCACGAGGCGGGCGAATCATCGAGATTGCGCTGGCGGAGGTCCGGGGCGGGGTGATCCGGGAGGAGTTCACCACGCTCGTGAACCCCGATTGTCCCGTGCCGCGCTGGGTCTCGGGGCTCACCGGCATCTCCGGCGAGATGGTGGCCGATGCTCCCAGGTTCCGCGACATCTGTGATGATCTCAGGGAGAGGCTGGAGGGCCGCGTGTTCGTGGCTCACAACGCGGCCTACGACTGGGCCTACGTGAGTGCCGAGATTCAGCGGGCCCGGATGATGATCCCGAACGGACCTCGACTCTGCACCGTCCGGCTGGCCCGGAAGGCACTGCCGGGCCAGCACCGTCGTGGCCTCGACTCCCTCGCGAGGTACTACGGAATCGAGATCGACGGCCGTCATCGCGCCTGGGGAGATGCCCGGGCGACGGCGCTCCTGCTCATCCGGCTGCTGGCCGAGGTCGAACGGGGGGGTGTGGAGCACTGGGCGGAGCTGCAGAGCTGGTTGTCCGCGCGTCCGAAGCGCCGGCGGCGACGGCGGGGGATCGGATGATCGTCTGCGAGGACGGTGGGGTGCGCGTTCGCACGGTGGATGCCGGGCGGCTCAAGCTTGATGGTGGCGCGATGTTCGGGGTCGTTCCGAAGCCGCTGTGGACGCGCCAGATCCCGGCGGACGAGCGCAACCGGATACCACTGGCGATGCGTTGCCTGCTCGTGGAGACCGGCGGGGAGGTGGTGCTGGTGGATTCGGGCCTGGGCAACAAGGAGGATGACAAGTTCCAGGAGATCTACGGGATTCGTAACGCGGGCCGGCCTACGAGACTGGAAGATTCGCTCCGGCAGGCCGGCGTGGAGCCCGAAGACGTGGACCTCATCATCTGCACCCACCTTCACTTCGATCATGCCGGCGGGAGCACCACGCTGTGCGATGACGGAGCGATCCGTCCCTCGTTCAGCCGGGCCCGCCACCTGGTTCGACGTGGCGAATGGGAGTTTGCCCACGAGGTGAATGAACGGGTAAGAGCCAGCTACCTGCCGACGGGTTTCGCGCCGTTGGCGGAGGCGGGCGTGTTGGAGTTCGTGGACGAGGACGTGGAGGTCGCGCCGGGCATCACGGTCGTGCGCACGCCGGGCCACACCCCCTACCACCAGTCGGTGATCGTCCGTGCGGGAGGACACACGGTGTTCTATCCCGCGGACCTCGCCCCGAGCAGCGCCCACCTCCGGCTTCCCTGGATCATGGGATACGACGTGGAGCCGCTGGTCACGCTGGAGAGCAAGCGCACGTGGCTGACCCGGGCCGGAGCGGAGAACTGGCACCTCGTTCTCTGCCACGATCCGAAAGTGGCCACGGGCGTGGCGCGGCCTCGCGAGGGCGGTGGCTGCGAGCTGACCGACGTGCGCTACGACGGCGAGTAGCGTGCGGGCAGTGCGAGTGCGAAGATCGAACCCGAGAGGACGGTGAAGATAATGGACAAGGAGCATACAGCGGTCATAGTCGGCGCGGTCCGCCTGCCCACGGGCCGATTCCTGGGCGGGCTCTCCCCGCTGACCGCTCCCGCGCTGGGCGCGAAGGCGATCGAGGCTGCGGTCGAGAGGTCGGGTGTGCCGATGGGGGAGATCCAGGACGTGATCATGGGGAACGTGATCCAGGCGGGCGTCGGACAGGCTCCGGCCCGCCAGGCGGCCATCCTGGGCGGGATTCCCGAGACTGTTCCGGCCGTCACGATCAACAAGGTGTGCGGATCCGGCCTCAAGGCCGCGATGCTGGCTGCCCAGGCCATTCGCGCCGGCGACAACCAGGTGATCATCGCCGGAGGCATGGAGTCGATGTCGAACGCCCCCTATCTCGTTCGCGGGTATCGAACGGGGGTCAAGTTCGGCGATCGCCAGGTGATCGATGGGCTGATCAACGACGGTCTCTGGTGTTCCTTCGGCGAGTGTCACATGGGCGGGTATGCGGAGTACACGGCCATGAAGGCCGAGATCAGTCGGGAAGACCAGGACGAGTTCGCGGTATCTAGCCATCAGAAGGCGGTTCGGGCCATCGATGCCGGTGAGTTCGACGCCGAGGTCGTTCCCGTCGAGGTGCCGGGCCGAAAGGGGTCCGTGATCGTCGACACCGATGAGCCGCCGCGTCGCGACACGTCGATAGAGGCCATGGCGAAGCTGAGGCCTGCGTTCGGTGCCGATGCTCCCCCCGAGGTTCAGGAGCTCAGCGTCACGGCCGGCAACGCCCCGGGCCTCAACGATGGGGCCGCGGCCACGGTCATAACCTCCGAGGCGTTCGCTGCGGCGCACGGCCTGGACATCCTCGCACGAATCTCGGCATATTCGGTCGGCGCGACCGCCCCCCGCGACCTCTTCTTCGCTCCGGTCGTGGCCGTGCGGAAGCTGATGGAGGCCGAGGGCACTACGGCGGACGATTACGGGCTCTACGAGATGAACGAGGCGTTCGCCGTCCAGGTCCTGGCCGACGGCCGTCAGCTGGGGGTGGATTGGGACCGTGTGAACGTCCGTGGCGGTGCCGTGGCGCTCGGTCACCCGATCGGTGCCTCGGGTGCGCGCATCCTCACGACACTCGTGCATGCGATGCGGGATCGGGACGTGGGCAAGGGCCTCGCAACGCTCTGCCTGGGCGGCGGAAACGCGATCGCCATGAGCGTAGAACTCACTTGATACTGACTATGATAACTGCAAACACAACAATATCATCCGAAACACGTGCCGCTCGCGTCGAGCGGAGTCTCCCGCGGGCGTTGGCGGTCGTGGTCTTCGCGGCGCTGACGGCGATGGGAGCGAAGGCCGCGGTGCCGCTGCCTGGCACGGCGGTGCCGTTCACCCTGCAGGTCTTCGCGGTCCTGCTGAGCGGCATCGCTCTCGGGCCGCGCCTGGGCGCGTCCAGCCAGTTGCTGTACCTGGGGGCCGGCATCGCCGGCCTGCCGGTATTCATGGCCGGAGGAGGCCTGGCGTACCTGCTCGGGCCGACGGGAGGCTATTTGCTGGCGTTTCCCATCGCGGCCGCGATCGCGGGAGGGGCGGCCGGCAGATCCAGGGGAGTCTTTCCCATGATCGCCGGCGCGGTTCTGGGTGTCGCCTTCATCCAGTGCTTCCGTTTCTACCGGGGGATGTTCTGAAGATCGCGCTCGCCGTCCTCATCGGCGGACGGCTGCGCGCTCGTCTTCGCGGCGCTCTCGGTTAGCCGCCCGAGCTCGGGGAGAGCCCGGTGATCCTGCGCGGGTCGGAGGGTCGCCTACGCACGGGTTGGCGGCTCGGTCTCTTCGTAGTGGTCTTCGTGACCCTTCTGCTCGTTCTCAACCAGCTGGCGGAGTGGCTGGGTGCGCCGTGGCTCACCGGCGCCTGGCCGGAGCGCTGGGTCTTTCTGGTGCCGCTGGCGGCGGCGAGCCTCGCGAGCTGGTTCATGATGGAGGGCGTGGAGGGCAAGCCCTTGGCCGCGCTCGGTTTGCCGGTGGACCGCCTCGTCCCCTCCTCGTTCGGCCGCGGCGCGCTGCTTGGCATCTCGCTCATGGGCCTCGTGGTCCTGGTCATGGTCGTGTCCAGGGCCCTCGCGTGGGCGCGAGAGCCTGCCACCGCCGGACATGCGGTCGGCGCGTTCCTCGAGCTCAGTGCCTTCCTGGCGGTGGCGGCCTTCGCCGAGGAGTTGCTGCTCAGGGGATATCCGCTGCAGGTGATCGCGGAAGCCCTCGGCGGTCCTGCGGCGGTCCTGTTGACGGCCGTGGTGTTCGCCGGCCTTCACGCCCTGAATCCCCACGTCTCAGCTCTCGCTCTGGTCAACATCGCCCTGGCGGGCATCCTGCTGGGAGCCGCGCTGTGGCGGACGATGAGCCTGTGGTTTGTGACGGGTGTTCATTTTGGTTGGAACTGGACGATGGGAGTGGCCGCCGATCTGCCTGTGAGTGGCGTGGATGACGCCGTCCCCGGTTTCTCGCTGAACACTCCGGGCATCGAGGCGGTCTTGAGTGGATCCAGCTCGCTCACCGGAGGTTCCTTCGGGCCCGAAGCCAGCTGGGTTGTGACCGGAGTGACGCTTGCCGGCATCGTCTGGGTCGCAACTCGGAAGCGGCCAGGGCCCGCCCTGCGCGTGCTCGCGCTTAGGCCGCCGGCCGCGAGGCGGTCCGCGACGCGCCGGTATCGGGTGCGTGACGCATCGTGAAGGATGGGTGACGGATGAACGAAGCCGAAGCCTCGCTCGGCCCGGTCCGAGCGATCAACCATAGGAGCTGAGAAGTGTCAGAGGGACGAACCATAGAGACAGTCGGCGTCGTCGGCGCGGGTACGATGGGGAACGGGATCGCCCACGTTTGCTCGATGGCCGGCCTCGATGTGCTGATGGTTGATGTCGACGCGGGAGCACTGGAGGGCGCCATGGGAACGATCGAGCGCAACCTCCAGAGGCAGGTCAAGAAGGAGAAGATCTCTGCCGGGGACGCCGAGAGTGCCCTGGCACGCATCCGAACGACGACGGATCCGGCCGGGCTGAGCGACGCTCAGCTCGTGGTCGAGGCGGTGCCGGAGAGGGCCGAGCTGAAGCATGACATCTTCACGATGCTCGGGGAGGCGAGCGGGCCCGAGACGATCCTGGCCACGAACACGAGCTCCATCTCGATTACGGCGATCGCCTCTGGCGTGGAGAGTCCGGAACGCGTCATCGGCATGCACTTCATGAACCCCGTGCCGGTCATGAAACTCGTCGAGGTGATTCGTGGGCTTTCCCTGGCTTCGTGTCCAACCGTATCCTCATGCCGATGATCAACGAGGCGGTGTTCTGCCTCATGGAGGGAGTGGCCGAGCCGGAGGCGATCGACACGGTGATGAAGCTGGGAATGAACCACCCGATGGGCCCGCTGCAGCTGGCGGATCTCGTCGGTCTGGACACGTGCCTCTTGATCTGCGAAGTGCTCCAGCGTGACCTTGGCGAGGACAAGTACCGGCCGTGTCCGCTCCTCAAGAAGTACGTGGCCGCTGGGCGGCTGGGCCGAAAGAGCGGTCGTGGGTTCTACTCGTACGGTTAGGAGCCTGTCCGAGTCATGGGGTGCGGCCGCGCGCAGGGGTCTTGCGAGGATCAGACCAGGAACGAGGAGGAGGCGATGTCCCAGGCCATCGGCGACGACGAGAGACGCAGGATGAGCTCGCAACCCCCCTGCGCCCTCCGGGTGACGGCGGTGCGGGGCCATCTCCATCGTTGGCGCTCCTCCCCGATGCGCTCTGGCATCGCGTTCGTCGCGCCGTCTTGGATCTGGCCCCGCCGCGCTCGTAACGCGGCTCGCCCCATGACTCGGACAGGCTCCAAAGGCTGACGCAGGCCGATGCTGCACGCACCACTGGGGATCGATCTAACGGAGGAGCAGCGTCAGATCTGTGAGCTGGCGCGCTCCTTCGCGGAGTCCGAGCTCCGGCCGATGGCGCAGCAACGGGACGAGGAGGAGGATCGCTTCGATCGCGCGGTGGTGGACAAGCTGGGCGAGTTGGGGTTCCTGGGCATGTTGGTGCCCGAGGAATACGACGGGCTGGGCCTGGACATGCTCACCTACCTCTACTCGCTGGTCGAGGTCGCCTGGGGTGATCCCTCGGTAGCCGTCTCCATGAGCGTGCACAACTCGCTTCCCACCCAGATCCTTCTCAGGCACGGGACGGAAGAGCAGAAGGAGAAATGGCTGAAGCCGATGGCCCGCGGCGAGCTGCTCGGCGCCTTCTCCCTCTCCGAGGCCGGTGCCGGTAGCGACGCGGCCGCGCTCACCTCACATGCGACGCGAGATGGAGACGGGTGGGTCCTGAACGGCTCCAAGACCTGGGTGACGAACGGCGCCTCGGCCGATGTCGTCCTCCTGTTCGCGCGCACTGACGCGCCGGAGGAGCGTCAAGGGTCGCGCGGTATCGGCGCCTTCTTCGTCCCGACCGACGCGGCCGGATACCGCCCGAGCAAGAAGGAGCGGAAGATGGGTCTGCGCGGTTCGGAGACGGTGGAGGTCGCGCTGGAAGGTCTGCGTCTCGGCCCCGAACACCTGATCGGCGAGCCGGATAGCGGATTCCGCTATGCGCTCGCGGCGCTCGAAGGCGGACGCCTCGGCATCGCGGCGCAGGCGGTCGGCATAGCGAAAGCCGCGCTCGAGCACGCCCTCGACTACGCTGAGGAGCGGGTTCAATTCGGGTCTCAGATCCGTGCCTTTCAGGGTACCCAGTTCAAGCTCGCGGACATGGCCGCGCGATACGAGGCGTCGCTGGCGATGTTGGAGCGGGCCGGGCGTGCATACTCGTCCGGTGATCCCCGCAGCCGGCGGCTCTCTTCGGCGGCGAAGCTCGTGGCGAGTGAGGCGGCGGTGTGGATCACCAGGCAGGCTGTGCAGGTGTTCGGTGGCTACGGCTACAGCCGCGAGTACCCGGTGGAGCGACTGTTCCGTGACTCCAAGATCACGGAGATTTACGAGGGCACGAGCGAGATCCACCGCTGGATCATCGCGGCACAGCTTTACAGAGAAAAGGACGGAGCCCTGTGACTCAGACGGACATACAGATCGACGAATTGGTCGAGGCGACCGGCATGGAGAAGCCCCAGCTATTCGACCTCTTCGCCGAGCACGGCCACGAGCAGGTCGTGTTCAGCTACGAGCCCTCCTGCGGCTACAGGGGGATCGTGGCCATCCACGATACGACGCTCGGCCCGGCTCTGGGTGGCACCCGGTTCTGGGAGTACGCGACCGACTTCGACGCTCTCATCGACGTCCTCCGGCTCTCCCGCGGGATGACCTTCAAAGCGGCGATCGCCGGGCTCAACCTCGGCGGTGGGAAGGCCGTGATCATCGGCGACAACAAGACCCATTATCGCGAGATGATCATGCGGGCCCACGGCCGCGTGGTCGAAAGTCTGGGTGGCCGATACATCACGGCGGAGGACGTGGGCACCTCGGTCTCGGACATGGACTACGTGCACACG
>JBDHFW010000084.1:0-10272 GCA_039590175.1 Gemmatimonadota bacterium | reverse complement strand
ACGGTACCGATCTGAAACACCAACGGAACGTCATCGCCCTTGGAGGTGAAGGTCGCGACGTCGTCCGACCACGCGTAGCCCGTCTGCGTGCTTTGGGCAACCGCAGGCGTCGCTGAGAGCGCCAGCAGCACGCACGCGCCCATGAGCGCGACAGCAAGACTTGCCAGTCCGCTTCGCGATGGCATAGTGCTGGCCGGACGCACTGGTTCCATTCCCAGCCTCTCGGGGCGACAGACAGGCTACTACTCCCACGTAGACGCGCAGAATCGCAAACCTCGGGCCGCGTCGGCCGACCCGGCCTCGAGGTCACACCCCCTCCCCCCTTCATTGCGAGGGCGATTGCCGGAGCATCTAACCGTCTCTCCTGCATGCATTTGAACTTCCAGACGGCCGCGGTATCCGGCCTTCCGGATGCGGCTGCAGGGAGGACGCAGCCGACGGAGCGAGCCCTCGTAGACCTCTGCACCGGGGCTTCCGGCCACGAACAGGGAGAAACGCCATTCGCGAGATGCAGCGCCACGACGGGAGAAACGGGCAACGACATGTAAGGATCGGCGTTCCCGTAGCATCCAAGGTTGTTAGGGCGGAGTCTTCCCCCGGCGCTCATCGAAAGGTCGACGCGCGTGATCGATGACTGAGTCGCGCGTGCCCGAATGGCACGTCGCGGTGGGCCACCGTGTTCGCCCGGAAGAGGTCTACGGTGTCTTCCGGGCTCTGCTGGACAACCTCCCCATGTCACGCACCGAGCTGGCGCGACTGCTCAAGGTCACGCAGCCGGCCGTAAGTCGCTGGGCCAGCGGTGACGCACGTCCCAGCCTCCAGCAGATGAGGGCGGCCATCGACGCGATCACGGCCCGGACAATGGCGATCCAGAACTCCCTGTGGCGGGCCGGCCAGGTGGTGAGCCTGGTGGAGGACGCTGTCGAGACGCAAACACAAACCGGCAGGAATGATGATCGCCGGAGCCTGGAGGAGCGCGACAGGATAACCAGCCACTTGGCGGAGCTGTTGGGAGAATCCTGAACGCGTCGCTCGGGCAGCTTGGAAACCGCGCTCCGCTTACGGTCCACCCCAGGGTCCCCCTAAAAGCGCCATCCCCTGAAGCCTACCCCCAATTAGCAATAATCAACAATCCGCCGAATCGCTGCGCCGAAGCAAAAGACCTCGCAGCCTTGCCAGTTGCCATAATCTGCGAATTATGAAATGCGGTACCGTATGGCCACGGCGCTGCCGGCTTGCCTTATCCTGTCCGTAACTCGTTGATGTTTATCGGCTAACAGCAGGTCACACTCTCCCCCTCTTCCACTCCGCCGATCGGCATATGCCGTGCACCCATCGACCTCGCCATCGAGGAGCGCAGTTCAGCTGAGGTCCCGGGGACGGGCTACACCTACCGCGGGCTCCAGCAACTGCGACAGCCTCTTCACCGTGGGCACAAAGGGTCTTTGGAGAGAAGCCATGCAGACCGGCTGGATACGGGTAGTGTTGGCGACGGCGATTCTGATGTTGCCTCAGCTTCCAGTGGTTCGAGCGCTACCGGCTCAGGAGGCACCGGAGCCGCAGGCCCTGGTGATCGTGGCCGAGAATCTCATGGCCGGGGATGAGCGACATCGCTCTCTCCACCGGCGCGGCCTGAGCGCCCAGATCCTTCTGAACGGCGACGTGGTTCGCTACAGGCTGACCTTCACGAACGTGACGGACGTGGATGCACGCGGCGTGGCGTTTGTGGATCCGATCCCCGATGGACTCCGCTACGTCGGCGAGTCGGCGACAGTCGACCGCGAGGATGCTCGGATCGACTTCTCCATCGATGGGGGCAGCAACTACGCCGAACGACCTCTCGTCGTCGAGAACGTCGATGGGGAACGTGTCGAACGGCCCGCGCCCCCGGAGACCTACACGCACATCCGCTGGACGGTGGCCGGCCCGGTAGCGCCTGGGGAGCAGGTGACCGCCCAGTTCGACGCCCGGTTCCAACCCCTCTCACCCGAATCGATAGCTGAAGAGACGAGGCAAGAAGCTCCAGAATCGACCCAGCAAGACGCGCGGCCATCCGAGACTGACGCGAGCGGCTGAGAAGAGAGAGAACGATGAAACACCTCGTGACACTGATTGGCCGGGTAGCCCTGCCGCTCGTCGGTGGGCTGCTTCTGATCTCGGCTCCGGCGCTGGCGCAGCCCACGCCCGAGGGTACCGTGATCACAAACCAGGCAGAGGTCAGTTGGACCGATGCCAACAGCAACACCTACACGCCGGTCTCGGCGAGCGTGGACGTGACGGTCGGATTCGCGGACGGTGTGGATGTCACGGGTCCGGCAAGCGCGGCTCCGAACCCCGGCAGCACCGGAAACACGTTGGCCTACGTGCTCACGAACCAGGGGAACGGCGACGACAGCCTCTCGGTGTCCGAGACGATCTCCACCGCCGGGATCACCGTGACGGGCTACGATCTTGACGGGACCCCCTACGCGACGCTGGCGCTTCTCAACGACGCGCTGGCCGCAACGCTGATCGCGGCGGGGAACTCGGTGACCGTCACCGTGACCTACGACGTGGGGGCCGACCAGGGCGGCGTGCTTACGAACTACACGCTGACCGCCGACTCCCGGCGTGGGTCGGCACAGGATGCGCAGCTCACGGCCATCACGCCTGGGCTGACGGCCGGCGTGACGGTGACTCCCGACGCGGCGAGCGTCGACCGGCTTCCGAGCCCGCCCAACTACACCGAGACGTTCACGGTGGTGAACAACGGTGACGGCCCGGACACCTTCGATCTCGTCGCCTCGTCCAATCCGGCCGAGATCACCATCGTCTCGGTGAACGGCGTCGCCGGGGCCAGCACCTCGGTCGCTTTTACCGCCGGCGAGTCGATAGACATCGACGTGATCTACACGGTCATCGCATCGGCTGGAGCCTCGGACGTGCTTCAGCTCCTGGCGACCTCGCAGGCCGACGGCGGCGTCACCGACACCGGTGACGTGACGGTCAACGTCATCGCCGGCGCAACTCTCGGGATCACCAAGGAGGCGTTCCGGGACGACCAGACCACGCCGATCGCCGGCACGGTGGTGCCGGGCGAGTTCATCTGGTACCGGGTCACGGTCACGAACAGTGGCGATACGGACGCCACCAGCGTCGTCGTCACGGACACGTTGCCCCCGGAGGTGACGTACGATTCGGACGCCGACGACGGCGGCTCTCCGGCCTGGTCGATCACCACTCCCGCGGCGGATGAAGTAGAGGCGACCCTCGCCACGCTCGCGTTCGGCACGAGCCGCTTCTTCTGGATCCGGGTCCAGATCAACTGAGCGGAGGCCTGATGTAGGAGATTCGAGGAGGATGCCTTGAGCGGGCGTCCCACGCGGCGATGGCGTCTCGAGCGCGAAGGCTCCCGGCCGGATCCCATTCCGGCACGGGGGCTCTTCGCGTTTCTGGCGTTGTGGCTCGGGCTCGGTGTCGCCCTCGCCTCGGCCGCCGCACCCTCGTCGGAGGACGAGCTTGATGCCGCCGCGGCCGGCGATCCTCTGGCCGCATCCGCTGCAGCCGCGACCGCTATCGAGAACAGGGCGGAGCTCAGCTGGATCGACGGGAGCGGCACTCCCCGAACCATCGTCTCTTCGCCGGCCGTGGTCATGCTCGCTCAGGCTGCCGGGGTCGACATCTATCCCAATCGCCGGGTCGAAGCCGAGTCCGGCGCGGAGGTCCTGCTTCGGCACACCATCAGCAACCTCGGAGCCGCGTCCGACTGCTTCCTGCCGGAGGCCTTCCCCGAGGACGTGTTCGAAACCGAAGTGCGAGAGTACTCCGGAGGCTCGCCGGGACCGAAGATCACGGCCTGCATCCCTCTCGATCCCGGCGAATCCTTCGAGATCGTGGTCGTCGTGCAGGTGGATTCCCTGGCCACAGCCGGGGAGACCTCCAGCGTGGTGGTGCGCGCGACGAGCGAGTCGGATCCCGGCATCTGGGCACAGGCCCTCGATCGCATCACGATCACGGGGCCGCCTATCTCGCTGATTCTCGAGAAGCTGGCGAGCCCCGATGTCGCCACCTTCGGCGACGTCATCGACTACTCGATCCAGTACGAGGCCAGCGGCTCGGGCGTGGCCGAGGGCGTCGTGATCTCGGACCCGATTCCGGCCGGCGTCTCGTACATCGCCGGCAGCATGAGCGTGGATGGGCAAGCGGTGACCGACGCGGACGATGGCGACGCGGGGCGGTTCGACCAGAGCTCCAACACCGTCTTGTTCGAGCTCGGGGATGTGCCTGCGGATGTTACGGGCACCGTGGGCTTTCAGGTCCACGTGGAGAGCACCGATCCGGACGGCGCGGTCAGCAACATCGCCTCTGTCGACTACGGCGGATCAGGCGCGGCTGAGAGCGAGAGCTCGAACTCTGCCACGACCCCGCTCATCTCGGCCGAGGTCATGGTCGAGAAGCGCCTGGACGGTTCCGAGGTGGCCCATATCGATGAGGAGGTCAGGTTCACGATTCTCTACGGCAACGCCTCGAGCCGAGCTGCGGCCCGAGACGCCGTCGTGCTGGACAGCCTGCCTGCCGGCCTCGAATACGTATCCTCCGAGCCGCCGGCCGAGGTGGATGGACAGGAGGTTCGCTGGGAGGTTGGCGACCTGGCTCCGGGCGACACGGCGCAAATCCAGCTGGTCGCGAGGGTGACGGCGGAGGTGACGGATAGCGTGGTTGCGGTCAACCGGGCCCGCTTCGCTCCGTTCAACGGGCCCGCCGCCGAGAGCACGGCTCAGGTCGCTCTAGTGGGCCTGCGCGGCGATGAGCTGGAGATCGACAAGAGCGCCGACGCGCTGCAGGCCGGAGTCGGCGAGACCGTCGGGTACGCGATCGAGCTGCGGAACCGGGGATCGGCCCCCATCTCGAATATTGTGGTAGGCGACACGCTGCCGCCCGAGATGTTATTTGTCGAAGGGTCGGCGTCCGGGGCGGATTCGGTTCGATCGTCGGGCCGCGTGGTCACCTTCTTCTCGGCGGCAAGGCTCGATCCGGGCTCGTCGCGCACCATTCGCTATGCCGCGGCTATCGTCTCCGGAGGGAGCGATGTCCTGGCGAACGTCGCCGTAGCTTCAGCGGAGGCCGGCTTCGTGCGCGCCCCGGCGGTGACGGCCTTCGTTCGGCTGCAGGAGGCCTGGCCGCTGGAGACGCGGGTGGCACTGGGTCGGGTCTGGGTGGATCTGAACGGCAACGGGACGCTGGATGCGGGTGAGCCGGGCGTGGAGGGAGTGGACGTGTGGACCGAGGACGCTAGCGTGGCCACGACCGATGCGGACGGGAAGTTCTCCCTGCGCAACGTGCGTCGCAGCGAGCACGCCTTCCACCTGGACACACGGTCTCTCCCGGCCGTCTACCGCCTGGCCGACCCGTCGGGCGACCTGCTCACGAGGGTCAGCGATGGCTGGACGAGCCCGCGGCTGGACTTTCGGCTTCTGCCACGGGGAGCGCGGCTCGCAGAGGTCTGGTTGCCCGGCGAGGAGCTGGCGGCGGATCCGCCGCAGGCAGGCGGTCGAGTGGCCAGCCTGGATATCTCCATGCTGGCCAGGGCTGCGATGTCGGGCTCCAACTCAACGGACCGACGGGCCGATGTGACGGATGGGCCGGATCGGTCTTCCGGAGCGATCCGGATCGATTCGCTGCCCGATGCGAGAGAGTGGACCTCGAAGAGGCCCGTCGAGATCGTCCTCGAGCCGGCCGAGGCCGGTTGGCCCGAGGTCGCCTTCCAGCTTCCCCCCGGTTGGTATCCGGTCGAGGGAAGCGCCCGGCTCGGTTCCGGGTCCGCACCCGATCCCGATCTCCAGCGCGATCGCAGCGGCGAGGATGTTCTGTACTGGGAGTTCGATCGTGCCGGAAGCCCCGAGCCCGTACACCTGCTGCTCTCGGCGAACTCTCCGGTGTCGAGCGACGTTCCGACGGTGCCCGCGCTACGAACGGCGGAGGAACGAGCCGCCGGGGTAAAGCGCACGTTCCCCTACGGCTACGGGGTCGCGATCATGGAGCCCGCAGACGGCACGGTGCTCCGCATGGACCGCGTCTACATCGGGGTGCAAGGGGAGCCGCAGTCCCCCGTGGCCCTTTTCGACGGGGACTCGCTGGTCGCCGAAGCCGAGATCCGGGGTGATGGCATTCACGACTTCATCGCCGTCAAGCTCGCTCCCGGTCCGCACCGGTTGCGCGTGCGGCTGCGCAACTCCAACCGTTATGAGCGCTGGGACAGCGTGGCCGTGCACGTGACCGCCGAGCCGGCACGCTTCGAGGTCGAGGCTGAACCGCTGCATCTCGTGGCGGACGGAAACACGCTCGTCGACGCGCGGGTCCGCGTGCTCGATCGCTGGGGAGTACCGGTTCTCGGAGAGCCCCTGGTCACCGTGTGGACAGAGGGCGCCCTGCCGATGGGCATGGACGTCGAGTCCAACTCCGCCGGCGTACAGCACCGAGCGGACCCAGCAGGCTGGGTCCACGTTCGACTCCGTCCCGGTAAGGAAGCGGGAGAAGGCGTACTCGGTCTTCGGGCCGGATCCGCCGAGACGCAGGTGGCGCTCGCTATCATGCCCGAGATCCGAGACTTCATCGTCACGGGCTTCGGCCGTTTTGGCTTCGGCGCCAGCCCGGAGCCGTTCGCCGCGATCACCGTGCGAGGACGGCTGGACGAGCGCACGTCCCTCACCCTGAGCTACGACACGCGCGATCTGGACGATGGGAACGGCTTCTTCGGTCGCGGCTACGACCCGCTGGAGGAGGCGCGCTACCCGATCATCGGAGACGCGAGTAGCCGGCGGGTGACCGGTGCCTCCGACGGCGCGTTCAGCGCCCGGCTCGAGCGTGACTTGAACTGGTTCGCGGTCGGCTCGCTGGTGACGGACGAGTTCAGCGAAGGGCTCCGTCTGAATCGGTACCGGAGAGCCCTTACCGGTGCTGCAGCAAGGGTCGCTACCGGGCCCGTGACCATCCAGGCCTTCGGGAGCCTTACGCGGCAGAGCCTCCAGCAGCTTCAGATCCGGGGCGACGGAACCTCGGGTCCCTACACGTTGGATGCGAACATCCGGCGCGGCACGGAGCGGGTGGTGATCGAGGCCCGCGACCAGAACGACGCCGCTCTAACGCTCAGTCAGGAGCAACTGAGCCGGTTCGTGGACTACGAGATCGATTACGAGCTGGGGGCCTTGCTCCTGAAGCGGCCGATACCGGCGGCGGATATCTACGGCAACCCCGTCTTCGTCATGGTTACCTACGAAGCGATGAGCGGCGGCGACAAGGATCTCGTGGCGGGCCTGCGGGCGAGCGTGGACGTGTTGGGAGACGCGAGGGCCAACAGACTGGCGTTGTCCGAAGGACAGATCACACCGGCGGTGACTTCGTCGCGCTCCTCGCTGCGCGTGGGAGTCGTCGGGGTTCGAGGGGGCGGTGAAGAGCGTCGCCATTACATGGCCGGCGCCGACGTGTCGGCCCGCGTCGGCGACCTCGTCGTGGGAGGAGAGGTGTCCTACTCAACCGTGCCCGACTCGAGCGATGTCGCGGTGTCCATCGAGGGCGCGCTGACTCTGTTCAGAGGCGCCGTCGACCTGCAGGCGAGCTGGATGCGAGTCGGTCCTCGCTACGTCAACCCGGCCGAGATCTCTCTCCGTTCGGGCACGGAGGATCTCCGGCTCAGCGCGGGCTGGCGGTTCGCCCGGGACAGCGAGGTACGGCTGACTCACCAACGGCAGGATTTCAAGATCGAAGGCGTGTCGCGACGACAGACGGCCGTACGTCTCAACCAGTTTCTCGGGTCCAAGGTCCGTATCGGCGCGGATATCACCAGCGATCAGTTTCGGAACGTCCGTGGGGTAGATGAATCGCTGGGCGGCACCATGGACGTGACCTATGCCGTGACGCCACGTCTCTCGCTGTTCGGAGAGGGACGCCTGCAGGTCCACCACACCGGGCAGAACGTCCTGCCTGACCACGTCGGCGTCGGCGCTCAGTATCAGATCCTCGACGGCGTGAAGGTGGAAGTCCGGCACCGCCGCGTCTTCGTCGACGCCGATACCAGCTACTCGATCACCAACTTCGGCGTCCGGAGCGATGTGGGCTTCGGCACCGAGGTCTGGAGCTCCTACCAGCTGGTCGGCGGCGCGGATGGCGTCCACAATGCGGCCGTCATCGGTCTCAACAACCGTGTCCGGCTTGGTCAGTCGTGGACCATCAACTCGCTGCTCGAGCGGCGGGTCGGGGTCGGCCAGGCGCCGATCGAAAACCCGGTTCGGGCTCTTCCGTTCGTGCAGCAGGAGGAGGACTACTTGGCGGCGTCGCTCGGAGCCGAGTTCCTTCCTCCGGATGCGCCGTACCGCCTGGCGCTCCGCGGGGAGTTCAGGGACGGCGATTTCCGCTCCACGCGCCTTTTCACGGTCGCCGGAGACGTCGCGCTCAGCCGCTCCTTCGCCCTGCTGTCCAGGCAGCAGCTCGTGGAGACCGAGGAGAAGGCTTCGAGTCTATCCGGCGTGAGTAGCCGGCGCTCCTCGCTTTGGGGCGTCGCGTTCCGGCCGGTAGACTCGGATGCGGTGAACGTACTCGCGAAGTTCGAATGGCTTAACGAGAAGAACCCGCGATTCGGAGGGGTGTTCTCCCGCGACGGCGAGGAGACCCGCATGATCGGGTTGGCCGAGCTGATCTGGGCGCCGCAGCCCGGCTTCGAGTTCGGTGCCCGCTACGCCACGCGGTTCACGGACTCGGAGCTGCCGGTCGACGAGGAGGAAGTGCAGGCGCTCCAATCCCGTGCGGACTATCTGGGAGGCCGCATGCGCTTCGACCTGTTCTCACGCGTGGCGGTAGGTCTCGGCGGACGGCTCCTCCTGGAGCACAGCACCTCGGAAGCCCGGTGGGATGCAGCGCCGTTCCTCGTCGTCTATCCGATCGATGCGCTGCAGATCGAGATGGGCTACCGATTCGGCGACCTGCTCGATCCCGACTTCTCGGTGAGCGGCGGCCACGGCTTCTTCATCACCATCGGGGCGCGCGTGACCCGAAGGACGGTGGAGAGCATCGGAGACTTCTGGCGCGAGCGCTTCTAGCCTCGGCGAGGCCGGAGTTGTCTCGCTCAGCGCGTCGAAGCGGCGTCGGCCTAGGGTCCCGGCGGAGGATCGTCCTTGAACGGCCAGGCTGTCTTGCCCGTTCCGCCGGAGGGGCGCGCCTTGTCCAACAGCCGCTGCAGCTCCCCCTCGCTCATCTCGAACGGATCGTCCGTGTAGGTGGGCGGCGTCACGGTCCGGGGGTCGGACGGGTTGCCGGGCACCGGATCGAAGGCCCATCGATTCAAAGACTCGTCCTTGATCTGCCAGACCGCGCCGCTTCGGTCCGTGAACTTGCGGTAGCTCATTCCTCGCTCCTGGCTCGATTCGCACTCCCGGCTTGATCTTCGCCTCCGGCCCCGCCCTGGCTCCCGGTTCCGTCCCCGCTCTCGGCGCCCTCGGCCGAATCCCACACATTGTTGTCGCGGTCGACGTCGGGAAAGAGCCCCTCCGGGTCGATCTCCACGCGGACGACTGGCGAACCGTTGGGCACGGTCAGCACGGCCTCCATCTCACCGGCGAGCCAGGTGTCGACGGAGACCTCCAGATCCAGCACCTCTCCGTTCTCCCGGGTGACCTGAACACGGGCCGGCATGGGTACCAGGCCCAGGTCGCGGATGACGATATCCGTACCGTCGCCCGTGCCGTCGCCTATCTCTCGGACCTCCGTCACCGCCTGGTCCAGCGTCCACGTCTCGTAGTACCAGGCGCGCCAGAACCACTCGAGGTCGCGGCCGGTCACGTCCTCGATCGTGTGGAAGAAGTCCCAGGGCGTCGGATGTTTGAACCTCCACCTCCGGATGTACTCGCGGTAGGCGGGGAGGAAGACGTCTTCTCCCAGAAGGCCCTGAAGAGCGGCGTGCACGGTGGACGGCTTGCTGTAGGTGGCGGTCCGGGCGCGGCCCGGATAGTGATGGTCGGTCCACCGCATCATCTCGCCCTCTTCGCCGGCGCGGGCGACCTCCAGATATCCCTCCCGGTCCGAATCCTCGGAGTCCTCGCCGGGAAAGTACTCCTTACGCGCCTGGTTCTCGTTGAAGCTGGTCATGCCCTCGTCCATCCAGGCGTGCCGGCGCTCGTCCGTGCCGACGATCATCGGCAACCACATGTGCCCGAGCTCGTGCGCCGTCACGTAGTAGAGGGCGCTGTCACTCCGCGTGTTGTAGCTGCCCATCAGGGTCATCATCGGAAACTCCATGCCCCC
>JBDHFW010000083.1:0-10795 GCA_039590175.1 Gemmatimonadota bacterium | reverse complement strand
ATCCTTCGGGTGGATCCCGATCACGTACCCGAAGTCGCTCGGTAGGCCTTCGTCGATCTCCTCCCAGCTCTCTCCCCTGTCATCGCTCCGGTAGGTGCCGCAGTGGTTCTGCTGGTAGAGGCGATCCGGCCGGGCCGGATGCAGTCGGACGCAGTGCACGCACTGGCCGGCCTCCGGATAGCGCTCCGGAAGGAAGTCCGCACGTACCCCGCGGTTCACCGCGTTCCAGGATAGCCCGCCGTCGTCGCTTCGGTAGGAGCCGCCGGCCGAGAGTGAGACGTAAAGGCGGCGCGCCTCCCGAGGGTCGACGAGGATGGAGTGGAGAGCCAATCCGCCCTTGGCCGGCTGCCACGTGGATCGACAGGGATGGTTGTCGAGAGATGAGTTCCACTCCCATGAGTCGCCCCGGTCCGGACTCGCGAACAGAGCGGCGGGCTCGACGCCGGCGTACACGGTGTCCGTCGATACGGAGCCCCCCGGAGCGACGTGCCAGATCGCCTTCACGGCGTGTCCGCTCCCGGGCGGGAAGGCCGGCCGTGCCGGCGCCGGCTCCCAGTTCGAGCCGCCGTCATCGCTCCGGTAGACGTGGCTTCCCCAGACGATGTGGTTGGCCGCGGCGTATCCGCGGGAGCGATCGCGCGGGTCCAGGATGGCGTGGTACACCTCGTAGCCTTCGATGAACGGTCCCTCCAGCTCCCAGTGGTCGCGCTCGTCGCTGGAGGTCGCTCGGAAGAGCCCCTTCCTTGTACCCACCAGCAGCTTCACGCGGCTCACGGACCGAGACGCTCCCCGCCGACCCGTTCCTCTCCCTTGGAGCTGGTGTCGAACGTGGCGTTGGGCGGTGGGCCGAGCGGGATCGTCTCCGCGACCGTCCCGAGCTCGAGTCTCTCGACGCCTTCGGGGACGATCAGAAGGGCGTCCGCGGCTGTCATCGAAGAGAGAATGCCCGATCCCTGTGGCCCCGTGAGATAGGCGTCGGAGAGGCCACCGGGTGAGTGCTCCAGTCGCACCCGGAAGAAGTGCGTGAGATCGGCGTTGGAGACGACGGGCTCTCGCACTCGGGCCGATGCGCGGACGTGAAGACGCGCGTGGCCGGCGAGCTTGCGGATCGCCGGGCGAAGGAAGGCCTCGAAGGTGACCATCGCGGAGACGGGGTTGCCCGGAAGGGCCCAGAACGGTCTTCCTGACAGAAGGCCGAAGGCGATCGGGCTTCCGGGCCGGATCTTCGCGCGCCAGAAGACCCGCTCCATGCCCATCTCGGCCAGCACCTGCTTCACCTGATCGTGCTCGCCGACGCTCACGCCCGCGGTCGTCACGATTCCGTCGCAATCAAGGCCGTTTCTGAGCTTGGCGATGGTGTCGTCGCGCTCGTCGCGCGCGATCCCGAGGAGCACCGGCTCCGCACCGGCCGTCCGCAACAGCGCCGCGAGCGCGTGGCTGTTCGAGTTCATCACCTTCCGGCCTGCGACGGCCTCTTCGACCTCGTCCAGATCGACCAGCTCATCGCCCGTGGCGAGGACCGCGATCCTGGGGCGACGGCCGACCGCCACGCTCGGGTGCCCGGCCAGCGCGAGGATCCCGATCGCCGCCGGCGTGACCTCGGCTCCTTCGCTCATCACCGGGGTGCCCACCCTCACATCCTCACCTCGCCGCCGGATGTTACGGTTCGCGTCCGATGCCGCCCGGATCTCCACCGCTCCGCCGGCCCCTCCGTCGGTGTGCTCCACCCGGACGACTCCCGTCGCGCCATCCGGCACCGGAGCGCCCGTCATCACCTTCACGACCGTGCCCGGCCGAAGGGGTCCTTCCGGAAACGCGCCGGCTGGGACCTCCTCCGATATCGGAAGCCTCACGGATCCTTCGGTCGGTAGCGCCTTGAGATCCTCCGCCCGAACGGCAAACCCGTCCATCGCGCTGTTGTCCCACGGCGGGTGGTCCACCTGGCTTCGGATCTCCTCGGCCAACGCGAAGCCCAGGGAGTCGTCCAGCGGGACTCGCTGCACGCCGAGGCGATCACATCGCTCCAGCATGCACGCCAGGGCGTCGGCGTAGGAAAGCCAATCCGCGGCGTCGCTCATCTCAGTTCGCGCTCCGTCGGAAGAGGGCCAGTTGCTCCACGATCAGGTCCTCGACGGCCCTCGCCGCCGATCCAGGCCCGTCGAAGCCGTTCACGAGCAAGGTGAAGATCAGCGTCTGTCCATCCCGGCTGCGCACGTAGCCGGAAAGCGCGCGCACCGCTTCCAGCGAGCCCGTCTTTGCCCGGGCGTTGTTCTCGGCGGCCGTTCCTCGCATCCGCCACTCCAGGGTCCCATCCACTCCCGCGATCGGGAGCGCGTCGATCAGGGACTCGCGCTCTGGGTGGTGCCAGAGGACGATCAGCAGGCGATTGAGGGCGCTCGGCGCGACCTGGTTGTAGCGTGACAGGCCGGATCCATCCGCCAATACCGTCGCCTCCCTATCGATTCCCCACCTGTGGAGGATCCTCTCCACGACCTCCAGTCCGGCCTCGGAAGACCCTTCGTCCGCTGCTTCGCGACCGATCGTGCGAAGGATCGATTCGCCGATCTGGTTGTCGCTCGGCTTCAGAAACTCCTGCAGAACGAGCCCGAGGGAGTCGGAGGTGATCTCGCCGAGCGTGGCGCTTGCAGGCGGCCCTCTCTCACCCCTCTCCGCGCGCCTCAGTCGGCCGCCGACCGCGATGCCCGAGTCCGCGAGCACGCTTCCCACATAGGAGAGGGCATACAATGTGGGATGGGCGGGAGCGAGCGAGAGCTGAAAGGACCTCCCGCGTGGCAGCTGGCCGACGATCCGTCGCTCACCGACATCGCCCCCCGGCAGAGGCAGCACCTGTAGTTCGACCTCCGACCCGGATGGGCCCGTTCGAACGTCCGATAGGATCGGGAGACGGGGTCCCGGTTCCAGATATCGAAGAAGCGCGGGCTCTCCGACCCTGCTCCCGGCGACCAGACGCGCCAGCACGTCGTTCGGACTTAGCTGAAACCCGCTCACGCCGCCGGAAAAGCTCACGTGCAGATCGTCCCACATCCAGCCTCGCCCCCACGGCGCCTCTTCAAAGGCCCGGTCATCCGCGACTACATCGCCGTCGATCTCCCGGATCCCCCGCGCTCGCAGGAGCTCGATGATTCCCCTGATCTCCTCTCGAGAGAGAGTCGGATCTCCGCTGCCCGCGATCCACACATTTCCCTCCAGCCTACCCTCGATCACAGGCCCTACCGCGAGAACTCGCGTCTGCCAGCGGTAGGCGGCCCCCAGCACCTCGAGTGCCACTCCCGCGGTCGCCAGCTTGACCGTGCTTCCCGGCGTGAAGCGCTTGTCCGAAACGAGCTTGTAGAGGGTCTCGCCGGTCTCCGCGACGTGCACGATCAGGCCGACGTGAGCACGGCGGAACGGAGGTTGGGACAACAGGTCGTCCAGACGCGCCCGGAGGCGAACCACGCTCGCCGTTGGCACGGCGATGAACTCGGCCGGCGGGGCTTCGCCGACCACTGTCGGCTGGGCGGGCAGCGCGGACGCGGCCAGGAGGAGAACCAGCGCCAGGGCCGGTCCCCGGACCGGATCGGCCGGTCGGCAGCACCGGATCACCCTCACCCTCTCGCCGCCGTTCCCCCCTCCGGGAAGCCGGCGATCAAGAGCGCCTCCGCACGCTGCCGATCCTCGGGACGGTTGACGTTGAGGAAGAGGAGCTCGGGGTCTCCGTAGGTCTCGACCGTCTCCAGGGGCATGATTCGTGTCTCGACGTTGGCCAGGGCCGAGACCACGGATCTGTCGCCTCGGCCAAGCGCAAGCTCGAGCTCCTTCCGACACTCGACTCCGTACACCGCGCAGAGCGGCTCGAAGCCTCGCGGTCCCCGACTCTCGGGCAGCGTTACCGCATCGGGCTCGGCTCGGGTCGTGAGCTCTCGCAGGAGCGGCGAGCTGAGAAAGGGCATGTCGCAGGCTGCCACGAGTGCGGCTCGACAGCTCCTCTCGGCGGCCCACGAGACGGCGGTGAAGATGCCGCCCAGCACCCCGAGGCCGCGAACCAGATCCGGGCGAACGTCCAAGCCGATCGTCTCGTAAAGCCCCGCGTCGTTCGCCACCAGCGTCACGTGATCCACCGCCGCGGAGATGGCGTCGATGACGCGGTCGATGATGCGCTTGTCGCCGAGGGCCTCCAGGGCCTTGTGGCCCCCGTAGCGCCGGTTCTCTCCACCAGCCAGAACGACGCCGAGCACCTCGCTCAAGAAGAAGCCTCCCCGGCCGGCTCGTACACGTAGGGCGATCCTCTGAGTGATCGGCCCACCAACCACACGCCGGCCCGCCGAGCGATGTCGCGGGCGAGCGACGTCGGCACGGACAGGGTCGCGACCCCTCCGACCCCGCCGCGCCACGCCTTCACGGCGATCTCGGCCGATATCCTCGCCGAGATCAGGATGAGAGTGCCACGCAACGGTACGCCTTCCAACATCGCGGCGCCGATGATCTTGTCCGTCACGTTGTGCCGTCCGACATCCTCGGCGATGCACAGGACCTCGCCGTCAACCAGAAGGGCGCCCGAGTGTACGCCGCCACTCGAGGCTCGCAGCGGGCACCGCTGATACATCTCCTGAAAGGAACTCCGGAGCTCGCCGGAGGCTGTGAGCACGGCCAGATCGGGGACCGATCTTGGCGCTTCCTCAGGGATTCGCTCCAGGGAAAACGAGGCGTCGTCCGGCCCAGATGCGAGCGATTTTTGTACGACAAGGCGTTCCCGAGCGGTTCGAGCCTTCACCCACCGTAGATCCGCGTCGACCTCGACCTCGAGGAGCTCCCGCCGGTCCGAGATGAGCCCCTCTCCGTTCAGCCAGCCGCATGTGAGAGCGTCGAGGAGCGACGGCGTGCACATCCAGGTGCACGACGGCCTTCCGTTGAGCTCGAGCCAGATCGGAGTCTCGATCGGCGACAGGCGATCGAGTTCCGTCACCGGGCGATGGTGACCACGGAAATGACCCGGGTCGTACGGCGGAGCCGCAGCCTCAGGGGTAGATCCAGAAGCTCAGGCTGAGCTCGACGTTGTTCGTCCACTGGCTCTCATTCGGTGCCGGGGCTCCGCTCTCCAGGATGATCTCCAGGATCTCCGGGTCGAAGAACCCTTCAGGAGCCTTGAGGCGCCAGATGTGGTCCCGGACCTCGAAGCCCAGGCCCACCTTCCGCGAGATCAGCCACTCGAGGCCTCCGGCAGCGAGGAAACTGGGCGCCGATCCGATCTCGTACACGAACCGCTCGATTTCGAGTTCTTCGACGAGCGGACTCACCTCTTCGCCGAGTCCGAAGATGCCTCCCCCGCCGAACACGAGGTAGGGCTGAATCCCGTGCCACGTCCGGGAGCCCGTGAACGTGAACTGAACGGCGGCTTCCGCGAGCAGCCAGTTCGAGTTGACGGTATCGATGACGGCGGGGCCGCCGACCGCGAACGGGTTCACGATGCGGCGGTCGGAGTTGCCGTACGTGACGTCGACTTCGAACGAGAGCGGATTGCTCACTCTGAGCCGAAAGCGACCCGCGGCGGTCGGCGTCGGTCCGGGGCCCAGACCCAGGCTGCCCCGGCTGGTCAGGATATACCCGGGAGAGACGCCGAAGCGCATCCCCTTCTCGATCCACCGATACGGGGTGTCGATGCTGGGTTCCTGGGCGCGGAGAATCGGGGCAGCGCCGGCCAGCATCGCCAGAAGTGGAAGCACCACCCGCCATCCGACCGCGCCCAAGCCACGGAGCTCGTGAGTTCTCAACCCGGTTCCTTCCGTAGGAGTCGCCCGTCGAGGCGGCGCGAGTGTCGTGCAACCGATAATTTAGTGAAGCTTCGGCGGTTCGTATTATCGAGACCACAACAGGTTCCGGAATGAATACTCCTGCGGCGCGAGCCGAGCCAGGACCGGAAGACCGGCTTTCACGTCGGTGGGGGCGGCCTCTTCGCACGTGGTCGCACCTCGCGCTGTGGATTGCCGCGGCCGCGGCTGGTTGGACTCGGCTCGCCCCATCCGTGTCGGCGCAGACCGCCCAGGTGACGTCGAGCACCAGCTTCCTCCAGGCGGCGGGGGGGCGACGGCTGGGGACGGTGAGGCCGGGCGCGGCCCTCGATCCGACCGGCAAGACCTCGGGCAGCTGGAGCGAGGTCGTATTGCAGGGCTGGATCTGGACCGGATCCGTCGTACGCACGAGCCGAGACGGCTACGACCTATCGGTTTCGATCGCCGGCGGAGAGAACTTCAGGGACGCTCCGAGCACGCGGGGTGCGATCCAGGCCCGGCTCCTGCAGGGCTTTCTGCTCGACAGGCTCGGCGAGTCGGGTCGGTGGACGCAGGCGCGCCGGACCGGCTGGGTCTCCACTTCGGCGCTCGCGACCGCCGCTGAGGCGGAGCCGGCCGGGCCGGATCCGTCGGCCTCTCAGAGCGCCGGCCCGGCCGGCGCGTCGCCGGAGGTACGAGGGACCGCGGAGGAGCGTCTACGCGTCGGCGGCACGCCGGCGCGCCTGTACCTGTCCCCGGAAGGCGATACCGTCGGGGTGGTGCGGCCCGGAGCGGATCTCGCCGTCCTCGCTCGCGAGGGCGCGTGGGTCCGGGTGCGCCTCAACGGTTGGGTGCGGGCGGCTGATCTGCTCCCGGCGGACTCGACGACGCAGCGGAGCACGCTGTCCGCCGCCGATCTCAGGTTGAATCCCGACGAGTACCAGGGCCTGCAGGTTCGCTGGAGCGTCCAGTTCGTCTCTCTGGAGAGGGCGGAAGCCATTCGCACCGACTTCTATGAGGGAGAGCCGTTCATTCTGGCCCGGGCGCCCGATCCGTCCGATGGCTTCGTCTATCTGGCTGTCCCGCCCGAGCTCCTCTCCGTCACCGAGGAACTGCCGCCGCTGGAGATGATCGAGATCCTGGCCCGCGTTCGAACGGGGCGCTCGGCCATCATGGGAGCTCCTGTCCTCGATCTCCTGGCGTTCTACTGAGTTGCGCGACATGGGCTTGGGTGGAATGGGCCCTCTCCGGCCCTCGTCTTGCGTAATACCTAAAGGTTTGCGTCTCAGGTACTACGCAGCCGTCGGAGCGGATGACGACAGAACTCACCAAGGGGACCATGGCCAAGCGGCGACTGCCTGACCTTTTGCACAGCCTGTCCGCTTGGGTGGGGCCATCTCGAGCGGAGGCGGGCTTCGAACGTCCTCCCGAGGGCCGGACGGAGGGATCGCTCCATCTCGTCGAGCGACCCGTGGACAGGTCCGTGCTCTGGCTACCCGGCGGCTGGGGCGAGCAGGGGACCGGCCGGCCCTATCCTTACGAGCTATTCGTCGAGCCCGAGGTTCTCCGGGACGTGGAGGCCCACGCTCTGGAGGAGATCGAAGGCAGCTACGGGCTGCTCACCGGGCGGCTTCTGGCCTGCAACGAGACGCGCGTTCCGTTCGTCAGCGTCGAAGCCTCCCATCGCTCGTCCAGCCCGATGCCTGTCGGTGAGGACCTGACGAGCTTCCGGGAGTTCTTCTGGAAGGTCGGCGAGGCGGCCGGACGGCGCGGGCGGGTCTTGGTGGGCTGGTATCACACCCACTCCCTTCTCGGCCTCCAACTCTCCGAACGAGACCGCCAAGTGCACGTGGCCCACTTCCAGGATGAGTGGCCTTGCGCCCTCGTGGTGGTCACGCGGCACGGAGCGTCGGAAGGCGGTTTCTTCCAGCGGGACCGAGGGGACATCCTCTTCCGCCGTTCGACGCGTCCTTTCCGAGAGTTGGTGAGCCAACGGGTCGAGCCCGGCGGCGGCCCCTACGTGACGAGTCTCGCCTGGGCGAACTACTGGACGCACGAGCCCGTGCTCTACGCCCGAAAGCCCGGAGACCTTCCCTCGAAAGGTGGCAAGTGGTCTTGGCGCCAGCGGCCCCGCGTCGGGCCTCGGAGAGACCAGACGCTCGCCGATCTCGCCGCTCGGATATCGGAGGAACCAGCGGGCGAAGACTCCAGCGCCGACCTCTCCGGCGCTGACGTCCACCCGCCGACGACGTCTGCGCAGGCCGGAGGTGCCGACCGCCAGGGGTCTGCCGAGCTTACTTATGAGAGGGCCATGGGCCGCCCGACCCGCGAGGACGGGATTACCGGCTCAGGGCGACCGATTCCTGCCGGCCCGCCGCCGAAGGAGGCCTGGGACGAGTGGAAGAGGGCGCTGGGGGTCCGCCGGGAGCGTGAGGACGAGATTCGGAAGGTCGAGGCCGAGCGGACAGCCGTCGACGCCGCTCAAGCTGACGCCGACGCCGCTCAAGCTGACGCCGACGCCGATGCTCGGGCCAAAGCGGCGTTGGCGGCACGGACCGCTGCTGAGGCGGCGGCGCGGGCCGCTGCCGAGGCCCTGGGGATCGGATCCGAAGGTGACGCGATAGCCGCCGAGGCCGCGTCCAGGGCCGAAGCAGATGCCGAGGCGCTTGTCGCGGAAGAAAAGGCTGCCAAGCTCGCCGCGAAAAAAGAGACGCCGAAGAAGGCGGCGCCGACTGCGAAGAAAGGAAAAGCAAAGGCGACGGAGCCGGAGGTAGAGGAGCCGGTCGACGTGCTGGCGGCCGCCCCCGAGAGCGAGGAGGAGGAAGCGGCTGCAGAGAGCGACGAAGAGGCGGCCGCCGCCGTCGTCGAATCGGAGGGCCCCTCGGAAGCCGAGCTCGTGTTGGAGGAAGGCGATCTCGTGGAAGTCGAGGTGCCGGAACCGGCCGTGGAGATAGGAGGCGAACCCGGGCCGGAGGCGGAGGTCGAGGAGGAGATCTTCGTGCTGGACGTGGCCGCCGACGAGTCCGAGCCCGACTGGGCGGAGGAAACGGCGACGCCGGCGGAGGAATCTCGGGCGGAAGAGGTCTCGAGGGAGCTCGCCAGGCAGGCAGGCGTGACCGCGAGGTCTTCCTTGCAGGTTACGAAGGATGGGGAAATGGTCGTCCCGCCGCTGGTGATGCCGGATCCGCTACCTCGAGCGAGGCTCCGCCGATACGCGGTTTGGCTGGGGATCGGCCTGCCGCTCGCCGCGGCGCTGGCCTGGATCCTTCTCGGTTGACGGGCTCTCCAGGCCGATCGCCGTTCCGAGCTCCCTAGCCTCCGTAGCTGATCCGGTATACGGCGCCCACCCGGTCGTCCGACACCAGTAACGAGCCACACCCCTCTTGTCCCCCTTGGATCCGTGATGCTATCTTTCGGTGACTTTCGGGTTTTATTCGGTTTCGGCCTTTCACGGAAGCTCGTTCAGGGCCCGTGAATTCCAGACTGCAGGTGCCGAGGAGGGGAAGGTGTCTCGTGCAGCCGCGCTTCAGGACCTGGAACGGAGGATCGAGGCTGTAGAGAGATGCCCGTCGGCGGATGTGGAAGCGGTACCGACGGGCCTCGCCCCTCTGGATGCCTTGCTGCCGGGAGGAGGGTTACCGCGCGGACGGGCGACCGAATGGTCGGGTTCGCGCTCCTGTGGCAAGATGGCCATCCTACGCCGGACGCTCCACGAGCTTCACGATCTCGGAGAGCCCGTGGCGGTGATCGATGCTCTCCAGACGCTGTACGCCCCGGACTGGATAAACCTGTCGAAGCACGACCCGGCTTTCTGGGTCGTTCACCCGCCTCCGGGTGAGGCGGCCTGGTGTGCCGATCTCTTGCTCCGGAGCGGGGCGTTCGGTGCCGTCGTGCTGGATGCGGCCGATACCTCGCCGGCCCTGATGCGGCGTGGGGTAGGTGTGCGGCTCCAACGTCTGGCCGAAGAGGCGGGCGCCATCCTGATCATGATCGCGGAGCTCCCCGTCGCCGGTCTTCGATTGCGCTTCAGAGCGGGCGATATACGCCTCGAATTCGATCGTCCGTTCGGTCCGTTCATCCCACCCGTGCGTCCAGTGCGAGTACGGGTCGGAAAGGGGGTTTGGGTGGAGATCCCGGTGGCCTGTCCGACACCGATCTCCCGGGATCCGGAGGCCGGGGCGCTCATCCGGGATCGGAAGGGTCCGTTGTGAGCCGAATCGCTTCGGTTCGGGTGGCCTTCTCCGATCCGGAGGCTCCTCGAGCATCGTCCTCCGGAACGTTGCCCTCCGGAACGTCGTGTTCCGGATCGACGAGCCTCATGGCTCCGCTTCTGAGGGGGAGTCCTCGCATCATGGTCGTCGACCCGGAGCTGGGGCGGGTCGATGCTCGCGGGTGGGAGCGCCTTGGAGGCGAGAAGGCGCTCGGTCGGGTGTTGCTGGAAGCGCTGAGGGAAGCCGGGATGCGCGGCATCGGCATCGGGATCGGGGATGTGGTGGTGGTGGCCGATGCTGCGGCCCGGCTGGCCGATCCCGGCCCGATCAGGCAGGGAGTTTCTGGCGTCCTTGCCTCTGGGGTACCTGCCGATCTCCGAGGAGCTGCAGGAGGCGTTTCGTGCTCTGGGGTGGGGGAAGATCGGCCAGCTCGCGGAGCGCGACGCAAGCGAGCTGGAGGCACGCTTCGGCCCGGCCGGCCTCGAGGCGCACCTCTGGGCACGTGGAGAAGACGAACGCGCCTTTCACGCCCTCCCGCAGCCGGAGTGCCGAGAGGTTTCTCTGGAGCTCGAGAATCCGGCGACGGCCCTGGAACCGTTGTTGTTCGCCCTTCGCCACCTGCTGGCCCGGATGTGCGCCGACCTGACCGGGGGGCTGTGCGCGTCCGAGCTCCGGCTTCGCCTGACGCTGGATGGGGGCAGGTCCCAGGAGGCGACCGTCCTGCCGGCGCGGCCGACCCGTCGTGAATCCCTGCTGTTCGATCTGTGCCGGGCGGCCCTGGAGCGATCGGAGGGCGGGGGAGTGCTGACAGCGCCCGTT
>JBDHFW010000082.1:0-22496 GCA_039590175.1 Gemmatimonadota bacterium | reverse complement strand
CGGATGTACCTGCTCCGCAATTTCCTCTCGGACATGCCGCCGGCCGAGGCCGTGCAGTTCCTCATCGAGCGCCTGAACCGGACGAGCAACAACCAGGAGTTCCTCGACTCGATGGCGGCCGGCGAATAGCAGGTCGCCGAAGGATCTCGGGAGGGCGCGCGCGACAGTCGCTTTCCCGCCTGTGACCGTCTTGCCGAGGCGAGACAAGGAACGAGGAGGAGGGCGATGCTGGAGCATCGTCGACGACGAGTGACGCGGTATCGACCGGCAACCCCCATGCGCCCTTCGGGTTACGGCGGCCGCCCGAGTTCCTTCGGCGACCTGCTAGAGCGGTGACGGGAAGCGACGAGACCGACTCGACGTCGGAAGCGTATCGGGCAGCGCTCTCTGACCACGGCATCTGCGATGTCCAGCCGGTCTATCGCCAGTTTCTCCGGCGTCTGAAGGCGAATGACGCCGGCCTCTACGAGGAAGCCGTCGAGCGGTATCAGGCAGACGTGATCGGCGGAGCGGAGGTCGACTCGGATCCGCTGCTCAGGTGGGTGCGATACGGGGCGTGGCTTGCCGAGCAGATCGCTCCCGGACGGTTGGTCGCGGTCGACCGCCAGGGCCGGGCTCGAAAGCCTGACGGCCCTCCACCGCTCGGCCCTTTGCTCCTTCACCTCCCCGAGGGCAAGGGTGAACGGGGAGTCCCGATCGCCTTGCCGGCCGACCCCAGCGAGGCTCAGGAGGCCACCCGGAAGCTCCTCTGCGGCTAGCTCTGCGGCCACCTCTGCCACCTCTCGGCCACGCCGCCGTCCCGCATGGCGAAGAGGGCCGCTTGGACAAGGGTCAGTCCAGCTCTAGCCTGTTGTTCGAACGGTCCGCGTCCAGCAGCACGGCGTCCGGGTCGATCTCCACGTCGCCGGGACGATCCGCTGTGATGACCTCGACCAGCTGAGATCGCGAGCGGGACTCCGCCACCACCACCTTCCGGTCCACCCGCACGCTCACGGGCATCCAGATCTCACCCAGACGCTCGACCTCCACGACCGTGCGCCAGCTGCCGTCCGCCAGAGGCTCCAGCTCGACGTCGCGGACGGCGTAGTCCAACGTGTCGTGACCGTGCAGCCATGCATCGAAGAACCACTTCAGCTGCCTTCCGCTGACAGCCTCCGCGGTCCGGAGGAAATCGGACTCGGTCACGTGACGGAACCGGTGGCGGGCGTAGTACTCGCGCAGCAGACGTCGGAAGTCATCCTCGCCCAACAGCTCGCGTAGCATCCGGAAGATGGCGGAAGCCTTCGCGTAGGACATCGCACCGTACATCTGGAAGCTCGAGAAGTCCTTGGCAGGGGTGCTCACCGGCTCGGCGATACCCAGCCGTTCCAGCCGCGCCAGGCCGTCCACCGTGCTCAGCCACACGCCGGGACCGGCCTGCCCTTCCCGAAACCAGGCGGTCAGAAAGCTCGCGAGGCCTTCATCCAGCCAGGCCTCCCGCCACTCGTTGTTCGCCAGTATTCCATGCACGTACTGGTGCGCGACCTCATGAAGGATCAGGTCTTCGCCGGCGGATCCGTTCATCACGAGCATCGGGAACTCGGTCCCTCCGCCCTCGAGCCGCTGAAGGTTGGTCAGCTGAGGGTACGGGTAGGGACCGAAGACGTCCTCCAGCCATCGCAGCGCGCCGACCGTCCTATCGAGAGCCAAGCCTCCGCCCCACGATTCTTCATCTCCGGGCCGATACAGCACGTGGATCGCCAGCTCGGTTGGTGAGTCCGAGCCGCCTCGTCGAACGACCGCACCCTCGTACCGGTAGTCCGGATCGACGCTCCAAGCGAAGTGGTGCACGTCCTCCGCATAGAAGCGGACGCGCTTCCGCCCGACAGCGACCTCGCGCGGGAGATGGCCCGGTGACGGCCTCGCCTCGAGAGGGCCGAAGAAGGTATCCTGAAGCCGAGGTTCGCCGGTGCCCCGCATGGCGGACCGCCAACCGGGATCTCCCTCCAACGGGACTCCCGTCGCCCCGATGACCTGATCGTCCGGCAGATCCAGGACCACGTCGAACGTAGCGAACTCGCCGAAGAACTCGCCCTGGGGGTAGAGCGGGTGCTGCTGCCAGCCCTGCTCATCGTAGACGGCGATGCGCGGATACCACTGAGCGAAGTCGTAGTGGCGCCCGCCCCGGCACTGGCGCCGGCACAGCGTCGATGGACGTGCCTCCCAGCGGAGATCGACTCTGACCTCGCCTCCCGGCACGAGGGGCGACGGGAGCGTCAGCTCGACGACGGTCGAGTCCGGCGCACCGGGGAATCGAGCGGCCAGCTGCCGCCCCTCGATCGAGGCGCCCAGCAGGCGCTCGAACGCGTAGTCGGGATCCTCGAGGCCCTGGAAATCGTACGCCGGACGCCGCTCGGTACGCGCCCACAGGCTGTTGGGCCGGAAGGCGTTCAGATGCAGGTGCAGATAGAGGACATCCAGGGTGTCCGCAGAGCGATTCGTGTACGTCAGGATCCCCGCCGCCCGCAGGAGCTCGACCTCCTCGTCCAGGACCGCCTCGATCGCATAGCGCACGCCCTGCTGGAACTCGGCGCGGCCGTTCGGACCAGGTCCGGCCGACCACACCGCCGGGACGAGCAACGCGATCGGCATCGCGAACCACATCCACGTCTTGCCGGCACCGACCCGCAGATGAGTTCGAGTCCCATGCACCCGGCATCGGCGACGGAGCAACGCGGCCAACGAACGACTACTCTGTTTTCTTCCGGGACCGCTTCCGAAGCTTCTCCAGTCCCGAGATGTCCTTCTTCTCGTAAGCTTCGTTGGCCTTGGACATGAGATCGGTTTGGTGCTCCCGGTGGTCCTCGTGGGCGAGATCGGGGTGAAGGTCACGCGCAGCGCCCCTGAACGCACTCTTCAGGGCTTTCACATCTCGCTGCTCCTGCTCGAACACCACATCGTCGATCGACTTGCCGGAAAGCACATCGTCCGTCCACGTGACCGGGAGGGCGAGCACGGGGCAAACCCCTCGACGGATCACGCGCTCGGTATGGCTGCCGCGGAGAGCATCGATGAGCACGTCGCGCCCGTCGGTGGTCATCACGATCAGGTTGGCGGAGACGCGATCGGCTTCCGCCACGATCTGGGCCGGCGCGTCGCCGCTCAGAACGACCGTCTTCCACTCGATGCCGGACTCCTCGGGAAGGGTGACGGTCGGCACGTTCTCCGGATCTCCCACGTGAAGAAGCGTGACGTGCACCCCATCTCCGACCACACGGGCGATCCGTGTCGCGAACTGAATCGCGGGCTGCGGGCTCGGCGTGTGAGCGATCGGCACCAGTATTCGCCCCAACGTCAGGCGGCCGTTGGAGGGCGACACGAAGCCGCGACCTCCGCTCGGCACGAAGAGCGACATCGCGTCGGAGCTCCGCGCCACTTCCTCGGCGACGGACTGCTTGAGCCAGCGCGCGGGTCCTCCTCGTCCCCGAGTCGCCAGAACGATCAGATCGGTCGGATGGTCGACCATGTAGCTGTGGCAGGCGGCCACCGGGTTCTTCTCCCGGACCACGACCTTCTTCACGCGCACCGACAACTGGTCGAACACGGCGGAGCGCGAGCTGCCGGACTCGATCACGCCCCACCGCTCCAGGGTTCCGCGTACGGACGGAAAGTTCTCCCAGCTCTTTGACTTGTCGCCTCCGGCGTGGAGAAGGGTGAGCTTGGTCTTCCGGATCAGCGCGATGGCCAGCGCATGGGCGAAGGCCTTTCGGCTCCCCGCGGAGAAATCCGTGGGGTGCAAGACCGACCTGACGAGCGGAAGATCGTAGCTATCGACCACGGACCGCGCTCCTTCCTTGGTTGGACAGCAGCTCGCCTTGGAGAACTCGGCAACCGCTCATTACGGGACCGGCACCGCCGGGGCAAGAGCCGGGGGCTCCAGGCGGACATCCAGGGGCGCCGTCAAAGGCCGCCGTTTGCGCCGGATCGGATCTTCCGCTATACCGAAAGTGAACCGAAACCAACCCATCACCCTTCACGCCGAGTTTGAAGACCGTGGTCAAGCCTTCCCTTCAGCAGGAGCGGATTCTGCCCCGCTTCATCGAACAGGAGATGCGCGACTCGTTCATCGACTACTCGATGAGCGTGATCGTCCAACGCGCTCTGCCCGATGCCCGTGACGGGCTGAAGCCGGTGCATCGCCGAATCCTGTACGCCATGCACGAGCTGGGCCTGCGGCCAGACAGGCCGTACAAGAAGAGCGCAGCAGTGGTCGGCGACGTGCTCGCCAAGTACCACCCTCACGGCGACAGCGCCGTCTACGACACCGTCGTGCGCATGGTGCAGGAGTTCTCGCTTCGCTACCCACTTCTGGATGGCCAGGGCAATTTCGGCTCGATCGATGGCGACAGCGCGGCGGCCTATCGCTACACGGAGGTCCGCCTGGCACCGATCGCACTCGAGCTCCTTTCCGAGATCGATCTCGACACGGCGGATTGGCGGCCGAACTTCGACGGCCGGCTCGAGGAGCCGGCGACGCTGCCGGCCCGGCTCCCCCACCTGCTGCTGAACGGTTCGGACGGCATCGCGGTCGGAATGGCCACCAAGATCCCACCCCACAACCTTCGCGAGCTTCTGGCGGCTGCGGACCGGTTGATAGACGACCCCGATTGTGAAGTGGCGGACCTGATGGAGTGCGTGCAGGGGCCGGATTTCCCGACCGGCGGATACATCTGGGGCCGTGACGGGATCCGGCAAGCGTACGAGACCGGTCGAGGGCTCGTGGACATGCGAGCGCGCCTTCACGTGGAGGAGGGCGGATACGGCAAGCGCCGGCTCGTGGTCACCGAGCTGCCCTACCAGGTGAACAAGACCAGGGTCATCGAGCAGATCACGAAGATGGTTCGGCAGGGTAGGTCCGACGCCATCAGCGATCTCCGGGACGAGTCCGACCGAGACGGCGTGCGGCTCGTCATCGAGCTCAAGCGGGAGGCGGATCCACGAAAGGTGACCGAAACGCTGTTCAAGAAGACCCAGCTCCGAACGACGTACGGGGTCATCATGCTCGCGCTGCAGGCGGGGCGGCCCCGAGAGATGAACCTCAAGGAGGCTCTCGGATCGTTCATCGATTTCCGCCTCGACGTGATCCGGCGACGCGCCGCTTTCGAGCTCGAGCAGTCGGAGGATCGCGCGCACGTGCTGCAAGGTCTTCTGGTCGCTCTGGACCGGATAGAGCGGGTGATCGAGATCATTCGGAGCTCTCGAGACCCGGCGTCGGCATCCAACAAGCTGCGGAAGGAGCTCAAGCTGTCGGAGCCTCAAGCGGAGGCGATCCTGGCGATGCGACTCTCGCGTCTCACCACCCTGGAGCACCGCAAGCTGCACGCGGAGCTGGATGAGCTCGGATCGAGGATCGAGGAGCTACGGAAGCTCGTCGAGGAGGGGTCGGAGCGTGAGCGCCACCTGCGGCACGAGCTGACCGAGCTCGCGACGCTGTACGCCGATGGTCGTCGCACCGAGATTCTGGAAGGGGGCCAGTTCCCCCTTCCCTCCGGCGGTGCCTCCGGGGCCGTGCTCGTCCTCGTCAGTCGATTGGGGTATGTGAAAGCCCTGGCTGCCCGGGCCGGTGCCGGGCTCTCGGGTGCGGAGGCTCTCGAGGGACGGGTCGGCGATTTCGCGCGTTGCGCCTTTCTATGTCGCGACGGAGATCAGCTGCTGGCCGTGACCGCCTCGGGCTCGGTGCACACGCTTCCCCTGTCGGAGCTCCCTCTCGAAACGCGAAGCTCCCGCGGCCGAGCCCTCGCCGATTTCATCGACCTGGCCGAGGGAGACCGGGTTGTCGCCGTGACGCCGGTCGACAACTGGACGGAGCGCTATCTGGTGACCGTCACCCGACAGGGGCAGGTGAAGCGAACGGAGCTGTGCGAATACTCGAACGCCCGAGCGAAAGGCATCATCGGAGCCGGTCTCTCAAGTGAGGACGAGGTCACGGCGGCACTGGTGACCGACGGATCGGGAGAGCTCTTTCTGGCGACCCGGCTCGGACAGGCGATCCGGTTCTCCGAGGAAGAGGTCCGGCCCATGGGTCGCGGCGCACGCGGCGTCCGCGCCATCGACCTCGCCCCCGGCGATGTGGTGGTCGCGGCAGTGGTGCCGAGGCGGGATTCCAGCTTCTGTCTGGCGACCCGCCGGGGCTACGGAAAACGATTGCCGGTCACGGAGCTCAGGCTCCAGTCCCGTGCGGGCAAGGGGATGGGTATCCTGCCCGACCTGGAGAAGGTGGGCGACCTGGTCGGCCTGGTGGAGCTGCATGGGAACGATCGCCTGGTTTGGGAGCTAGCCTCCGGTGAGCTCGTCTTCAGCGACGGAGATCGGTTGAAGGCGCGCGCGAGACGCGCAGCGACGCTTCGCGTGTTGCGGGACATCGATGTGGACGCCGTCGTCAACGCGATCCACGTCGCGGCCACGGGTGCGTCCGATGTGGAAGACAAAGAGGCCGAGACCTCGGCCGGCGGCGAAGAGGCATCGGCCGAGAGACCAGCGGCCTCGACGGGCGTCCCCCTGCAAGCACAGCTGGAGCTCGCGGGCGACCGATGAGCGCTCGTGAGGCGCGGCCTCCGATGGAACCGGGAGCGGTCCGAAGGGCTAGATAACAACGGCCAAACGTTGTCCCGCGCCCCAGCCCGGCCTATTCTTCGTCGGCACGCGAAGCGTGCCAGAACGGCATGCCCCCGAGTATCGAGATCAGACGAGTCGGCGCTTCATGAGCCAGCGATCCCGGAAAGAACACCCACCGGTTTGGCGCCATCACGGGCAAACCGCGCTCGCTGCGGCCGGCCTCCTCCTGGTGGCCTCTCAGGGCCTCGGGCAAGAGGTCCGTGACGTCACGATACCGCAGACCGTGCAGCGTCCCGTGGTCGAAGGCCGGCGCATCGCGGAGCAGAACTTCGCTCTCAGGCGGGCGCTGCAAGCCCTCGAGAGCGTGAACCCGGAGCCGAGTCGAGTCACCCTGTACATCACGAACCGGCGCGATGACGATCTCTGGCGAGTCTACTTCGGGTCGCTGGATTTCCCGAACCGGCGGTTCATGGTCGCCTACGAGGCAGTCCAGCAGTCGCCGGGCGGCGAAGAGTTCGTCGTCACCAGCCACCCCGAGGACGTTCCGGCGGACGAGTTCGTGTCGAGAGCGGCGATGGCCCTGATCACGGCCTTGAACGCGTTCGAGCCGCCGCAAATAACCTTCTACCCGCACGTGTTCAGAGAGAGCGATGGCCGCTGGGTCACCTACTTCCTGCCGGACCTCGTGCCGCCGGGAAGCATGCCTCAGCAGGTTGATTCCCGCGTCGTGGTATCGCCGGACACGCGAAGCGTCCTGGAGTCGACCCGCTTCTACGCCGAGATCAACTTCAGCTACGGCATAAACGGGGCGGCGGCGAGGCGCGGTGGGTTGAAGCGGAACGGAATCGAGCGATTCGTCAGCTACGTTCTGCCGAGAATGGCGGCCCAACCGACCGTGGCTCCGGTCGCTCTTCTGCTGAACCTGTACACCTGCTCCCTGACCCCGCACGAGCTGGCGCCCGCCTGCCGTCGCTGATCGCTTTCACCTGCCGTCGTCACCGACGGCCCGGCTCCGACCCTACTCGAAATCGCCCGGAACCGCCCGGGCCAGCCGCTCCTCGAACTCTTCCGGGGCCCTGAGGGCGCCCAGGTCCAGCTCGAAGTCCGGACGCTCCATCGGCTCCAGCTTCTCCAGCAGCTCGCGGACCTCGCGCTTCGAGAGTCCGACCTCCGCCAGCTCTTCCGGTCCGAGTGGGTCGGCCCCCGCACGAGCGGCGAGACCTCCATCCCGAACCTCGAGCAAGAGTCGGAGAGCCTCGAGCTCGCCGTGGCTCAACCGGCTCCCGCAGACCTGGTAATCGATCCAGGCCTCATAGCTGAGGGGCGCCACGCGCTTGAGCATGCCCGCCATCACCCGACCGAACTGCTGGATCTCCCATTGGGCGTGGGGGTCGATCCTGAGGGTGAGGAAGTGAACGAGGTTGTGGAGATCGATCTTCCAGTACCACTGCGTATAGGTGGAGAGCGGGAGATCGATTCGGGCCAGCTCGCGGGCCACGTCCTCAGCGAGCAGCCACTCGTAAGCATCCGCGGCCGCCGCTCGAGCCTCCTCCCAGCGCTCGACCGCCAGCCGGTAGACGTCGTCGCTGACGCCCTCCACCTCGCGTCCCTGACGGTTGGCGTCGCTCTGCGCCGCGACCTGGGCTTGTTCCGGACGATAGAAGAGCAGCGGCATGAGGCTGTACCGACCGCTGTACTCATTGATCGAGGCCGTGCGATGTCGCACCATCTGCCGCGCCACGAAGATCGGCATCGCGCAGTGGAACTTGAGCCCGCGTCTGGCTTTGCTTCCGGGTCCCGTAGCCGTAGCTCACCCGGGCGGCCCGCTCGATGCTGTCGTCCGTGCCCATGTAGTCGATCAGAGCGACGAAGCCGTGATCCAACACCGGGCAATAGAGACCGAGGATCTCCTCGGCCGCGGGTACCGTCGGTCGCTTGGTCTCCATTCTCTTCTCGGGTGTTTGCGGCCGGGTCAGCGGCTCGGCCGGAGCTCCCGGCCGAAGGGTCAGACGTCCAGATTTCGCACGTAGCGGGCGTTTTTCTCGATAAACTCGCGACGCGGTTCCACTTCCTCTCCCATCAGCCGCTCGAACAGAAGCGAAGCCTGCGTGGCCTCATCGATCGTGACCCTGAGAAGGGTGCGCTTCTCCGGATTCATCGTCGTGTCCCACAGCTGATCGGCGTTCATCTCACCGAGCCCCTTGTACCGCTGCACGTTGATGCTTCCCTTGACGCCATCGAGACTCGCCAGGATCTCCTCTCGCTCTTCGTCCGAGTAGCAGTAGAACTCCTTCTTGCCCTTCTGGATGCGGAAGAGAGGCGGCTGGGCGATGTACACGTAGCCGGCCTCGATCAGCTCCTTCATCTGGCGGAAGAAGAAGGTGAGGAGAAGCGTCCGGATATGAGCCCCATCCACATCGGCGTCGGTCATGATGATCGTTTTGTGGTACCTCGCGGACTCGATATCGAAGTCATCTCCGATGCTGGTGCCGATGGCCGTGATCATCGCCCGGATCTCGGTGTTGGAGAGGATTCGATCGATTCGAGCCTTCTCCACGTTCAGGATCTTTCCGCGGAGCGGAAGAATCGCCTGAAAGGTTCGGTCCCTGCCCTGTTTCGCCGTGCCCCCCGCGGAGTCTCCCTCGACGAGATAGAGCTCTGAGATGGAGGAGTCGGTGATCGAGCAGTCCGCCAGCTTCCCGGGGAGGATGCCCGTTTCGAGGGCCGAGCGTTTGCGGGTGAGGTCGCGTGCTTTCCGGGCAGCGTCCCGTGCGCGTGCCGCCTGGACCGCCTTCTCGATGACCGTCTTGCCCGCCGCGGGATGCTCGTCGAGCCACGTGTAGAGCTTTTCGTTGACCAGGCTCTCCACGATCCCGCGGACTTCGCTGTTGCCCAGCTTGGTCTTCGTCTGCCCTTCGAACTGCGGCTCGAGCACCTTTACGGACAGAATCGAGGTAAGCCCTTCCCGCACGTCGTCGCCGGACAGGCCGAGGTCTCCCTTCTTCAGCAGACCGTGTTTGTCGCCGTACGAGTTGATCGTCCTGGTGAGCGCGGCCTTGAAGCCTGTAAGGTGCGTCCCGCCCTCGTGGGTGTTGATGTTGTTGACGAAGGTAAAGGTGTCCTCGTTGTATCCGTCGTTGTACTGCATCGCGACCTCCACCTCCACGTCGTCCTGGAGGCCCGCGAAATAGACGATGTCCTCGTGAAGCGCCGTCTTCTGCCCGCGGAGGTAGGCGACGAACTCCGAGATGCCACCCTCGAAGTGGAAGATCTCCTCGCGCTCGCCGTTTCCGTTCTCCTCCCGCTGGCCGTTTCCGTTCTCCTCCCGCTCGTCCCGGAGGATGATGCGCACACCGCGGTTCAAGTACGCCAGCTCGCGCAATCGTCCGGCGAGGGCATCGAATTGATAGCGCAGTTCGGTGAAGACCTCCGGATCGGGCTTGAAGCTCACCTCGGTGCCCGTCTCTTTCGTCTTCTCGCCCTTTTCCAGCTCGGTGGTCTTGAGACCCCGCGAGAACCTCTGCCGCCAAACGAAGCCGTCACGGGCGACTCTAACGGTGAGCCACTCGGAGAGCGCGTTCACGACGGAAACGCCGACCCCATGCAGGCCGCCGCTGACCTTGTAGCTGCTCTTGTCGAACTTGCCGCCGGCGTGGAGCGTCGTCAGCGCCACCTCGACGCCCGGGAGCTTCTCGGTCGGGTGCTTGTCGACCGGAATGCCGCGGCCGTCATCCTGCACGGTGACCGAGTTGTCCGCGGCGATCACCACCTCGATCTCGCTGCAGAAACCGGCCATCGCCTCGTCGATCGCGTTGTCGACCACCTCGTAGACGAGGTGATGAAGACCGCGCGCGGCGGTCGAGCCGATGTACATACCAGGCCGCTTGCGGACCGCCTCCAGGCCCTTGAGGACCTGGATTTGCCTCGACGTGTAATCGTCCGAGTTGCCCTTGCCTGTCGGCTTCTTCGCCGATTTCGCCTTCGTCGTCTTGGTGGCTGTTTTGGCCATCTAACCCTTTCCTGCCTGCACGAATACGATCTTCTCGATTCGGCCCCGGCGTCTGCCCGCGTTGATTCGGCGGAGCAGCTCGTGGCGCATCATGTTCAGCTCGCTCAGCCAGGCCGCGCTCACGACCTCGACGAACAGCGTTCGGCCGCTCACCCGTGTGCCGACGGTCACGCGCGCGATGTGCGGGCCGACGAGCTTCTCCCAGTCGAGAGCCACGCCGGCACGCTCGACCCGCTCCGTGACCCCGAGGCGGTCGAGCAGCCCGCCTATGAGGTCGCCCACCGGCTCGGGGCGTTCGCCCCGCTTGCGGCTGAGCCGCTCCGAGCGCGATTCCACCTGGCTTCCGCTCACCAGCTCCGTTCTCCGCTCATCGCTCGAGCCGTCCCCCACTGATGCTCCACTCCTCGAGCCCACCCCTGAGCACGATGTCGGCCGGCTTGGGGGCCGTGAGAACGGCCTGGCCGGAGCGACCATCCTCGAGCAGCGCAAGCAGGCTTCCCGACCGCTCGCGATCCAGTTCGGCGAACACGTCGTCGAGCAGGTAGACGGGCTCGACGCCCGCGCGGTCCCGCAGAGTGTCCGCCTCGATCAGTCGGAGCGCGAGAGCGGCCGTCCTCTGTTGGCCGCCGGAGCCGAACCGTCGAATGGCCCGGTCCTCCTCGTCAGCGACCGCAGCGCTCAGATTGAGATCATCCCTGTGGGGGCCCACCAGGGTCCTTCCCTGCTGTCTCTCCCGTTCCTCCGCCAAGGCGAGAGCCTCGCGGAAGCGCGCTTCCCAGGTGATCCCGTCAGCCTCCGGCGCGGGCGGGCCGACCGAAGACCGGTACTCGAGGCGCGCTCCCGGCCTCCCGGAAATCGCCTCGTGGTATCGGGAGAATCCGTCCGCGCGCTCCGCCGCCCACGCGGCTCTCGCGCTCATCACCGAGGTCCCGGCGCTCACCAGCTCGTCGGTCCACGGCTGCAGCTCACCGGAGGACGCAGCGTTCCGCAGCGCGCCGTTTCGCTGAGCCACGGCGACCCGACATCGCTGCAGAGCGGCCAGATAGCCCGGCCGGACGAGCGACAGGAGGATGTCCAGGAAGCGCCGGCGAGCGGCGGGAGGGCCGCTCACCAGCTCGACATCAGCAAGGCTGAGGGCCACGACACCCAGCGTTCCGAGCGCATCCGAGAGACGCTCGACCTCGACGCCGTTGACCTCGACCTTCTTGCGGCGCGTGCTCTTCTGGTAGGCGGCCGCGATCCTCCGCTCCCCGTCCGGGCCCTCCACCGTGCCATCGATCCGGAAGGTGTCGTCGCCAAGCCTCACCAGTTCGGCATCCGGGGCTCCACGGAAGGAGCGGAAGATGCCGAGATAGTAGATCAACTCGCATGCGAGGTCCGCGAAGTTGCGGAAGTGCCTGAGGCGGAGCGCCTTGAGAATGACTCTTTCAGTCGGCGAATCTACCTCTACACGGCTCGTCGGGATGGTCGGTCTGGGACAGCACTTCCGGACTTTTCAAGATATACCGAAAACCCTTGTGCTGCAACGAGAATCCCGAGGTCCGGCATGTTCCGGAAAACTGGTGCTACCTGCTCTTCGCAACGATCTCAACGCTTCACGAAATCGCTGACGACGGGCTCCTCGCCCCTGTAGTCGTAGAACCCCCTCCCCGTCTTCCTCCCGTGATGGCCCGCGGCATACATGCGACGCAGAAGGGGTGGCGGAGCGAATCGTTTCTCTCGGTACTCCTCGAACATTATCTCGGTGATCAAGTAGAGCGTATCGTTACCGACGAAGTCGGAGAGGGCGAAGGGACCCATCGGGTACCCACAGCCCAGCTGCATCGCGGTGTCGATATCCTCGATCGAGCCGATCCCCTCCTCGTAGGCACGGATCGCGTCGAGCATGTACGGCACGAGCAGCCGATTCACGATGAAGCCTGAGTTGTCCCGGCACGCGACCGGGGTCTTACCCAGCGAGCGCCCGAACTCCATCGCCGTCTCGAAGGTGTCCGCCGACGTCCCTCCCGCCCGAACGACCTCGACCAGAGCCATGACCGGGACAGGGTTGAAGAAGTGTAGGCCCACGAACCGGTCCGGCCGGCCCGAACTCACCGCCATCTCGGTGATCGTTAGGCTGGAGGTGTTCGACGCGAAGATCGTCCGTTCCGGGCAAAGTCCATCCAGGCTCCCGAACAGCTCGTTTTTCGCTCCGATCTCCTCGATGATCGCCTCGATGATCACGTCGCACTCCGCCAGAGCCTCGAGCTCGACCGTACCGGCGACGCGAGTCAGCGCCTCATCCCTCCCCTCGGCCGTCATCTTTTCCTTCTCTACGGCCCGCTCGAGGCTCCTTCGGATCGCGGTCAGACCGGCCTCCAGCGGGACCGTCGCGACCTCTCGCACGATCGTCTCGTAGCCGGCCGCCGCGCTCACCTGCGCGATTCCGCTTCCCATGAGCCCAGCGCCAACGACCCCGACCTTCCTTATCTCGCCCACGCTCTTCTCCTATCGCTCATCGATATACTAGCGATAATCAACATATAGCCGCTTACGTGTTGCGGTACCAGCTACTTACGGAGCGTCTTGAAGTCGGCGGCGTGACAGCCGGAGCGACCTGAAGGGGATCAGACGTCGTCCGCCCGGCCGGACTTGGGTCCGGTGAGCAGCCATTCCCGCCACCCGGACCCATCCTTCTCCCCACCGATTTGCCCTTGCTCCAGCCGATCCAGGAGCCCGAGGACCGCGAGCTCGATGCGATCCCTCGCTTTGTGGATGGACCGGCCCGCAGCCCACGAGGCGACCCCCAGGAAGCCGATCGCCAGGAAGGGAGCGATCACGATCGCTGCTCCGGTACCGGCGAGGATCGCCGATCCGACGGCACCCGCCGTGCCGCTCGCGCCCAGGCCGAGAAGCCAGCCGGTCGCTTGTCCCGCCCGCAGGTTTCGAATGTCGACCGAGAGCGTGACGAGCGACCAGCCCTCCTCCAGCCCCTCCACGGCCAGCTGGAGGTTCCGTGCCTTCGCCAGGTCGTAACCGTGCCCACCCACGTCGAGCGAACGCTGCATCTGCTTGATCAGGCCCGCTGCGGGCTCCCAAAGCGAGCGGCCTGGTTTCTGGCGGACTGAGTGTAGGCTCTCCTTCTCCTCGAGATGCCGTTCGAGCCGGGCCTGCACCTCTGCCGGATCGCCACGCACGGCGCGGCTGTGCCGAACGACGCCTGGCCCCCAGAGCCGCGCCGGCAGGCCGCCATCGACAGGGAGGGTCGGCAGGAGAGACTCGGCCTGGACCTCGGCCAGGGCTCGCCGCACGTGGCGTGGCTCGAGGCCCACCTCCTCGGCGATCCGCACGACCTCGCCGACATCCAGGTCGGTGACATCCTCTCCTTCGTCGAACTGGAGCTTCGCGGCCCGACGGAAGACTCGCTCGAGCTCGCCCGAGGAAACGCGCCTGGCGGGAAGGCCGGACGTCCCGGCGTCGGCAGGACTGCCAGCGTCTGGAGACCTCGCGGCGTCGGCAGGAGTGCCGGCGGACGAGCCGGAGTCCGAGCCGCGATCAGCCATCCGGCCCGCTGCGAGAGGAGAGCCTTCCGGTCTTTCGCTCCTCGGCGGGCACGGTCGTGCCCGACTCCAGCCGGCCACGCGCTTCGCTTTCGCCCTCGATCTCGCCACGAGAGTCGGCACCTTCGAGCGCTGCCGAGACATCCGCCGGGGCGTCTTCCGCCGCGGCGCCCTCCGGGAATCGGGCCGTCGTCTTCATGGTCTGCAGGAAGGGCGCGAAGTCCAGGGGAAGCGGGAATAGCGTCGTCGAGTTGTTCTCGGCAGCTATCTCCGCGGCGGTTTGCAGGAAACGCAATTGAATCGACGCCGGTTGGGTGCTCAGAAGCGCTGCTGCCTTAGTCAGCTTGTCGGCAGCCTGCAACTCGCCCTCTGCGTTGATCACCTTGGCTCGCCGCTCTCTCTCGGCCTCCGCCTGCCGGGCGATCATGCGCTTCATCTCCTGGGGCAGATCGACGTCCTTCACCTCAACGGCGGTCACATCGATTCCCCACACGTCCGTTCCCTCGTCGATGATCTGGCGCAGGATCTCGTTGAACTTCTCCCGCTCGGCCAGCAACTCGTCTAGCTCGGCCTGGCCGATCACGGAGCGCAACGTCGTCTGGGCAAGCTGGGAGGTGGCGAACAGGTAGTCCTCGATCTCCAGGACGGCCCTCTGAGCCTTGGCCACGCGGAAGTAGAGAACGGCGTTCACCTTGACCGAGACGTTGTCGCGCGTGATCACATCCTGCGGCGGGATGTCCATAGCGATGATGCGAAGGCTGACCCTGACCATCCTCTCGACGCCGAAGGGGACGAGAAAGATCAAGCCAGGGCCGCGAAGCGGCCGGACCCTCCCCAACCGGAACACAACCGCCCGCTCGTATTCCTTCAGAATCCTCAGGCTGGTGACGAGCGCAGCCGCGCCACCGATCGCCAACATGGCTAGTAACGGTTCCATTCTAACACCTCTTCCCTGGTGCGGTCGGGACCGGACATGTCGTGTCGATCGCGACCGGACACATGGTAAAGCGTTCTAGTAAAGTACTGCCGGAAACACGTCTTTCTCTGTCTGACTCAAACCTCGACCACGACGGCGATCCCCTGACCGCCACCGATGCATGCCGAGCCCAATCCCAACCCTCCTCCGCGCCGTCGGAGCTCATGCAGGAGATGGGCGATGATCCGAGCCCCGCTTGCAGCCAGGGGGTGAGTGATGGCGATCGCGCCACCGTTGACGTTCACCTTCTCGCGTTCGAGACCGAGTTCCTTTTCCACCGCAACGTACTGCGGCGCAAACGCCTCGTTAACCTCGACGATCGTCATGTCGTCGAGCGAGAAACCGGCGCGATCCAGCGCGGCACGCGAGGCCGGAGCGGGACCGAGCCCCATGATTCGCGGGGGTACGCCGACTACCGCCCAGGAGACGAGGCGACCGATCGCCTCGAGCCCCTCGGCACGGGCATACTCGGCATCAGCGATCACCAGCGCCGCCGCCCCATCGCCGATGCCGCTCGCGTTTCCCGCGGTGACGAGACCGTCTTTCTTGAAGTAGGGCCGCAGCTTGGCGAGATCCTCCAGGCGCGTGTCAGGACGCATGTGCTCATCGGCCCGGAAATCGACATCCCTGCCCTTCACCTGGACCCTCACCGTGACGACCTCCTCGTCGAATCGACCGTCGTCCCAGGCGGCCTTGGCGCGACCTTGGCTCCGAACCGCGTACTCATCCGCCTCCAGGCGCGTGACGGCGTACTCATCCGCCAGGTTCTCCGCTGTCTCGGCCATCGAAAAGCCGCAGTAGGAGTCCATCAGCGCCTCCCACAGCGTGTCCTCGAAAGGTGCGGCGGGCCCAAGGCGGAGCTTCCCCCAGCGAACGCCCCGCACGACGTGTGGGGCCTGACTCATCGATTCGGTCCCGCCTGTCAGGCAGAGCTGGCTGTCACCGAGCAGGATCGCCTCGGCCCCATCGATCACGGCCTGAAAGCCGGAGCCGCAGAGGCGGTTCAACGTCGCCGCAGGGACCTCGATCGGCAGGCCTGCCCGAAGACCGACGTGGCGGGCCAGGTAGATGGCGTCGGCCGACGTCTGGATCACGTTCCCGAAGAAGACGTCGTCGAAGGCTTCCGTACTCGCCCCGGAGCGCTCGATCGCCGCCTCCGCGGCGACGACGCCGAGGTCCGTCGCCGTTTGCTCTCTCAGGCTGCCGCCAAAGGCACCGAAAGGCGTTCGGACGGCCGAGAGAAACACCACGTCCCTCTCACTTCTCATGGTTCCCATAATTCCGAGCCTCTCCGGCTGATCGTCGCATACTGCCGGCACAACTCCGGAACGCCGTCGCGGAAGGTGGTGGGAGACGGCCGTGGAGCGCGCGTCTAAGCCTACACCGAAAAGTGGCTTTTGGCACCGCCGGATCAAGACCCGGTTCAGTCTGCCCCGGCGACGTCCTCCGCGATCCAGCGGCCCACCTCTTCGGTGGTTCGATCACCCCCGAGGTCCGGTGTCCTGATCCCGGCATGAAGCGCTCGATCCACCGCCGCCTCGATCCGGTCGGCAGCCTCCGCCGCGCCGTTCTCGCGGGCAAGCATGGCAGCGCTCAGGACGGCCGCCATCGGATTCGCGACCCCGCTTCCGACCAGGTCCGGGGCGCTGCCATGAACCGGCTCGTACAATCCACGGCCGATGAGATCCAAGTTCGCCGATGGAGCGAGGCCGAGGCCGCCGACGAGGCCGGCACCGAGGTCTGATAGGATGTCTCCGAGGAGGTTCTCGGCCACGATCACATCGAAACGGGCGGGATGCCGAACCAGCTCCATCGCCAGGGCGTCCACATGGCGAGTTTCCGCCTCCAGCTCCGGATACTCCTCCGCGATCTCCAAGAAGACCCGCCGCCATAAACCGTAGACGTGAGGGACGGCGTTGGCTTTGTCGCCAAGCGTCACGCGACGTCGACCCTCGCGGCGGGCCAGTTCGAACGCCGCGCGAACCACCCGGTCGACCCCGTAGCGCGTCGCCAGTGACTCGCTGATCGCCACCTCGTGGGCGGTGCCCGGCCGGAGCGAGCCTCCGGAGCCCGTATAGAACCCCTCGGTGTTCTCGCGCACGATCGCGATATCGATCGTCTCGCTCGCGGCGAGCCTTAGCGGGGTGAGGTCCGGGCTTCGTAGCCTCACCGGGCGGAGGTTGACGAAGAGGTCGAGGCCGAAGCGAAGACCTAGAAGGATGTCCCGTGCATGCGCTCCATCCGGGACGCGAGCGTCGCCCATCGCTCCGACCAGAATCGCCGAGAAGTCGTCGCGGAGCCGGGCGAACGCATCCTTTCCCAGGGTTTCGCCCGTCGCGAGGTAGTGATCGGCGCCGTGCGGAAACGTCTCGAACTCGATGGAGATCCCGCCGGCGGACTGGGCCGCCTCCAGAACCCGACGTGCCTCTCGGACGACCTCGGGCCCAATGCCATCGCCCGGTAGAAGGGCGATGCGGATCACGTGCTGGAGGTGCTCGCCCCAGAGACCCCCTTGCCGCATCTGGGACAAAACGCCCACCCCGCGTTCATCTCCTCGCCGCACGCCGGGCAACATGGCCGATCCTGGTCCGCACCGCAGAACACGCAAAAGCGCAGGTCGGGTCGAGGCGGAAGCTGGCGGCTGCACTTCCAGCACGCCGCATCCGCCCGCAGATCCTCGTCCGGCGTACCCGCGGGTTCGGCGGCCGGCAGATCCGAGAGCGTCGCGGACTCGGATGCAGAGCGTTCGGGCGTCTTGCCGGCCAACTCGGATGCCGAGGCATCGACGACGGTGCTCAGATCCGACTGAATCTCCAGCTGGGCAGCCGCGAAGTTCTTGAGAAAGCCGAGGCCGGGCTCCGGCGAAGCCGCCTCTTCCCGCACGGCGGAGCGCAACTCGTTCTCCACCGGAAACAAGTATCGATCGCTGGAGAGCAGCTCCAGCATCTCGATATCGTACTCGGCCTTGGTGGCGTAGCCGACCGAGCCGCGGCAGATATGGTAGGGGAGCAAGGTTCGATGAAGCTCGGCGACCGAGACCGAGGCATCCCCGGCACGACCCGCCTCATCCAGTCGACGGGCGAGCAGCGCCGCCAGAGCTTCCAAGCTCATCGTCCGATCCTCAGGGCACCGGCCTCGGAGCCGCGGATGAAGGCCTCCGGATCATCGTCCGGGACGGTTGCTCCGGTCGTGCGGTGTATGATGCTCGCGGCCGCCCGCATGAACTGGTCCATCGACATCGTGGGATCCTCCGGGTGGTCCGAGATCCCCTGGCGAAGAAGCCGGCGGGCGCTCTCCCACTCGCCACGCTCGTAAAGCTGCTGTGCCTCGCGATCGTACCGCTCGCTACTCCAGACTTCCCCGTTCACGCTGGCCGCTTCCTCCCTTTCAGGTTTGGACCGCCGGTCTCTTCGTCGACCGGAATCCCAGCGCCGGTCGCGGGGGCACCGGGATGGTGCAGCTCCAGCAGCGTGACCCGCCGGTCAGCCACCTCCCGAACCTCCAGCTCGACCTCGCCCAGCATGACGCGCTCGCCCTGCTCCGGGATTCGTCCCAGGGTGCCGATCACGTAGCCGGCAACGGTATCGTACTCCTCGTCGGTCTCTGGCAGATCAAGCTCTTCCACGAGGTCCGACAACGACATACCGCCGTCAACCTCGACTCGGCCACCGGGCTTGACGGCGATGTCCGGCTGCTCGGCTACATCGTGTTCGTCGTAGATGTCTCCGACGATCTCCTCGAGAAGGTCCTCCAGGGTCACGATGCCGTCGGTGCCGCCGAACTCATCCACGACGACGGCCAGGTGCACCTTCTGCCGCCGCATCTCGGCGAGCAGATCGTCCACGTGCTTGCTCTCGGGCACGTAGAACGGGGCGCGCGCCCCATCGACCGCCCTGAAACCGGACCAGTCTTCCTTCAAGAACCAGCGGAGAAGATCCTTGACGATGAGCACGCCCACGATCTTGTCAATCGAACCCTCGTACACCGGGAACCGAGAGTGGCCGGTCCGAGCCGCCACCTCGAGCACTTCCTCGAGGGTGGCATCGGCGGGCACGGCCTGGATATCGGGTCGCGGAGTCATCACCTCTCGGGCCACGGTGTGCGTGAGCTCGAACACGCCGTGGATCATCGCCTCTTCGTCCTGCTCGACGGCTCCCTCGCGCAAGCTGTCCTGAAGCAGGATCTGTATCTCGTCGGGGCTGTGCACGGTGTGATGCGCGTCGACGCTGGGCATGCCCAGCATCCGCAAGACGAGGTTCGACGATCCGTTGATCAGCCAGAGGCCCGGTCGGATCAAGAGGTTGAACAGCTTGAGGGCCGGCGCGGTCAGCCTGGCTACCTGCACCGGCCGGATGATCGCGACCATCTTGGGGACCTGCTCGCCCAGAACCACGTGAAGAAAGGTGATCAGCGAGAAGGCGATGACGATCGCCGTCGTGTGGGTGGCGATCGAGCTCCAGGGACTCGGCCATCCGACGAACGCCCGCCACAGCGTGTCCGCGATCGCCGTTTCCCCGATCCAGCCCAGACCGAGCGAGGCGAGCGTGATCCCCAGCTGGGCGCCCGAGACCGAGCGATCGATGTTCTCCTGCGCGTTCTCGACAATCCGGGCCAGACGGTCGCCCCGGTCGATAAGCTCCTTGATTCGTGATCGGCGAGCGCTGACGAGGGCGAACTCGGCCGCGACAAAGTAGGCGTTCGCGGCGACCAGCACGACCACCGCCGCCAGCTTCAGAAGGAGCTCAACGTCCATTTGGATGACTGTGTACCCGGGCCCGCTCGGCAGCTTGCGGAAAGCAACGGGCGATCGTGGTCGAGGCCGACGGGATTCGCCGGCGGCCCTGGGCTATCGGGACAGGACTCAGGCTGCGTTTACCTCGTCTCGCTCGCCTTCGATATCGGAACTCTCTGCCTCGGCGTCCTTGCGTGCGTCGGTATCGCCATGCGGAATGGGCGGCATGCAATATCGCTGTCCTATCTTCTGAAGCTCGCTCAGCTCGATCTCGCTGAGGTCGGGATAGCGCTCCGCCAGGTAACCCACGGTATCGGCGAGCCACTCCTCCCGCTGGTCGAGCTCGGCTTCGAGCACGCCGCAGCGGCGGATGTGGCTGAATAGTTCATCTCTGGCTCTCTCGAGCGAACTCGGGCTGTAGCTGTTCGTTCCCAACGGCTCATCTCCGTAATCGGTTACGGCCACCCACCCTTTTCTGGCAACGGGAGGCCTGCATTGTCGGGCTTCTTCAAGTCGCGCGAGCGCGCACACACATACTATTCGGGCGATCCGCTTCCCGCAAAAGAGCTTACGCTTCGCGCCCGGAGCTCAGCCGCAGCCCGTGAAGCCGTCGGTCCCTCGAGGCTTGAAACACGCTCCAAAGCTGGGGAAGCACGCGAAACCGGCTACGGCGGAATCGGCGCGAGTAATCCGGCTCCATTGCCAGTTCATCGACCTGCCGCACGTGCGGCCACACCGACATCAACAGCTCCGCGTTCGCCGCCCAGCCCTGATGCTTCAGCAGCCGGCCGTCGCTCGCTCTGCCCAGCGCCCGCTTGAGGACGAACAACCGGTAGAGGCGATAGCCGCGGAAGGGGTCCGACACCTCGGGTGGAGTCGGCAGCGAACGGGCGAGCACCACCGAGGCTTTGCGCGCGACACGAACGGAGCGCGGGCATATGTCATCCCGCTCGCTTGAGGCGGTGACGAGATCGACCCCACCCTCGAAGCGCCTCAACATCTCGGGTATCGCCTCCGGTGGATCGGTGAAATCTCCCTGCATGCAGATGAAGGCATCCCGCTTCGCGTACGCGGACCGCTTCACCGCTTCCCGAAGCAACCGCTCTACGGAGGCCGAATAGCCGATCCGGCGTGGCTGCTTGAGGATGGTCAGGGGGAGCACACGCCTATAGGGCTCCAGAACCTCCGACGTCCCGTCCGTAGAGGCATCGTCCACGACGAGCACCTCGAAGTCCCGCTCCAGCTCGGTGAGGATCTCTCGGACCCGCCACAACATGAGACCTAGCGTGCGCCGCTCGTTGAATGCGGGCACTCCGACATAGATCACGAGCTCGTGCCTCCTATCTCGGCGTCAGGAGCGCGGCGGGCAGAATCATCTCCTCAGGGCTGATGCCGCCGTGCAGGAAGCTGTCCCGATAGCGCTGCTGGTACTCGCGGAGCTTCGTCGGATAGACGAAGAAGAAGTCGTCGCGGCAGACGAGGTAGTTCGTCTTGATGCCGCCAGGCGGCAGCCGGAGAGCGTCGGCTTCGGCCTTGGCCAGGACCGCCGACGGGTTCTCCACCCTGAGATCATCCCCGAACTTGTACCGCAGGTTCGCCGAAGCGTCGCGCTTCGCATAGACGGTGGCGGGCCGGTGGCAGTGCAGTGAGCCGTGATCCGTCGTGAACAGCACCCTGACACCCTGCCGGGCCGCTTGCCTGAGCGCCTCGAAGGCGGCCGAGCGCTCGAACCAGGTGACCGTGAGGCGGCGGAGCGCACTCGCGTCGCGTGCGATCTCCCAGAGGAGCTTCGATTCGCTGCGACCGTGAGTCAGAAGGTCCACGAACCCGAAGACCAGCGCGGTCACCGAGGACTCGGACAGGTAGCTGTTCAGCCGGCCGAGCATCGCCCCACCCTCCTCGCTCGAGAAGATCTTCTCGTAGTGCGTGCGCACGGGAGCGCCGATCAGCTCCTCAAGGTGGTTGTGGAGCAGCTCATCCTCGAACCAGTTGTAGCCGGATTCCGCACCGCCCCCCCACCAGCTCTCGTGCCGCTCCGCGAGCTCGTCCGGGAAGAGGCCGCTGAAGATCGCGTTTCGCGAAAAGGGCGTAGCGGTGGGAAGGAGGGATGAGTAGAGGGCCTCCTCGACCTCGAAGTACTCGCTGATCTGAGGTACGACCGCCCGCCACTGATCCAACCTCATGCAGTCCATGATTACGAGCAGCGCGGACTCGTCCTCGAGGACGGGCAGCAGAAACCGGGACAGGACGTCCACGGAGAGAGTCGGCCCGCGCTCGCCACCGGCGTGGACCCACTCCTCGTACTGGTCGACGACGAGATCACAGTAGCCGCGCCGCACATCGGTCGTCAGCGAATCCAGGATCTCCTTCAGGCCTCGCTCGTTCGACTCCTCCAAGCGCAGCTCCCAATCCACCATCTCGGAGTAAAGCTCCGCCCATTCCTTCCAACTGCTCGCGTGCGAGACCTTCTCGCGCAGCTCCCCGAACCGCCGGGCAAAATCGCGTGAGATCTGCTCGTGCCGGAGAGCCGGTCCCGCCAACAGGCGGGTCACCACCGAAAGCACCTGGCGGGGACTCGTGGGCTTCACGATGTAGTCGTCCGCCCGCTGGCCGATCGCCTCGTGCATCGTCGAGTCGGCTTCGCTC
>JBDHFW010000081.1:0-10560 GCA_039590175.1 Gemmatimonadota bacterium | reverse complement strand
TGCGCGGAGCACGGCACCGGGGTCATCGTCTACAGCCCGCTTCAGTCGGGGCTGCTGACGGAGAAGTGGACGGCGGACCGGATGGACGAGCTGGATCCGGACGACTGGCGCCACCTCTCGGAGGAGTTCCAGCAGCCCCGGCTTGACCGCAACCTCGAACTGCGCGACGCCCTCAGGCCCATCGCCCGGCGTCACGATACCACCATCCCCGCCGTGGCCGTGGCTTGGACGCTGGCCTGGCCCGGCGTCACGGGTGGCATCGTGGGCGCCCGCTCGCCCGAGCAGGTGGAAGGCTGGATTGGGGCCGCGTCCCTCGACCTGGACGCCGAGGACCTTAACGACATCGCGCGGGCTCTCGAGGCCACCGGCGCGGGTGACGGTCCGAGGAGGCCTTGACGGGCAGTCGCCTGGGCCTGTTTGGTGGAGCCGCGACGCGTCCCGTTGTCACTGCGCCTGACACTGCTGGCCGAATCGTAGCGATCTGAGCGGGCGACTCCCTGCCTCGTTCACAGATGTTCTCCTGTAGGCAGGCGCGCCGGACTCAAAATCGTTCTATGTAAGTACCTCGATTCGCTAGCCTAGCCAAACGAAACTCGCCCGTCCTCGAATCGGATGATCCTCTCGGATTGGTTTGGTCAAAGACCATACGCCCGCGATTGGGAGATTCCCCTACAACACCCTTCTAGGTAATCAGGACAGGACGGGCAACTTCGAGCGAGGTATGGTGGAGGCCGCGTTGCGGCATAACAAGAACGCCTTCGACCATGTGTGACGAGAGATGAAACGAAGCGTGAACGGTCCTACTATTGTTGCGGCACTCTTCGCCTGCGTGCTGTCCGTCCCTGCTTCTGCGGCGGCTCAAGTTCAGGTGGAAAGGTGGGGTGGCGAGCAACGACTGACATTCCATTCCACGACGCTAGGGGAACAGCGCCGGCTGTATGTTCGCCTGCCCAGGGGATACCAGTCTTCCGCGAAGTCGTATCCGGTGTTGTACGTGCTGGACGCGGAGTTCTTTTTTCGCCAGGCCAGTGCCGCCGTTCAATTCCTCTCCGAGACAAGGTACATCCGGGACCACCCAATCCCGGAGATGGTGGTTGTCGGCGTGGTAAACCAGGACAGGAACCGCGATTTCACGCCGACGCACGCTCCCATACAGGGGCCCCTTCGGTTTCCCACGAGCGGCGATGCCGATCGATTCATCGACTTTCTCAAGGATGAGGTGTTTCCCCTTATCGATGCGCGATACCGAACGCAGCCGTACCGGATAGTGGCGGGCTGGTCACTCGGTGGACTGTTCGCGGTGGACACGTACATGCGGCGCTCAGACGCGTTTTCCGCCTATCTAGCGATTAGTCCGAGCCTTTGGTGGGACGAGGACAAGGGGTTGGCGCAGCTCGAGTGCGCCCTCCAAGCAGGTGTCCTTACCGTCAAGCCGCTCGTGGTCACTCTCGGCACGGAAGAGGGCGGAGACATGGATCGCTCCGTTCGAAATGGTATCAAGCCCCTTCTCGGTAATGCGAGGGACGCCGACATCACGTTCGAGTACGTCGAAGTGCCGGGAGAGGGGCACACCTACGTATTCTACAAGGCGATGTTGGATGGGCTAAGAGCCATGTACCGGTCTTGGGCCATGCCAGATTCGGTGAGTGACGCCGGCATGGCGGCCGTAGCCGAATACTATCAGGACCTGTCGATCAGGCACGGATACCCCGTTCAGATTCCCGAAAACGCTTACTTTCGGGTACGGGTCGCACTGGTGCAGCAAGGCGACGCGGAAGCGGCGCTCGAAGTCGCGCACCGGGCCGTTGCCGAGTATCCCGCGGAGTCCAGGGCACGGGCAGGATTGGGCTGGACGTTCCTGCAAGTAGGAGACTCCGCATCCGCGATAGCGAGCTACGAACAGGCGGTGGAGCAGGAGGAGGCAATGCCAGAACCGGATTCTGAGCTGCTACTCTCCTACCGCCAGCGCCTCGCAGACCTCCGTCAGTAGGAGAGCAGCTCTAGATTGCCTTTGGCGTCATGGCCGGACCGATAAGCAGCGCTTCGCATGGGGCCACGCGGTGTCCATGAACACGATGAACTAGAGGAATCTGGGCCTGGCGTGTCCTGGTCAGGCTCAGACAGCCAGCGAGAATGACTTTCGCATTCCTTCCGGACCAAGCCGATTCGGTAATGCCACCGGCGATGTCACGCCTCGCACTTATCGGAGTACCTTCCAGCGCCGGCGCGCGTAGAACAGGGCAGGAGAGAGGACCGGCCGCGTTCCGGGCCGCCGGCCTTGTGGAGCGGCTTCGTGAGAAGGGCATGGACACGGCCGATCTTGGCGATTTAGCCTCGGTTACGTTCCGTCCGGACCCCGGACATCCCCGCCAGCAGAACGTCGGCCTTGTCGTGGAAGTGGCGCAGCAGACCGCAGATTACGTCGACCGCGCCTTGGCCAGCCGCCGGTTGCCCCTCGTGTTGGGAGGTGACTGCAGCCTGAGCCTCGGGGTCGTGGCGGGCCTGCTGCGGCATCACTCGCGCCTCGGGCTGCTCTACTTCGACGGCGACGTGGACCTCAATACGCCTGAAACCACGACGTCAGGGGTCTTTGACGGAATGGTGGTGGCGCACATTCTCGGTCGGGGCGCGCCGCAGCTCGCCGGGATCGGGCCAAGGACCCCGCTGCTCTCCGAGGAGGACATCGTTCTCTTCGGATATGACGTGGAATCCGGCTGGATCGATCCCCCCGAACTCGAGGTCCTGGATCGTTCCCGCATGGGAAAGTACCCCTTGGCCGGTGTCCGGGCTGACGCGACCGCAGCCGCGAGGGAGGCGCTGCATCTCCTGGAGAGCCGGTCGGACGCGATCCTCGTTCACTTCGACGTCGACGTGATGGATTTCCCCGCCGTCGACGTACTGCATCCCGGCGGGCTCGACGTCGAGTCAGCATTCTCCGCGCTGACGGTCTTCGTCGCAGCTCCCTCATGCAGCGCCATCCTGGTGACGGAGCTGAACCCCGAGCGGGATCCGGACGGCTCTCATACCGCGCGCCTCGTCCATGGTCTGGTGGAAGCCCTCGGCGCGCGAGAGTACTCCGGAGGATGAGGAGAACCACTACGAATCGAGTGGTTCGAAAGTGCAACGCGGAAGACCTCGCCGTGCAAGACAGTGCCAGCGACAGTGCCAGCGCCCACGCGCGCCCATCGGCGCTGACGCGTGCACGGGAGGGGAAGTAACGCGGATTCCGGCGCTCACCAGCGCTCGTGCGCGCCCGTCATCGGCTTTGGGAGCAGGGGGTCGCCGGTTCGAATCCGGCCGCCCCGACTGATAAGCCTCTATCCGGTAGGCTGATAGGGGCTTTGCTTTAGGTGGGTTCTAAGGACCAATCGTAGGCCAGTGACAAGAGTCTGACACTGTTTCTGACACTGGACTAGAAGCACTCCTGCGCGGCACGCCGCAGTGACTCAGGCCCAGAGACCCTGAGCAGTGACAAATGTTCGTCACTGTTTCTGACACTGGTACGGTGGCACACCTGCCTTCGAAGCAGAGGAACACCTGACTCATGGCCCTCCATCCTCTGGTAGGACTCCCGTTAGCCAATGCAGAACGTTCAATACGAACTGGGCGTTCTGTGGTGCCTCCGGGTGGTTCATCCCGAACAGGCCTTCCTCACTCACCTGCGCCGTGAACATCGCTGCCTCTCCGAACGCCGCGACTCGTCCCCTCCCAAAGCTCAGCGCAGCGCCTTGTAGCATCCCGTCGGCTCGAATCCGAGGCACCCTGTCGGTCTCTTCTTCGAAGGGATCCCAGTGCAGGACAAGCATGCTCTGGTCACCGATGACCAGCAGGGGGGAAGCTGTCGTGCCGGGGGCGACGCGGAAGGCCTGGCCAGAGAAGGTCATGACAGAGTCGATCTGCTCCGACGGTGTACGGCCCCTGGTGATCGGGTGCCCTCGCAGCGAACTGTCGGCTCGTCGGAACCGGAATGTCTCTGTATACCCGTTGTTGAAGATCAGGCCAAAGCGTTCCGCGAGTTCAGAAGCAGCGGCTGGCCAGGGTTGGTGATCAGCAATCAGCAACAGGGCGCCGCCCTCTCGGACCCATTCTTCTGCCGCGGCCACTTCCTCTTCATCGAAGGCGGACGGGTTCGGCAGGCTCCAGTCAACGACGTTTGACTCTGCTAGCGCGTTGGCGATCACGAGGACGTCCGCCCCCTGCAGGTTGGAGCGGCTTATCCTCGACTTGAGAGGCTCTACTACGTACCCATCTCGGCGCAACAGCTGAGCAAAAGGTCCGTACCGACCTTCGACGGTCACGGGTTGATGGTCATCGTCATAGCCGGTCGTCGGCCCGATCGTGTGAAAGTTGTGGTGCGCTTCATCGACCAGAACCACCGGACCTTCGCCAAGCGGGAAAGCCGGAGAGCCTACCGAGAACTCGAAGTCGGTCGCGGGGCGCTGCTGGGCAACGAGTGCATCCGGCAAGACGACTAGGCCTAAGACGAGAATGACGGAGTAAAAGGCCGAGCGATTGGCCGCATTCTTGGAGGTGGATCGAATCAGAATGCTCGCGCTCCCTTCGTCTGGTCCAAAACAGGACGAATCCCACCTGGCGAGAAGTGGCTCGCCTTGATCATTTCACTGCTCTTTCGAGTGAAGTCAAGATTCTCACGCCCGTAGCCCTCTCAGTGCCAGCGACAATGTCAGCGGCCGCACGCGCCCACGAGCGCTGGCCCGCGCCCGGGAAGGAAAGTAGCACGGATTCCGGCGTCCACCGCCGCTGGCATTGAGGCGTCCGTCTGTGCCGACCGTCTGCCTTCCCGGCAGTAGCCCTGTGAATCGCCACGATCCGGTAAGACAACGAAGGCCCCCTCACGTAGTGACAGCCGACGCCGCGACCGGTCTGCGCCGGTACCGATAGAGCAAGGCTCCGACGACGAGTGCGGCCCCACCCGCTACGAGGTTCCACACCGTCGAGCTCGCTAGCAAGCCGAGGCTGAGGAGTAGGGCGGCGATCGGGATCGCCGGCCCGCCGGGGAGCCGCAGCGCCCCCTCCGCGACCCCGAACTTCTTGCGCAGAACAGGCACCGCGGCGGCCGTCGCGATATACGCGGCGAGCCGCGCGATGATGGACAGCATTGCGAGCCCCACAAAGGATCCCGAGAGGGCCAGCGCGAGCGCGACACCGGCCTGCACCAAGATCGCGATGTAGGGGGTTCGGTAGCGCGGGTGGACGCGAGACAGAGCGCGCGGCCCGAAGCCGTCCTGGGCGAGGGCGAAGAGGTATCGCGGGCCGGCCAGGATCGAGCCCGCCACGTTTCCCTGGATTGAGATCACGGCTGCGACCGTCAAGAGCAGTCCGCCCCAGACGCCCACCAGCCCTCCCATCGCTTCCGCCAAAGGGGACTCGGACCCGGCGAGGCCCGGCAGCGTGCCGAGAGCGACCAGCTGCACGAGCACGTACAGGAGCGTCACGATGACGATCATCGTGAGGAGAGCGAAGGGGACGTCGCGCTTCGGATCCCGGTACTCGCCGGCGGGCGCGGCGGCATTCTCGAAGCCGGCATAGGCGAAGAGAAGCAGCAGCGCCGCCTCCCCGAGCCTCCCGGCCGGCGGGGCGGATGTGGGCCAGAGGCGCGACCACTCCACGGCCCAGATCCCGACGGCGATGAACAAGACGAGCGGCAGCGTCTTGGCGATCGTGAAGAACACGGCGGTGCGGGCACCCTGCTTCACGCCGACTACGTTGATCCAGACGAGGAGCAGGATCGGTAAGGTGATCACGAGGGCCCTCGACCATCCGGTGGACGCGGGGGGCCACAGGTAGGCGAGAGCGAGGGCGAACCCATTCGGCAGCGACGCGACCGAGGCCACGCGGGCGAGCCACGTCATCCACCCCACCTCGAAGCCGACGAAGGGGCCGAACGCCTCGCGCGCGTACACGTAACCGCTCCCCGGCTCGTCGAAGTGACTTGCTGCTTCGGCGAAGCAGAGGACGAGGAGCGCGACGGCGAAAACCTGCCAGCAGAACGGCCAATAGGCTAGCGGGACCAAGGAGGGCCGCCGCCGCGGCGGGGAGCAGATAGATGCCGCTCCCGATGACTCCGTTGATGGCGATCCCCACGATCTCCCAGCGGGAGACGGCACGAACGACGGCCGGATCTTTGGGCGGCTGAAGGTCGGATCTCATTGGCCGCCAACCATTGCGCGGAACGAGCGCGTCCGCAAGCTCCGCTGCAGCCGGATCGACCAGCCGGCGATCACCCTCGTTGCTGTCTATCGGTGGGCCCAGCTGCGCCACTCAGCTGGCACTGTTCCTGACACTGCGCAGCGATATGGACAGGCGGCTGGCGGCCGCCCTCCTGCGCGGCACACAGATGAGCCGCCTCCGTTCCCCACGATCCTTGTCTCGTCCCCAGAGAGCCATGCCGTTTGTAGGGGTGTGATCAAGCGGCTATGGTAGGTGCGGACGAATAGCTGACCGAAACGCGATCCGAACGCCGCCCGTTCGAACGCAGCCTTGGGAGTGCGAATGCTTAGTGAGCTCTTTAGGCGACGAGTGCCGCAGATCGTCGGCCTTTACATGGTCGGCTCCTGGGGCTTCGTGGAGGCCACAGACTGGGCGGTGGAGCAGTACGTGCTCTCCCCCCACATCACAAACTTCGTTGTCGCGCTGTTATTGCTGCTGCTCCCCTCGGTTCTGCTCCTGGCCTGGCGGTACGGAGCGCCCGGTGACGACCACTGGACGCGCACGGAGTCCATCGCCATCCCGCTCAACCTGGTCGTTGCCGCCGCGGTTCTCTACGTGGGCTTTCACGGAAAGTACCTGGGCGCTGCGACCACGACGGTTGTCGTGGATGACGAGGCAGGGAACGCGGTCGAGCGTGTCATCCCGCGCAACGAGTTCCGGCGCAGCGTCGCCTCGTTCTTTTTCGACAACGAGACCGGAGACACGACCCTCAATTGGCTTCGCTATGGGCTCCCGTTTGCGACGGAATCTGATCTCTACCAAGACATGTTCGTCCGTGTTGTATCGCCATGGGGCGACGACGGACTGATGCGGGAGCTGCAGGAAGCAGGATTCGAAGACGGCGTTGGCGCGCCGCTGGCCTTGAAGCGGAAGCTGGCCGTGGACCGACATGTTGACTTTCTCCTGACGGGCTCGCTCATCAGCGCCGATTCGGGCCTTGCGGTGGAGTCGGAGCTCTACGACGCGCCGCGTGGAAGGCTGGTCGCGAGGCACACGTTCAGCGGAAACGATCCGTTCGAGCTGGCCGACCAGATGTCCGATCAGTTGAAGCGCGATCTGGGACTGCCGACACTTCAGATCGAGGAAGCCCAGGACCTGCCGGCATCCGAGCTCCTGACCCACTCGGTGAGCGCGTTCAGGCAGTTTGCGCTCGGTTTGAGGGTCTTTTTGGCCTCTGACATTGATGCCGCTGAGCGTTGGCTGGCCGGCGCCGTTGAAGAGGATCCTACCTTCGCCTGGGCACAGTTATTTTTGGCATTCAGCTACTACTACCTCAACCGGCCGGAGGAGGGCGCCGCCGCCATGCAGGCGGCCCAGCAGCACCTGTACAAGCTGCCGGAACGCGCCCAGCTCCAGATTCGGACGTGGGATTATCTACTGTTCCAGCAGAAGCCAGAGCAGGCATTCAAGACTGCCAAGTACTTGGTGGAGCTCTACCCGCAGGATATCGAGGGCCGTGGGCTGCTCGCCGAGCTGTTCCACGTGCGTGGTCAGTGGGAGGAGCAGATCGCGCAGCTCGAGGCGATCCTCTCCATCGACCCGACCCAATACGACCAGTTGCAGCAGATCGGCGGCATCTATGAGGAGCACGCGCAGTACGAGCTGGCGCTGAGCTACTTCGAGCGCTACGCGGAGCTGTTTCCAAACGACCACGAGTCCTTCGTCGCGATCGGCGAGCTGCGCCGCCTAACGGGCGAGCACGAACTGGCCCGAGCGGCTTTGCAGAAAGCTCTCCTGATCGAGCCTGGTGAGGCGTCGGTGATGGCGAAGCTGCTCCGACTGGAGCGCGACCTGGGCAGTTTCGAGAAGGCTCGCGAGTGGGCGGATGAGGCGCTGGCGGCCAGCCGCGGGCCCGAGGACCGCCTCGAGGTCTACGACTTCTTGGAAACCCTGTACTACAGGCAGGGCCTGTTCAGGCGAGTCGAGGAAACCTACCCGAAGCTGCTGGCTGCGGCGGCGGAGTCTGAGGATCCGTTGAACGCGGCGTTTTCGCCCGAGCAAGCGCTGGCGCTCCAGTTCGCGCACGAGGTCGGCCGGGAAGCGTTCGCGTTCCGTCAGCTCGACAGCCTCCGAGCCGGGCTCCCTTCACCCTACGACGATCTATATGGGGTCCTATATGTGAGTGCCATCGCCGAGTCAGGTGATGTAGAGCGCGCCCGGGAAGAGTTGGATCGCGGAAAGGCGGGGATCGCGGCCCTTGGGTATGAGGCGTTGAAGAGTCATGCCGCATACGGAAGCGGCCTCATTAGCGAGAAGGATGGGGACTGCCGCTCGGCGGTCGAGAGCTATCGGCAAGCTGTCTCGCTGTCCCCCGCCGAGCTCTTGTTCGCGGCTGCATTGGGCCGATGTCAGTCCAAGTTGGGCGAACTGGAGGCCGCGGAAGCTACCCTCCAAGGCGTGCTCAAGGTCGTTGCGGCCGATGCGAAGGTCCGCTACGAGCTGGCGCTGGTTTACGAGGATATGGGTCGAGCAGCGGATGCGATCGAGCAACTCCAAGCGGCTGCGGAGATCTGGAAGAACGCCGACCCGGATTATCGGCCGGCCCAGCTCGCGCAGGCGAAACTGGCCGAGATCCAAACGGGCGCTCCATCACCTTGAAGGGGTTCTCCGTTCCCCCTTGACCGCCCCTAGTCGCCGGGTTGACGATTAAGCGCGCGTCGCCTGACTCGTTGGCGTTGGCTTGTCTCGAACCGATGCGTCTACTGCACAGGGAACTACGTCGCGCGCAGGGTCGTCGCCGCTTTCTCCACGTCCGCTGGCCCGACCCACAACAGCGTGCCATACCGGCCGCCGGTGACGATGGAGGTCGTCGCCGTCACGTTGATCCCCTCCCTCCCAAGGTTCCCGAGCGTGTCTGCCGTGGCACCGATGCGGTCTTCGCCGTCGATGAGGAACGCAGTCCTAGGGTCGCTCAGCTCGATGTCGGCGTTCCTAGCCGCTGCTAGAAACGTACCTGGCTCCTCGGGCACCAAATCGACCTGGGCCTGGTCGCCGGCGATAGGGAATGCGTGAATGGCGAGGAAATTCACGCCCGCCGCTTTGAACACGTCAAGGAGGCCCGCGCCCTCGTGAGGCTGGTCAGGTACTGTCGTGTAGTAGTAATCCACCTTGCGAACCGTCTCCGGCATCGTTCCCTCCTCCTGCTGCTCTAGTACAGAGCACGATCCAGATCGGAGCTGGGTCGGGCTGCCACCCTCCAGGACAGATGAGAACTACTTATCTTCCAACTTGCAAGGCAGGACTGACTCCTTAGAACCGTCCTAGCTGTTGCTTGGCTACTTGCCGGTCCGTAAAACCAGACAGATTCCAATGCCAGCGACAGTGCCAGCGCCCACGCGCGCCTACCGGCGCTGACGCGCGCTGGGGCAGGGAAGCAGCCCGGATTCGGGCGCCCACCAGCGCTGACGCGCGCCCGTCATCGGCTTTGGGAGCAGGAGGTCGCCGGTTGGCTCCCCTCGCTGCGCTCGGTCGCCGGTCAGGCGAATCCGGCCGCCCCGACTGATGTAAGTTAAGCCTGTGACACTATTTGCGTCACAGGCTATTTTCCGTGGCTTTTCCGTATCCCAACAGCCCCAGCCGGGAGTACCCTCGGATCTCCATCTTCCTCGCGCCTCAACCTCGGGAAGGTGCAAAACGTCCTTCACGCCTCCGTACTGTGCCACCACTCGCGGAAGACTCGACATCGAGAGTTGCCGTCGAACTCAGCCATGAGAATGCCGTCAAGCTCAACGGGCCGGGCTGTTGAGCTCCGCTCAAAGGAGGCGTGCCATCGGGCTACCCCTGTGGCCCCGCTTACTGCGAGAAGGTCGTACGAAAACCTGACGTTGCGCTGACGAGAAGTGGCCTCTCGCCATGCAGTCGCTATGCCCTCCCTCCCCCTCTTCGGTTCATCAAAAGGGGTCCAATAGTAGAGAGCCTCGTCGCTGAACAACGTCGCTGCGGCTTCGGGATCACGCCCTTCCCACGCAGCGCCGTAGTCTCGAAGCCATTCCTTAAATCGCTCCCGTGCTAAAGTCACTACGGACTGCACCTCCTGCCAACCATCGCCGTCAGCTCCATAGCTCCGTGCTAGAGACGATCCCGAACATGATGACCTCCCGGGGGAGTAGAACGGCGCGTGCTCGTTTTAGCGTCTATTCTTGAGGTGGCTCTGCGTGCCCAAGCTGGACTAGCATCGACAACTGATCGTAGTAGAGGCATCCAGAGACCATCCGGCCCTCTGAGTCAAAGTTCATGATCTCGCAGAGACGCCCCGTGTAGCTTCTTCCGGTAGCGGGAAGTGAACCTAGCGGTCCGTCGTTCGTCCCCCGCACGATGAACTCGGAGACG